>JAUUNK010000406.1 GCA_030844565.1 Bacteroides ovatus
ATTTTTCTGACAGACAGCACGCCATCCATTCCAACAAGTTCACCGGCATTCTCCCTGGAGATATTTTTCAACTTGAATAATCGCAGTTCACTCGCATAGTTTAATTCTTCGACTTCGACATTATTCTTATTGCAGAAATTAAGCAATAACCTCTTGGAGCGTAGATTCATCTCCGAATTTAAATAATCGACTAACTGAACTTTCAAGACTTCAGCAGATTCAATGGAAGTGTCGGTTATAGGAACATATTTAGTGATGTCCGCAACGGCGGCCAATCCTTTTTGCAGATTCTTGCTGAGATTCTTGTTTTCCGGATTAAATTTCTCAGCAATCGCCTTTAAATCGGCTCTTGTATCTATTTTAACAAGCAGTTTACCAATGTCAGTCGTACCCAAGACATTACGCTTTTTGTTCACATCCACCATGGAATGTATGGCGAACCTATGCGATTTCGCTGTAGCTTCCTTGTTGATATCAACTATAGTCAGGATTGGCAAAGATGTTTCATCCCGTTTTTCAAAGGCATGTTCCAGTTCGGCTATGTGTGCATTGACCCGAAGAATATTGGCTCTTATATTTTCCTCGTTGACCCATTTAGGTAGCCTGGATCCTCCGCCGCCTTCCGTTAGAAACTGGTCCCGTTCCCCACGGAAATGTACTTGCTGAATAGGTAATGTTTTTGACATCTTCTTTATCTTATTTTTTGTCCGACAATGCATTACGCACCTGACGTATGCTGATATTCAACATTTTTGAGATTGTATTCTGTGTAACTCCATAGGTATTGAGGTACACTATAAAATTATCCATAGGTTCATCTTTACCTCCAAATTCGTAAATAGATGCCAGAATCTGTTCATAGTTGATTTCCTTGCTGCCATCAATAATGCTCTTGACTTTCAGTTTGGTTAAAATCGTACAAATGTCCGAAGGGGACAGATCGGCCATGAGTTCAGATATAATCTTCATTCGGTTTTCGTCTTCAAGAATCACACATTTGAAGCCCTTCAATGTATTTCTGACAATCTGCTTTCTACTGTCTTCATCAGGCAGGCCCACCTCAAGCCTTGTGTAGAAACGCCTCCATACGGCCTTGTCAAGCAGGTCTGGATGATTGGTAGCTGCTATCAGCACAGTGGATGGTGACATTGAATCAATATTCTGAAGAAGACTGTTTATCACACGTTTAAGTTCTCCCAATTCATGGTTGTCATCACGAGCTTTAGCCAGAGCGTCGAATTCATCAAGCAAAAGAATGCACGGCATACTGTTGACATAAGAGAATATCCTGCTTAAATTCTTCGCCGTACTACCCAATAATGAAGACACAATAGCATCAAGGCGGGATACCACCAATGGGAGTCCTGTTTTCTCACTGATGTAATGGGCAATGGAAGTCTTTCCACATCCCGGTGCGCCATAAAGCAGCAATGATTTCCTGATATTCAAGCCCGCCAGTTCCAATTCTGTATCATTCTTTATCAGTTTAATGAATTCCTCCACCTGCTTCTGTACCATATTTGATAATACGATATCAGCTCTGTTCGAGTTCTCCGGAACAATTTCCACTATTTGTAATTTACTGTCCATGTCCAGTGGAACCATGCGCATAGCATCAGCTGTAGCAACATTCTTATGCGTGGACGATTCTATCTGTTCAACTATACACTTAGATAGCTGAACATCTCCGTCGGCTTTCAGCCTCTCAGCCAAACGTATTGCGTAATTGATGATTTTTCGTTTGTCATTCGCCAATCCGCCTTCAATGATTCTTAATATATCTGTTGACATCTTACTGCTTATCGTTTATTTCGATACAAATATAGTATGACTTTTTCTATTATTAGTGTAAAATCAAAGATTTAACCCATAATTAACACAAATCGTAATATATAAAACACAAATCGTAATAATAACCAGAATTATCGTAATATTTAAGTAAACTGCCATTACGGGTAATAACATAAAAGTACTCTCGAGTTGCTTCAATGATTGTTCTTCTGTGCCCCCTCTAACTCCTGCCGACTTGAAAAAATCAGCATTAGGCAATTCCTCTTTGACAACCTCACAGAAATCGTCAACATCTTTTTTGAGAGTATCGGGCACCATATAAGTGCCTGTCGGGGCAAGCATTGCGACCGGTCTGAAGACATCTTTCCTATGTTTGGCAATATGCCTGCTGTCCACCTGTTATCCCTTGTTTTTCCGTCCGATCATTCCCGGAAAAGTCTTGTATTTCAGATAGATAATGGTTTCAATATTTGCATATGCACCCATATTCCTGTCTGCTGTGGGCAATTGTAATCATCATCATCCGTCAGAATGGAGGACAAGCTTGACAAGTCCGAGATTTCTGGAAAAAAGTTTCACCTGATATGGGAATTCCGAAGCAGCCAACTCCTTGAACCTGTAATGCTCACGCCGCTGTTTCCCTTCGTCCGTTCCTTTTCGATGGGGGGCGCCAAAAACGGCAGCACCCTGTGTATCGTTGATATATTGGCTATTGGCTTGTTTTATGTATATAATCATTTGATTTGCACATAACCATTCATGTTTGAAAATGTGCAAATGCAGTGATTATTTCTTGTTTTACAAATAAATATAACACATTATCTGTTTTTATTTTCTGGGGATCTGGTTCAAACGGACTCTTGACAGGACATGCAGTGTTACGATCAGCCGGTAGTTGCATCACAATATTATGGATAATAAAACCCTATGTTTGGTCCATACCGGATAAAATGTATGCCCATAT
>JAUUNK010000407.1 GCA_030844565.1 Bacteroides ovatus
GATTTTTACTGCAATAACAAGCGATAAACAATATTTCTTAAATGAAAAAGCCGTGACTCCAGGTTACTTTTTTACCCGCTAAAAGATGGTTATCTTAAAATATTGACGTATTTTTGCGTCAAAACTCAAAGCAAGTATGATACAGTCAATGACAGGATACGGCAAAACGACTGCCGAACTTCCTGATAAAAAGATTAATGTAGAAATCAAATCCCTCAATAGCAAAGCGCTGGATTTGTCTGCCCGGCTGGCCCCTGCCTACCGCGAAAAAGAAATAGAAATCCGCAATGAGATATCACAAACACTGGAACGCGGAAAAGTAGACTTCAACTTATGGGTGGAGAAAAAGGAAGGAGCAGAAAACGCTACTCCTATCAACCAAGCATTGGTAGAAGGATATTATAAACAAATCCAAGAAATATCGGATAAACTCAACATCCCCGTCCCTAATGACTGGTTCCAGACATTGCTGCGCCTGCCGGACGTGATGACCAAAGCGGAAATTCCCGAACTTACAGACGAAGAATGGGCAACCGTACAGGTGTCCATCCGCGAAGCTATTCACCAACTGATAGAATTCCGCAAACAAGAAGGCGCCGCTCTCGAAAAGAAGTTCCGCGAAAAGATTGCCAATATCAGCCGCCTTCTTTCCGAAATAGACCCTTATGAAAAGGAACGCGTTGCCAAAGTAAGAGAACGTATCACTGATGCATTGGAAAAGACGCTCAGCATAGACTACGATAAGAATCGCCTCGAACAGGAATTGATTTACTACATCGAGAAGTTGGACATCAACGAGGAGAAGCAACGCCTCAGCAATCACCTGAAATATTTCATCCAGACAATGGAAAACGGCAACGGACAAGGCAAGAAGCTGGGATTCATCTCGCAAGAGATGGGACGCGAAATCAATACGCTGGGCAGCAAGTCCAACCATGCTGAAATGCAGAAAATCGTCGTGCAGATGAAAGACGAACTGGAACAAATCAAAGAACAAGTACTGAACGTAATGTAATTCTCGTTATAAGACTTATGGACGGTAAACTTATTATATTCTCTGCACCCTCGGGGTCGGGGAAATCAACCATCATCAACTACCTGCTGACGCAAGGACTGAACCTGGCATTCTCCATCTCCGCCACCAGCCGCCCTCCACGGGGCACGGAAAAGAACGGAGTAGAATATTTCTTCCTCTCTCCGGAAGAGTTCCGGCAACGAATCGCGAACAACGAATTCCTGGAATATGAAGAAGTATATCAAGACCGCTATTATGGCACACTGAAGGCGCAAGTAGAAAAACAACTGGCTGCGGGACAGAATGTTATATTCGATGTGGACGTTGTAGGCGGATGCAACATCAAGAAATTCTATGGCGACCGCGCACTTTCTCTCTTCATCCAGCCACCCTGCATCGAAGACTTGCGGAAAAGACTGGTGGGACGCGGCACGGACAGTCCCGAAGTAATTGAAAACCGCCTGGCCAAAGCCGAATATGAATTAAGCTTCGCACCCAAGTTCGACCGTATCGTGGTGAACGACGACCTTGAGAAAGCAAAAGCAGAAACCCTGCAAATCATTAAAGAGTTCCTGGAAAGCTGCTGAGAATGGAAAAGCTTAAGACAGGAATCTTCAGCGGCTCGTTCAACCCTATCCACATCGGGCATTTAGCACTGGCAAACTATCTTTGCGAGTATGAGAGCCTGGATGAACTGTGGTTTATGGTCACGCCCCACAACCCCTTGAAAGCTCAAGACGGTTTGTGGAGCGACGAACTACGGTTGAAGTTGGTGGAACTTGCCACTAAGGAATACCCACGTTTCCGCGCTTCTGATTTCGAATTTCATCTTCCCCGCCCCTCTTACAGCGTACATACTTTGAGGAAATTGCGCGAAACTTATCCCGAAAGGGAGTTTTATTTCATCATCGGCTCCGACAATTGGGTAAACTTCAGCCGCTGGTTTCAATGGGAACAGATTATAGCCGAAAACCGGATACTTATTTATCCCCGCCCGGGATATGAAGTAGATGCCGCTTCGTTGCCCGATTCTGTGTCAGTGGTTCACTCTCCTACCTTCGAAATCAGTTCCACTTTTATCCGGCAGGCGCTGGATGAACACAAAGATATTCGGTATTTCCTTCATCCGGCAGTGTGGCAATATCTTGCAGAGCATCCATAATCGGGATTACTCTTTTAAACGGTGTAAAGTAATCATCACAATCTCTGCCGGAGCACCGATGCGAACGGCCATTTTCGATGTGCCAATGCCGTTCGTTATAATCAAAGGTATCTTGGCGGCATTATAGGCAAGCCCCGTCAAGAAACGGTTGTCATAACGGGAATTTACTATCGGAGCATATCCGAACAGCCGCACTTGTCCGCCGTGCGTATGCCCAGCCAGGGCGAGGTCGGTATTCGCTACCGACACATCTTCCACATAATCGGGAGTATGCACAAGCATAATCACAAAATCCTCCGGAGAAAGAGCAAGTGTAGGCGATTGCCCATTATGTTTCAGGTCGAAAGGATTTCGGATACCTGCCAGAATAATCTGTTGCCCGTCTTTGTGAAGTGTATCCAGCCGATGCTCCAACACATGCATGCCATAGCGTTCCATCGTACGGACAATTTCGTCGTGGCAACGTTCATAGTCATTGTTTCCCATCACTCCATACGTCCCCATGGGAGTCTTCACCTGAGCAAGGGCGGCAAAAAGAGGTTCCACATATTCGCAGCCCTCCTGGTAATCGCCCCC
>JAUUNK010000408.1 GCA_030844565.1 Bacteroides ovatus
ATTTACCTTGTGCAATGTTTTGCAGGATGTTGCGGGCTTCGTCTCTGCCCAGATACTGATGTTCGAAGAGTTTATATAAAATCTGTTTCATAGGTTTATTCGTTTAAGAAGTTCTTGATAATTTCTTTTCCTTGCGGAGTCAGCACAGATTCGGGATGAAACTGGATGCCGTGTACTTTATAAGTTTTGTGGCGCAATGCCATGATTTGTCCTTCTTCGCTTTCCGCTGTGATTTCCAGGCAATGGGGGAAGTTTTCTTTGCTGACCACCCACGAATGATACCTGCCGACAGGGATTTCACGTCCCAGATTTTTGAAGAGAATATCTTCTTTCAGGATGCGGACAGGAGTTTGCACACCGTGAAATACGTCGGTAAGGTTTTCCAGTTTGGCACCGAATGCTTCGCCGATGGCTTGATGACCCAAACATACACCCAAGATAGTTTTAGTAGATGCATACTCTTTAATAATAGGTAGCAGTAGTCCCGCTTCTTCGGGAATGCCCGGTCCGGGCGAAAGGATAATCTTATCGAAACGTTCTACCTCATCGAGGGCGATTTCGTCATTGCGGAATACTTCTACGTCCGTGGCGCCCAATTCCTTCACCACATGTAGCAGATTATAGGTGAAGGAGTCATAATTATCTAACAGTAATATTTTCATTGTCTTTATTCTTATAAATGGGTTATTCGGGGCTACCGGTTAATTCTTTAATTGGACGGCGAGGTCGATTGCTTTCTTCAAGGCGCCCAGTTTATTATTTACTTCCTGCAATTCATATTCATCTTTGCTGCGAGCTACGATGCCGCCGCCTGCCTGAAACCAGAGTTCATTGTTGCGACTTACAAACGTGCGGATGGTGATGGCTTGGTTCAGTTCTCCATTGAGACCGATGAATCCGATGCATCCGCCGTAGGCTCCGCGGTTGTGCGGTTCTATCTCGCTGATGAGTTGCATGGCTCGTATTTTCGGTGCTCCGCTCAGGGTTCCTGCGGGGAAGGTGTCGATGAAGGTTTTTATCTTGTCGGCGCCTTCGTCCAATACTCCGCTGACACGGCTGACGAGGTGGATGACGTGGCTGTAATATTGCGGCTCTTTGTAGAACACCACCCGCACATCGTGGCAATGGCGGGAGAGATCGTTGCGTGCCAGGTCAACAAGCATTACATGCTCGGCATTCTCTTTCGGGTCGGCGAGCAGGGTTTCTGTCAGTTCTTTATCCTTTACGGTGTCTCCCGTGCGTCGGGTGGTTCCGGCGATGGGGTCGATGTAAGCCCGTCCGTTTTCAATCTTGCAGTGTGTCTCGGGCGAAGATCCGAAGATGCGGTAACCGCCGAAGTCAAAGTAAAACAAGTAGGGTGAGGGGTTGATGCTGCGCAGGGCACGGTATACTTTGAAGTCGTCTCCGGCATAGGGCTGTACAAAACGGCGGGACAGCACGATTTGAAAGACATCTCCGCGCAGACAGTGGGCGATTCCCTTGCGTACGTTGGCTTTGTGCTCCTCGTCGGTGATAGGACTGGTGACAGGTCCTGTAATGGTGAAGTTGTACGAAGCATAGTTGCGGTCCTCGATAGCTGTTTCCAGTTGGGGTAGTCCGCTTTCTTCTCCTTCTGTTAGCATTTCCACCAGGGTCAGTTCGTTCTTGAAGTGGTTAAAGACGATGATATACTTATATAATATGTATAGCAGGTCCGGCGCATCGTTTTGTTCATCGTGGCTTTCTTTAACGGGGATGTGTTCAAAATATTTCACGGCGTTGAAAGTGGTGTAACCATAAAGACCGCAAACTGTCTTATCGTTGCCGCTCACCTGAAAACGGGCGATAAACCGGTTCATTGCCTTTTCCACGGTGAAGTCCTTGTCGAGCGGTGTCTCTTCGCGGCTGTTGTCGGGGAAGGTAGTGGTCACTATGCCTCTGTTCACACCGATGCTTGCCAGGGGACAGAGGGCGATGAAGGAAAGCGAATTCTCTCCGGCATGATAATCGGAGCTTTCCATCAAAGCAGATTGAGGATACATATCTCTGACTTTAAGATAGATGCTAACGGGAGTGTGCATGTCGCCGAGGACTTGATTGCTATGGGTGGTATAGTGGAAAGTTTCACCCGTATTGGATTGGTGATTCGTCTTCATTGTCTGTATCTGTTTTCTTATTGAACGATTTATTTCTGGTAATTATAGTTTAAGTAGGTTTCGATGTCTTTATCTCCCCGTCCCGAGACAGTGAGCACCACGATGTCGTCTGGTTTAAACTTCATCTTGTCCAATGCTCCCAGGGCGTGGGCAGATTCCAGCGCGGGGATGATACCTTCGAGTTGAGTCAGCTCGTAAGCGGCGCGGATGGCTTCGTCGTCATTGACAGCAAGAACCAGGGCCCGTTTCTTGTCGGCAAGGTTGGCATGCATCGGTCCGATACCCGGATAGTCCAGTCCTGCAGAGATAGAATAAGGTTCTTCTATCTGCCCGTCTTCGTTTTGGATGACGAAAGTGCGTGCTCCGTGGATGATTCCCATCTTGCCCAGTTGGATGGTAGCGGCGGTCATGCCGGTATCCACTCCTTTGCCACCGGCTTCGGCGAGGACGATTTGTACACGTTCGTCATCTACGTAGTGGTAGATGGTTCCGGCTGCATTACTTCCTCCGCCTACGCAAGCTATCAGGTAGTCCGGATAGTCGCGACCTTCTTTCTCCTGGAGTTGCTTGCGGATTTCTTCACTGATAACCGA
>JAUUNK010000409.1 GCA_030844565.1 Bacteroides ovatus
TCCATCTAAAATAGTAGGAAGAACAATCAATAATTAAGAAAGCCGGAGACGATATGGGCATCGCTCCGGCTATTTTTTTTGAGGCTATGAGATGTCTCTATTCTTGAGGCACATAAATAATTTCCCCATTCTCCAGTTCATAAGCGATACCTACTTTTTTCCCCCGCTTGCCTTCTTTTTTATTTTGACTTTCGGAAGGTGTATAGCGGTTTATTTTATTCCCTTCTTTAGAAATAATTTCCATATTCTCTTTACCGGGATTCTTTACCATCGTGAAATCTTCTTTTGAAAACATTTCCGTCATGTTATAGCGGCTGACGAGAGCTACCATCAATGCTACGGCAAATACCATAGCCACGTCGAACAGGTTGGATACTACGCTGATGGGGTCCGAATCTTCTTCTTTTCTTAATAGGTTACGTCTCATTTTTCAAGGTTTTGTGGAGTGGAAAGATGGTTCTCGCTCAAGAGTGTTGCTACGAATTCGAGATTCGTCATATCCTGCAGATACCAGCGTTGTTTCACTTGCTGGGTGATAAAGCCTACTGCACCCGATACAAGCCCTACAACGGTGGTGGCAAAAGCTATTTGCATGTTGTAGGCCATAGAGGCGATGTCACCGTTTGCCAGCCCGGCGAGAGCGGGTCCCATGGGGATTAATGTCCCCATCAGCCCCAGGATAGGACCTAGTTTCGTGAGAGTTTTTGAGATGGCAAGGTCTTTGTCTGCTGCTATCTCGAAGTTGGCAAGTTGGCGTTGAATTTGAGCCGGGGTAGTACGGGATTCGAGTATCTGGCGGAGGTAACGGATGACGAGCGAACTAGATTTTTCAGGAAGTTTCTCATTCAATGTACCGACTGTGGCAGGGGTGAGTGTTTTCAACTCGTTGCGAAGCAAGGCTTCGGTCTTGCGGATAGAAAGATATTGCCCGTAGAAACTGCCCACTAACAGAAGGGCGCGGCAAAAGAGTACGATGAGTAACACGATGACAGGGACGAGTAGTCCGGTAGAAATCCAGTATAAAATGTCTGATATAAAGTTCATATTTGTTTGATTATTTTTTTAAGATGATACGATGAATAAGTCCTGCTATTCCACCTATAAATGCCGTTGCTATGGTGGCGGCTAAAGCTTCCCAGTTAACTTCGCTGACTCCAGCGACCGAAGTCTTCCCGTTCACCGTAGCTACTATGCCTAAGATAGCAACAAGAGCGTTGGTGAGGAAAAGCAATTCCAGCCGTAGTTCTTTTTCGGGTAGGAGGAAAAGTAGCAAACGGCGACCTGCCGGGATGGCTATTCCTACAATGACGGCAAAACTCCAGGCAAGAATTGTGAACGAAGTACCTGGAAATTCGAAGACGAGCCATACCAAGCCACTGAACAGTACCGGGAAAATTAATAACCCGGGAAACCAACGCAGGAAACGGTACATCCACAAAGTGCGCCGTTTCACCGGATAATCGTTGGCTACGTGCACTGCTAGCATGGCATACGCCATTTGCAAGCTAATGTCCACTGTCAATATCACTGACGTGTCGAGCATCAGGGACGGATTGGCAAGCCAGTCGGCTATCTGCGTTTTGGATTGTTCGATAGCATAAGGCCACATTCCTCCGCCGAACATTGCACAGAGCAGAGTCAGGATGATTACGGCGCTCATCTTCCAGAAAGTCTGTTTCAACAAGAAGTTGAAAGTGACCAAGAGCATAAGAATGAATACGACTGTTTCCATTATTAGTTGTTTTCTTGCTTTTTTCGGCGGCTTCTCACAAACAACACTAGAGCTATAAGCACAATCAGGAAGGCAATGCCCACTATTGCATTGTTCAGTGTATTTTTTTGCTCTTCTGCTGATGCGTTCAATTCCTGTTTCTTCATTACTACGGCTTTATCAGTGCCCTCTGCTTTGGCTTCGCGTATTCGGGAGATGCTGGTTTTATATTGTTCGGCAGATTGTGCATCCACTTGGGAGGCGATAAAGTTCCGAAGCTTGGCATTGTCGCAGACAAAGCCCGAGCAAGAGGGGCGATATTTATTCACCAGTTCGGTGTGCATTTTAGCCAGTTCCGCTATTTGTTCGTCACTTGCTTTCCATAATCCTTTGCGGATGCTCTCCAGCATGACAGCAGTCATTTCTTCCAGTGCGGCAGGGTTCTTTTGCTCAAAGAAGTCTTTCGTTCCCAGCCGATATTCGTCTTTCACATATACCTTATATATATTGTCCCAAAGTTCCTTGTCGATGACGGCAGGTTTCATCACATTCCAGCCGTAGGTATTGGTGATGATTTCGGTCAGTTCGTCTGCCGAAGAAGCTTCGCCTTTCATTTTTTCCTTGATATAGGCAGGGTTTAGGATAGTAGTGCGGCTCTCTATTCCTACAGCTTCTTTGAGTTCTTGCATCCGGTTGTGGTTACGGTTACGATAATCGCTGAGGTAGGCGTCGGGGTCTTTTCCTGTTACATTGCGTACAGCAAGGTTCATCCCTCCCATAAATTCATAGACATGGTCGAGGCTCAGTGCTCCCCAGGTATTGCTTTGGCGGGGCTGCACGACAACATCGGTGCGTGTCAGGGCGGCTTCGAAAGCATACTTCCCGAAGGCTTCCCAGTTTTTCTCGTTTCCGTAGTAGGCTCCCATATTGTGGAGATAGGTTGAAGCTATTTCCGATTCCTTTTCCCAGCGGTCACCGGATTCTACCATCTC
>JAUUNK010000068.1 GCA_030844565.1 Bacteroides ovatus
GCATATTGACGTGATGATGTTTATTGATTTCCTAGATACACTTAGTGCCGTAATAGCCTTCTGCTATCATTTCCATTTCTATCTGTGCACTTTTTACCGAATAGCCTTTCCCAATCATGGTTCCAAACGTGCGGTTGCGGCTGAAATTGGAATAGGCAGTCACCAACAAGTCGCCCAAATAAACAGATTCGTCTACATTTCTGTTCAATGGGTGCACTGTGTGTAGAAAACGGTTCATTTCTTGAATGGCATTCGACATGAGTACTGCTTGGAAGTTATCGCCATATTTCAATCCGCTGCAAATACCCGCAGCAATAGCATACACATTTTTAAGTACCGAACTATATTCAATACCTGCTACATCGTCACTGATGGATGTTTTTATGAAACTGCTACTCAGGCGGCGGGCGAAGATACGTGCTTTATCCTTATCGGGGCAGGCGATGGTAAGATAAGAAAGACGTTCGAGCGCTACTTCTTCCGCATGGCAAGGACCTGCCAGAACAGCTATGTTTTCGGGGGGTACTCCATATTCTTTAGTGAAATATTCCGATACGATTAAGTTGTCATCAGGCACAATTCCTTTGATAGCAGTGATAATAAACTTGTCCTTTATCCGGGTTTTCAGCTTTTTCAAGTGAGCCTTCAGATAAGGGGAAGGGGTGACAAAGATGAGTGTATCCGACTCCTTCACAATATCGTTGATATTCGAACTGAAGTTGATACGTTTTATGTCGAATTTTACGCCTGTCAAATAAGCCGGATTATGACCGAGCCTTTTAAAATCGGCTATGCGGTCGTCGCGCCGCATATACCAATTAATAGACTCTTCCTGCCCCAGACACATTTTGGCGATGGCTGTTGCCCAACTCCCTCCGCCCATTATAGCTATCTTACCGGGTAGTTTCATTTATAATTATGAATTACGAATTATGAATTGAGTTTGGTAATCCATTCGGTTACGTCGTTCACGGATGGGCTGGTCAATCCCAGTTTGTATTTTTTGTTGATGCCGCAGATGTCCATGTGCAGTTTCTGCGGATTCACACTTTTCATATCTTCTACCAGATTGTAACCGGCCTTTTGAATTACCGGAACCCAGTCTTCAGGGACGCCTAGTTCTGTGTATTTGGAAGCGGAATCTTTCTTTGCCACTTTCTCGGGGCGCATTTGAGGGAAGAACAATACTTCCTGGATGGTGGTTTGTCCCGTCATCAGCATCACCAGGCGGTCTATACCGATGCCGATTCCTGACGTAGGAGGCATACCGTATTGCAGGGCACGCAAGAAGTCTTGGTCGATAATCATAGCTTCATCGTCTCCCTTATCGGCGAGGCGCATTTGTTCTTTGAAGCGTTCTTCCTGGTCGATGGGGTCATTCAACTCTGAGTAAGCATTAGCCAATTCTTTACCGTTCACCATTAACTCGAAGCGCTCGGTTAAGCCTGGTTTAGAACGATGCATTTTAGTCAGAGGAGACATCTCAACCGGATAGTCGGTAATGAAAGTAGGTTGAATGTAAGTTCCTTCACAGAATTCGCCGAAAATTTCATCAATCAACTTCCCTTTACCCATTGTGTCGTCGATTTCCTCCATTTTCAGTTCCTTGCAGATTTGGCGGATTTCTTCTTCGCTCTTGCCGTTGAGGTCATATCCTGTTTTTTCCTTGATAGCATCCAAAATAGGCAGACGGCGGTAAGGAGCTTTAAAGCTGATTGTTTTTCCGTCGACTACGGTTTCCGTGCTGCCGTTTACGGCGATGCAAATACGCTCCAACAGTTGCTCGGTGAAGTTCATCATCCAGTTGTAGTCTTTGTATTGCACATATAACTCCATACAGGTAAACTCAGGGTTGTGGGTTCTGTCCATTCCTTCGTTACGGAAATTCTTACCTATTTCATATACACCTTCAAAGCCGCCTACGATGAGTCGTTTCAGATATAGTTCGGTTGCAATACGAAGATAAAGGTCTATGTCCAGGGAATTATGATGAGTGATAAACGGGCGTGCGCTTGCTCCGCCGGCAATAGATTGCAAAATCGGAGTTTCTACTTCGGTATAGCCGGCTTCATCGAGTGCATTGCGCAAGGTTCTCACTACAGTAGCACGTTTGAGGAAGATATCTTTTACGCCTTCGTTCACGGCAAGGTCTACATAACGTTGGCGATAACGGAGTTCCGGATCCTCAAAAGAGTCGTAAGCTACGCCATCTTTATACTTTACGATAGGTAGGGGTTTGATAGACTTCGCAAGTACAGTAACTTTTTGTGCGTGAATACTGATTTCGCCCATTTGTGTGCGGAAAACGAAGCCTTCGATTCCAATAAAGTCACCTAAGTCGAGCAGGCGTTTAAAGACAGTGTTATACATCTCTTTGTCTTCTCCCGGACAGATGTCGTCGCGGGTGATGTACACCTGAATACGTCCTTTAGAATCCTGTAGCTCGATGAAAGACGCTTTTCCCATTACCCTGCGGCTCATCATACGCCCTGCTACGGATACTTTGCGGGGTTCATCTTCATCTTTGAATTCTTGTTTAATATCGGTAGAGAAAGCATTGGTCACATACTCTGCTGCGGGATAAGGTTCGATGCCCATCGCGCGAAGCTCATTCAGACTGTTTCGTCGGATGATTTCCTGTTCACTTAGTTCTAAAATGTTCATTACGTTAGTGTATTAACTATGTTTTGGAGGCAAAAATACAAAACTTTTCTTATATTGTGTCATGAACTGCCTGCTAAATGATGAAAGATGCCTCCTTCTGCCTGTCTGACGGGGGGTGGGCTTGGGAAATAAACTCTTATTCTTGGTGGGGTGGGCGGAATTTGTTACTTTTGCACCCTCAAAATGATAGGTATGACAAAACAAGGAACGCCCATTGCGCTGGGTACGGAAAAGATTGGAAAGTTATTGATGCAGTATGCCATTCCGGCAATTATCGCTATGACAGCGTCTTCACTTTATAACATGGTGGATAGTATATTTATTGGGCACGGCGTGGGAGCAATGGCCATCTCAGGATTGGCCTTGACCTTTCCGCTGATGAATCTTGCTGCCGCTTTCGGTTCGTTGGTAGGTGTGGGGGCTGCTACATTAATCTCAGTAAAATTGGGACAAAGAGACTATGATACCGCCCAACGGGTGCTGGGAAATGTGCTGGTGCTCAACATCATTATCGGGCTGGCATTTACAGTTCTCACCCTTATCTTCTTAGACCCTATTCTTTATTTCTTTGGAGGGAGTGACAGTACGGTGGGATATGCCCACGATTATATGGAGATTATTCTTTGGGGAAATGTAATCACTCATCTTTATTTGGGATTGAATGCAGTGCTCCGTTCTGCCGGACATCCTCAAAAAGCGATGATTGCTACTGTGGCTACGGTTGCTATCAACACTGCGTTAGATCCCTTGTTCATTTATGGATTCGGATGGGGAATACGGGGAGCGGCAATTGCTACTATCACCGCACAGGTGATAGCTTTGTTGTGGCAGTTCAAGATATTCAGTAACAAGAGTGAATTACTTCATTTTCATAAAGGTATTTTTCGGTTGAAGAGAAAAATTGTGTTCGATTCTCTTGCTATAGGTATGTCTCCTTTCTTAATGAATCTAGCTTCGTGTTTCATTGTTATCCTGATAAATCAGGGATTGAAACGTTATGGCGGTGATTTGGCTATCGGTGCATTTGGTATTGTCAATCGCCTGGTCTTTCTTTTCGTGATGATTGTGATGGGGTTGAACCAGGGAATGCAGCCTATTGCGGGATATAATTTCGGTGCTCAACTCTATCCGCGTGTAACGCAGGTGCTGAAACTTACTATTTATGGCGCTACGATTGTAACCACTTCGGGCTTCTTGATGGGAATGCTTATTCCCGATTTGGCGGTTTCTGCTTTTACTTCCCACGAAGAGCTTATCCGCCAATCTGCTGAAGGTTTGCGCATTGTGGTGCTTTTCTTTCCTATTGTAGGCTTTCAAATGGTTACGTCGAATTTCTTTCAAAGTATTGGCATGGCAAGCAAGGCGATTTTCCTTTCCCTTACTCGCCAAGTACTGATTTTGATTCCGTGTCTTTTAATTCTTCCCCGTTGGTATGGGCAAACCGGTGTATGGGTTAGTATGCCTGTAGCAGACTTTCTTGCCAGTTTGATATCTGCCTGTATGTTGTGGTGGCAGTTCCGGCAGTTTCGCCGGATGGCAAGTCCCACCAAATGAATCGGGAAAAATACTAAATTATAGGTTCTTTTTCATTATGAGGTGGTTCTCGTCGTCAAGACGCTGATAAGTTACCTCATTCATAATGCTGCGGATAAGGAAAATACCCAGCCCGCCGACGGGACGTTCTTCAAGGGGGAGATTGACATCAATTTCCTCTACTTGGGTCGGATCGAAAGAGAGACCTCTGTCGGTCAACAGGAAGATGAGTTGCGTTTCTGTTGCAGTCACCCGGAGCAGAATGTCGTGTTGCTCTGCCGAAGGGTAGGCATACATGATGACGTTGGCTACAGCCTCTTCGAGCGCGAGGTTGATATTCATGGTAGTCTCGGGAGAAAGAGATAGTTCTTCTCCTATCATTTCTATAAATTCAGCCAAGCGGGCTATTTCATTCAGATTATTAGAAATTCTTATTTCTTTTTCCATATTTCTATATTATTGGGGGTTAACGGTATTTTGAGGTTTATAATGTATCACTAAGATGGTGAGGTCGTCGCTCGCTTCAGCTTCCTTGACATGGTTGGCTACGGAAGAAACTACCGTTTCCACCGTGGCGCGCACATCCGCAGAAGCGCACAAGGTTATGGTCTCCAGCAATCTTTCTTCTCCATAGAGGTCTTTATCCGTATTCTCAGCTTCGCTCACACCATCGGTATAGAGGAAGAGTTTGCTTCCCGGTTTCAGGACTACTTCTTCGTCTGTATAATTGAAATTTTCGATTACTCCGGCAAAGATGTGCGTGCGGAATTTCAGGAAAGATACGCTTTGGTCCGGCGAAATCAATAGGGGCGGATTGTGTCCGGCATTGCACAGTTTGAGTATGCCGGTAGATAAGTCGAGTATGCCTACACTGAGGGTGACAAACATGTTGGACTCATTGTTGTCGGCGATGGAATTGTTCATCTCGGTGACAATCCGGGCTGGAGAAAGCACGTGTTGCGACAAAGTTCGGAACAGGCTTCGGGTGATAGCCATAAAGAGCGAAGCCGGAACTCCCTTGCCGGATACATCTCCGATAAGAAAATAAAGGCGGTTTTCTTCGATGAAGAAGTCGTAGAGGTCGCCGCCCACTTCTTTGGCGGGATGCAAGACGGCGTGTAGGTCTACATCGTCTCGTTCGGGATAAGGAGGAAAGATTTTAGGAATCATTCCCATCTGTATCTCACGAGCAATGGAGAGTTCACTTTCAATTCGTTCTTTGGTAGCGGTAGTGTGTTGCAACTCGGTTACATACGCCGAGAGGGAGCGTTGCATATATACCAGTGAATCATGCAAATCCTTTATCTCGTCATGAGAATGCACTTCGGGCAACTCCACATCGAAACGTCCGGTGGCAATGGCTCGTGCCGATTCGGAGAATTTTTCCAACGGGCGTGCTACGCGGCGTATCACGCTATATATTATGAGGAAAAGGGCAAGCATGCCTACCAGAAATGTGTAGATAATTTGGCG
This sequence comes from Bacteroides ovatus, assembly GCA_030844565.1. Taxonomy (GTDB): domain Bacteria; phylum Bacteroidota; class Bacteroidia; order Bacteroidales; family Bacteroidaceae; genus Bacteroides; species Bacteroides ovatus_A. Next base: position 5,671 of record JAUUNK010000068.1, read on the forward strand.
GGAGGTTGTATCCAGGTCTTGGAGTATCACGCGGCTGGGACATACAGTACATACTGACCACCCAATATTAGGAATGGTGGTATAGAAAGCGTATGAGTCAGTTCCTTTGTTGTCAAAGCGTAAAGTACCCGTGTGACCCGCCAGCATCTCATAGCCTATCTGCTCTTGCGCTTTGTTGCCGTCTTGAAATGCTTCCGAGAAGAGGGTCTCGTTCATAATCTTATTACGGTCTGTATGAGTAAGGAAGCTTCCGTTGCGACTCACAAGGTAGGTATAGCTTGATTCATAAGGTTTGAGCTGGCTCACTGTGTCTGTAAACTGAGATAAGGAGATGTTAGCGGTGAAGATAGCATATATTTTTCCCGCAGCATTATAAAGTGGTTTAGAGAAAGTACTCATCATCATATTTCCTCCTCCGCTATCATAATGAGGTTCGCTCCAGTGGGATTTCTTTAATAGGGAAGGGATAAGATACCAGTCCATACGGTGGTAGTCATAGTTTTGGGAACCCAATACCTGGTAGGTAATTTCCCCTTCTCTGCGGTTTTGGAAAGAAGCATACGGCATGAAGTATTTGCCTTTTTCTTTATAATAATCCGGTGCGAAGGCAATCCCGCTTCCTATAATAAGAGGATTGTTCTTTACTGCAGCCATCACCACACGATAGAGGGAATCCGGATTATCCAGATTCTTTTCCAACATCCAGGTAGACTGGTTCATGGTTGTTTCCACCGACATTAGTTGGCTACTGATTTGAGTGGCTATATTGCTCAGCAGTCCATGTGTGCTTTCTATAGCATAGTTGGTGACTTTATCACGACTATAAACGTAGAACAGCACCATGATGGTAGTGAATACTACCAGTGTAAATGTCAGTACATAGATACTTAACCGTGTGGCAAAAGAATGGGATAAAATAGATTTCATACAGCTGATTGGTTATTTTACAAAGTCCTCATAGCGGATACACGTGTTTGTTTGTATCTTGTCTGGCAGTAGGATACTTGCTGCTTCGTCAAAGTCTTCCTGGCTCAGGCGATAGGTGCGTGTGCCGCTCTGCTTATTGACTTGTAGCCGGAGTATCTCATTGAGCATAATTCGCTGATGATAGCGATTGGTTCCAACGTTGTGGAGACGGACTTGTTCCATAACAATATCAAGTGCTTCTTCTTTATGATCATTAGCCCATTTCCAGCCGCGTATACTGGCTTTCACCAATTTGCGGACAGTTTCAGGGTTCTTTCTGTAAAATTCTTCAGTGACATACATTCCGTCTTCAGGCAAATCATAGCCATGATCGGCAAAGCGAAGAAGATGGCTTTCGTCTATTTTCATTCCGCACTCTGCAAGTTGGGGCAATTCATTGTAACTTCCTATCAGGCAGATGTCAACGGCTCCCGCCAAAAAGAGGTTGATACCACTATTGAAACGTATCCATTCCACATCCAAATGATAATGTTTTGCTACGCGGTCGAGCAGTTCATCGCTGAGATGATTCCAAATGGCAATTTTCCGGTTTTGCAGAGATGAGGCATCTTTTAAAGGCGAACGGCTAACTAGCAGGAGGCTGTTTCTTTGTGAAGTTTGCATAATATTTACTACCCGTATTCCGCTTGTTTGTTCGGTCATGGCATAAGACAGGTTCATAATCACAGCTTGTGATTTGCCTTGTTCCAGCAAAGAGAAAGAGTTTTCTGAAGTGGAGGGGTGCTTTACGCGTACATCCAGTCCTTCTTCTTTGTAAAATCCCATTTTCTCGGCTACATAATATCCTGCAAATTGTGCCTGTGCAGTCCATTTGGAAATGAGGGTGACAGACTGTTGTGCTTGCGCAGTGCTCATACATGAAGAAATGAACATTAGCAAAATGCTGAAAGGTAGATATAACCGCTTCATAGGTAGAAGTCTGGTTAGCGGATGGTGAAAAGCGAGGAGCATCCGGTCATGTCGAATATCTTCTGGATTTCCGGTTTCACTGCTTCTATCACCATGGAGCCACTGTGTTGGCTGACGCTTTTTTGAAGAACGATAAGACTTCTCAATCCGGAACTGCTGATATAAGACATACCTTCACAATTGATGATGATATTGGGATGCGGGTCGGTGAGTAACGGTTGTAACACCGCATTGAATTCGTTGGCATTAGCTGTGTCCAGCCTTCCTTCTATGGCTAGAATCGTCACATCCTCAATCTTACATATATTTGTTTTAAGGGTAGCTTCGGGCTTGAAGTTGGAGTCGATAAATTTGCGTAATATAAGTTGATTGCGGTTGTCTACCGAGTGATATTCTACTTCGTCCATTGTGCGGCGTATCAGGAAAAGTCCCAATCCTTGGGTCAGGCGTTTTTCCAGAGACACCGGTGCTTCATTATTATCCAGCTTTTTATCGGTAGGATCGAAAGATATGCCTTCGTCGCTAATAAAGAAGGTGAGAACTCCCGGTGCCACGGCAGCGCGCAGCATGATTTCTCCTGTTTTGTCTTTCGGATAGGCGTGGCGGATAATGTTGGTAATTGCTTCTTCGATAGCTAGATTGACACTCATCGTTATGCCTGAAGGGAGTTTTAGCGACATTCCCAGTTCTTCAATAAATTGATTAACTCGAGGAATTTCATCTAATTGGTTATCGATGATAATTTCTTTTTCCATGTTTTTTAGATAACGCGTCATAAGTTTGCCTTGTTTGATTAAAGGTCTACAAAGGTATCTGATATAGTTTGAAAGAAGAAATTTAAAGCTTGTAAAAGCTGGTAGTTTTAGTAAATGTTAATTAACGTAGACAGATTTTATAAGTTAATAAAACTTGCTTTCCTGGTAAGTTTACTTATTATTTGTGAAAAAAGACAGTGCACAAGCTGAGGGGAGTGCTCTTGCTTTTCCTGAAAAAAGCCCTGTTTGCAGGGTATTGCCATTTGTTCAACGTATTTGGGGTAATTATGGTTTGTAAGTATTATCTTTGTGCTCATCAAGAGAAGTAAAACGAGATAAAATCTTTAATCGGAGAATATTTTATGGATTTCCATACCACCGTAGAGTTGCCCCAGGGAATGCCGCCTGTCACATACGAGCAGGAGATATTGTTGCTTGGTTCGTGCTTTGCCGAAAACATAGGTGCTTTGCTGGCTGAACATAAATTTCGTCTGGATATTAATCCGTTTGGCATTCTTTACAATCCTTCGTCAGTGTCCGCAGCGTTGCGGGAGATAATTGCGGGAAAGCAGTATACAAAAGAGGAATTGTTCTATTATCAAGGTTGCTGGCACAGTCCGCGACATCATGGTATTTTTTCGGCTTCTGAGGCGGAGGAGAGTTTGCAGATTATCAATTCACGTTTGCGTCGTGCTTCTGTAAGTTTTGAAAAGCTGGATTGGCTGATGGTCACGTTAGGCACCTCTTATATATATGAAGAGAAGAGGACGGGGACGGTGGTGGCAAATTGCCATAAACTTCCGGAATCCACTTTCAACCGCAGGCGTTTGACAGTGGCTGAGATTGTGTCCGATTATACTTCGCTTCTGGTAGGGATGTTCTCCCGTTGCCCCCGGTTAAAGGTGCTCTTCACCGTCAGCCCCATTCGCCATGCAAGGGACGGGATGCATGCCAATCAGCTTAGCAAATCCACCTTGTTGCTTGCCATCGATAGTTTGCAGGCAGCCTTCCCCGGAAAAGTTTTTTATTTCCCTTCGTATGAGATTGTGCTGGATGAGTTGCGCGATTACCGCTTCTATGCCGAAGACATGTTGCATCCTTCCTCTGTGGCAGTGAATTACTTGTGGGAATGCTTTTCAAAGACCTTTTTTACAGATGAAACCTGCCGGACGATGAAGGCGGTGGCAGAGATTGAACGCGCCCTGGCACATAAACCCTTTCATCCCGATTCGGAGGCATATAAAAGTTTTTTAGGACAAATAGTGTTAAAAATAGAACGACTTAAGGGAAAATACCCGTACTTAGACTTCGAAAAAGAAACAGAACTATGTCGTACACGATTGAATCCATAACCGAACGCATTGGAGCACGCCGTCTGGGCAACAGCCCTGCTACTATTGGTTGGCTGCTTACAGATAGCCGTTCTCTGTGTTTCCCCGAAGAAACACTTTTTTTTGCTTTGATTACTAAACGAAATAATGGAGCACGCTACATTCCCGAGCTTTATGACCGGGGAGTGCGTAACTTTGTCATCGCCGAAGAAGATGCAAAGCAGCTCGATATCCGCCAAGATGCTAACTATCTGGTGGTGGCAAGTCCCTTGAAAGCTTTACAGAAACTGGCTGAGCTGCATCGCCGCGACTTTCGGATTCCTGTGATTGGCATTACCGGTAGCAATGGGAAAACTATTGTGAAAGAGTGGTTGCATCAGTTGCTGAGTCCCGACCGCCGTGTCGTCCGTTCGCCACGCAGTTACAATTCCCAGATAGGAGTACCCCTTTCCGTGTGGCAACTGGACGAGGAAGCCGAACTCGGTATCTTTGAAGCAGGCATCTCTGAGATGGGAGAGATGCGTGCTTTGAAAAATATCATCCAGCCTACTATTGGTATTCTGACCAACATAGGCGGTGCACATCAGGAAAACTTCTTCTCTTTGCAGGAGAAATGTATGGAAAAGCTAAGCCTTTTCAAAGATTGTGATGTCGTTATCTACAATGGAGACGATGAGTTTATCAGCAATTGTGTAGCTAAGTCTATGCTCACTGCTCGTGAAATAGCTTGGAGCCGCATGGACGGGGAACGTCCGCTGTATATTAGTCGTGTGGTGAAGAAGGAAGACCACACGGTTATTTCTTACCGCTATCTTGAAATGGATAATACTTTCTGTATTCCCTTTATTGACGATGCTTCTATTGAGAACGCACTCAACTGTCTGGCTGCGTGTCTTTATCTGATGACACCGGCAGATCAGATTACCGAGAGGATGGCGCGGCTCGAACCTGTTGCCATGCGTCTGGAAGTAAAAGAAGGTAAAAACGGATGTATTCTTATCAATGATAGTTATAATTCCGATTTAGGATCATTGGATATTGCTCTGGATTTTCTTTATCGTCGTTCAGAAAAGAAAGGGTTGAAACGCACTTTGATTCTTTCGGATATTCTGGAAACCGGGCAGAATCCAATAGCGCTCTACCGCCGCGTGTCTCAATTGGTTCAGAGCCGTGGTATACATAAGATAATAGGAGTAGGACCCGAAATTTCGGCATGCAGTTCCCGCTTCGATAACATCCCCGAATGTTACTTCTTCCCCGATACGGAGACATTGCTCGCATCGGGCTTGTTCCGAAAGCTACGTGACGAGGTAATATTGGTAAAAGGTTCCCGGGCTTTCGGCTTCGATGTGGTATCCGAGGAACTCGAGTTGAAAGTGCACGAAACCATTCTCGAAGTCAACCTGGGAGCAATGATTGCCAATCTTAATAGGTATCGTTCCATGCTTCGACCCGAGACAAAGATGGTGTGCATGGTGAAGGCTTCGGCATACGGCGCCGGTTCTTATGAGATAGCCAAGAGCTTGCAGGAACATCATGTGGACTACCTTGCCGTGGCGGTTGCCGACGAAGGCTCCGAACTGCGCAAAGCAGGAATCACTGCTTCCATCATCATTATGGATCCCGAACTGACCGCTTTTAAAACGTTGTTTGATTACAAGCTAGAGCCGGAGATATATAACTTCCACCTGCTCGATGCATTGATTAAGGCGGCTGAGAAAGAAGGAATAACGAACTTCCCCATCCACATCAAGCTGGACACGGGAATGCACCGCCTGGGCTTTGAGCCGGGAGAGATTCCCCAGTTGATCCACCGTCTCAAGAATCAGAATGCGGTGATTCCCCGCTCGGTATTCTCTCATTTTGTAGGGAGCGATTCGCCCCAGTTCGATGCTTTCACCCGTCGGCAAATCGAGACCTTTGAGAAAGCCTCCCTGGAATTGCAGGCTGCTTTTTCGCACAAGATATTGCGTCACATTTGCAACACCGCCGGGATAGAACGTTTCCCCGGAGCTCAATTCGACATGGTACGGTTGGGAATCGGTTTGTATGGTATTAATCCTATCGACAGTTCTATTATAAATAATGTAAGCACGCTCAAAACAACTATTCTCCAGATACGCGAAGTGCCTGAAGAAGAAACTGTGGGCTATAGCCGGAAAGGACATCTAAGTCGTATCTCAAGGATTGCTGCTATACCTATCGGCTATGCCGATGGACTCAACCGGCATCTGGGATGTGGGAATGCTTATTGCTTGGTGAATGGAAGGAAAGCCCCATACGTAGGTAATATTTGTATGGATGTTTGCATGATAGACGTGACGGATATTGATTGCCGCGAAGGTGACCAAGTGGAAATCTTTGGCGATAACCTGCCCATTACTGTGCTTTCAGATGTGTTGGATACCATTCCCTATGAAGTGCTCACCAGCATTTCTACCAGAGTGAAGCGTATTTATTACCAAGATTAGGCAATTATATTAAAAGTTCCCGTATTTATTTTTATATTTGCAGAACTATAATAAAAATACAATTGACTTTATAATTTAAAACGTATGACAAACTTATTTTTAGGCCTTTTGCCGAGTGGCTCTGAGTGGATTATCATAGCATTGGTTATTCTTCTTTTATTTGGTGGGAAAAAGATTCCCGAATTGATGCGGGGATTGGGTAAAGGTGTGAAGAGCTTCAAAGAAGGCGTGAACGAAGCTAAAGAGGAAATCAGCAAAGTCAAAGAAGAAATTGACGAACCTGTACAAGCGGATAAAAAGGGATAAGCGATGGCGGAAATGACCTTCTGGGATCATTTGGAAGAACTGCGTAAAGTGCTTTTCCGGGTCATTGGGGTGTGGTTTGTACTGGCTGTAGGCTACTTTATAGCCATGCCCTATCTCTTCGATAATGTCATCTTGGCGCCTTGTCACAATGATTTTATTTTTTATGACGTATTGCGGTATATTGGTCATAGTTTGAATTTGACCGATGAATTTTTTACGCAAGAGTTTCAGGTAAAGCTAGTGAATATTAATTTGGCTGCGCCTTTCTTTATTCACATGTCTACGGCATTTTGGATGTCGGTAGTGACGGCAGCGCCTTATATCTTTTTCGAAGTATGGCGGTTTATCACTCCTGCGCTCTATCCTCACGAAAAGAATGGAGTCCGTAAAGCGCTGACTATAGGGACGGTGATGTTCTTCATAGGGGTATTATTGGGCTATTTCATGGTTTATCCACTGACACTTCGTTTCTTATCCACTTATCAATTGAGTGCGGAAATAGAAAATGTCTTGTCTCTGAACTCTTACATTGATAATTTCATGATGCTGATTCTATGTATGGGGTTAGCGTTTGAATTGCCTTTGGTGACATGGTTATTGTCTCTGCTTGGATTGGTGGATAAAACCTTCTTGAGGAAATATCGTCGCCATGCCATCGTAGTAATTGTGATTGCTGCTGCTATCATCACACCAACTGGTGATCCCTTTACATTGAGTGTAGTGGCTATTCCCCTCTATCTACTGTATGAAATGAGTATCTTTTTGGTTAAAGATAAAAAAGAAGAGATTGTGGAAGAGGAGGAAACCCTCTCTGAAGCGGCAAGCTGACAATACACCTCTAATCATCCGTCAAGGGTGTAACTGAGTTACACCTGATGAATGATTTGCAGAAACTATTCCTTTATACAGCCGACAAGTTCTCCCAGAGAATGAATCCTCTTTAGTCGGGGATGAGTGAAGGAGGTGTCTATCACTTCATGTTTCCACATCACTTCAAAAGGAACATGTACGGCATGTCCACCGATAGCCAACACCGGTTGGATGTCCGACTTCAACGAATTTCCTACCATTAGAAACTCTTCCGGCTCCACTCCGAGCGAGTTCAAGAGAACTCTATATTCCTTTTCGGTCTTATCCGACATGATTTCCACATGTTCGAAATAACCTGCGATGCCGGAACGTTCCAGTTTTCTCTGCTGGTCGAGTAAATCTCCTTTGGTGGCTACTACAAGCTTATACTTTTTACTCAATATCTGCAAGGTGCTTTCCACTTGGGGCAACAATTCAATGGGCATGTCCAACAGAGACTTGCCCAGAAACAGGATTTCCGATATTACCTGTGCCGGAAGTTGTCAGTTGCTTACGCGTAAGGCAGTTTCAATCATAGAAAGTGTGAATCCTTTTGCTCCATATCCATAGCGTGCGAGATTGCTCATTTCTGTTTGGAAAAGTTCGGCGGAGATTTCCGTTGCTGTTCCATAGTCTGCCAGCAGGGCGGTATATTTTCTTTCGATGTCCTGAAAAAAGGTTCGTTACTTCACAGGGTGTCGTCGGCATCGAATGCAATAATTCGTATTTTCATCGTTTTTTGGATTTGTAAGACAGTTGCAAAGGTATTCAATTATTTTAAAGGGCAGTCACGCAGCCTGCTAAGAATTTTCTTCTTATTTTTGTGACATGGAAAATGAGGGAAAAGAATCTTATAACTTACTATTAGCTGCTGTTTGTGCGGATGATGCGGCGCTTGGGCAGAGCTATAAGCAGATGCGCGACCTGTTGGAACGGCTTTGCCGCTCCCAGATGCACGACGAGAGCCTGCAAATGACCGACCTTTCGGCGCGTATCAGCTTCGTTGCGGCAAAACTGGGACTTTCGGTCTCCGAGCAAAACCGATTGCATACTTTTCGGCTTACATCCAATGATATACTTAATCGACGTAAGGAGCCCGTGCGGGAAAACCTGTTGCGGGATGCCAAGACGCTGGCTTTCTTTGTCCGCAAATTGTCGGGAGAAGAGGTTCCTGCGAATTTATATCGCTTGCTTCCTCGCGCAGATGCCACCTACCTGTCGGCTCCGCTTGCCACGCGGCGGGTGAAACGGATGAGGGTCTGTTTCCAGTATGCCGACGAGCATTTCTTGTATGTACATCCGTTGGAAGAGATAGCCGACGGGCCGTTGAAAGTTCGTTATCATGTGGCGGATGTCAACGAAGAGTTTGCCGCCACCTGCCGCCTGCTCTGGCGGCATGCCCAAGTGAATCTTCTTGATGTGGCTATCGATGACGAAGGTATATTGACTCCTTCGTTCATTGTCCTCGAACCGGATTATCTGATAGATATCAGCTCTCTTGCCGAATGTTTCCGGGAGTTTGGTTCTCATCCGGGCAACTATTTCCTTTCGCGTTTGCAGCCGATAGAGAATGCCCGCCCTCTCCTGTTAGGTAACATTGCCAATCTTTTTCTTGACGAATGGATTCATGCTTCCGGCGAAGTGGACTACCGCGAGTGCATGCAGAAGGCATTCCGCCGCTATCCCATCGAACTGGCAGCCTGCGGGGATTTGCGAGACAAAGAGAAAGAACAACAATTCTTTGCCGACTGCAAACTCCATTTCGAACACATTCGCGAGGTGGTGAACGAGACCTTTCGCGCCCCCGGTTACGAGCTGGACAAGACAGATGCTGTGCTTGAACCCAGTTATGTCTGCGAAGCGCTGGGACTCCAAGGACGGTTGGACTATATGCAGCGCGACATGTCGTCGTTCATAGAAATGAAATCGGGAAAGGCGGACGAGTATGCCATCCGAGGCAAGGTGGAGCCCAAAGAGAATAATAAGGTACAGATGTTGCTCTACCAGGCGGTGCTTCAATATTCTATGGGGATGGACCACCGGCGGGTGAAGGCATATCTGCTCTATACCCGCTATCCTTTGTTATATTCTGCCCGTCCTTCGTGGGCAATGGTGCGCCGGGTCATCGACCTGCGCAATCAAATTGTAGCCGAAGAGTATGGTATCCAGTTGCGTAACAGCCTGGAGTATACGGCTTCGAGGCTGGAGAAACTGCAATCGTCCGTGCTCAACCAGCGCGGGTTGTCAGGACATTTCTGGGAACGGTATTTGCGTCCCTCCATCGACGGATTCATGCAGAAGCTATCTGCCTTGTCTCCCTTGGAGAAAGCTTATTTTTACGCCAACTACAACTTCCTGACTAAAGAACTTTATACTTCCAAATCCGGGGACGTGGATTATGAAGGCCGCACGGGCGCTGCTGCTTTGTGGTTGTCCACTCTGGCGGAGAAGTGTGAGGCGGGAGAGATATTATATGACTTGTCTATCAAGGAAAATCATGCTGCTGATGAACATAAGGCGAGCTTGTTGCTGGCATTTCCGGAAAAGAGGGATGTTGGAGAAACTTCCGACGAAGGGTGGCGGGGAGAAGTGCTCCCTAACTTCCGTCAAGGGGATGCTATTGTGCTTTATGAACGGAATACGGCAGAAGATAATGTAACGAATAAAATGGTATTCAAAGGGAACATTGACTATCTCACCGACCAAGAAGTCTGCATTCGTTTGCGGGCTACCCAACAGAATCCTTCCGTCTTGCCTTCCGAAAGCCTGTATGCCATTGAACACGACACGATGGATACTACCTTTCGCAACATGTATCACGGTTTATATTCTTTCCTTTCCGCCAATCCAGACAGGCGTAGCCTTTTGTTGGGACAACGCCCTCCTCAGTTTGATGAATCTTATAAAGCACGTATTGCCGAAGCGCCCGACGACTTTACCCGAGTAGCTTTGAAAGCGCGGGCAGCACGGGATTATTTCCTCTTGGTAGGTCCTCCGGGAACCGGAAAGACCTCTTGCGCACTCAAGAAAATGGTAGAAACCTTCCACCGGGAAGAGAATGCCCAGATATTGCTCCTTTCATATACTAACCGGGCGGTAGACGAAATCTGCAAAGCCCTTTCTTCCATCCGTCCTGAAGTGAATTTTATCCGGGTGGGCAGCGAGCTTTCGTGTGAAGAGGCTTACCGGGGACATCTGATAGAACGGGAATTGGCTCTTTGTAGCCGTCGTTCGGAAGTCACCGAACGGATTTGTCGGTGTAACATTTTTGTGGGTACAGTTGCCTCTCTCTCAGGCAAGCCGGAGCTGTTTCGCCTCAAACGCTTTGATGTAGCCATCATCGACGAAGCCACGCAGATTCTCGAGCCCCAATTACTAAACATACTCTGTGCATGCACCGGAAACGGTAAAAATGCCGTTGGCAAGTTTATCCTTATCGGAGACCATAAACAACTTCCCGCTGTGGTGTTGCAAAAAAACGGGCAGAGCGAGATATACGAAGACTCGTTGCACACCATCGGGCTGACAAACTTGAAAGATTCTCTCTTTGAACGTTTGTACCGGATGCTTCGGAAGTCTCCTTTCCCTGAAGCTTCGCAAGGTTGGGATATGCTTTGCCGGCAAGGACGTATGCATCCTGCTGTGGCGCTCTTCTCCAATCGTGCTTTCTACGAAGGTCGCCTTGTTCCCGTGGGTTTGCCCCATCAATTGGAAGATGCAAGTGCTGTTTGCCGTCTTGCTTTCTATCCTTCCTTTCCCGAGCCTACCGGAAAGTCTGCTAAGACGAACTTGTGCGAAGCACGCATCGTGGCACAACTCGCTGCGCGAGTCTACGCAGACCACGAAGGAAATTTTGTGCCGGAAAGAACATTAGGCGTAATCACCCCTTACCGGAGTCAGATTGCTTTGATTCGCAAAGAAATTCTTGCATTAGGTATTCCGGCATTGAATAATATTCTCATAGATACGGTGGAACGGTTTCAGGGGAGCGAGCGTGATGTTATTATTTACTCTTTTTGCGTGAATCATCTTTATCAGCTTCAGTTTCTCTCGAACCTGACGGAGGAAGAAGGAGTTTTGATAGACCGCAAACTGAATGTGGCGCTTACCCGAGCCCGCAAGCAAATGTTCATTACAGGTGTGCCCGCTTTACTAGAGCAGAATCCTATCTTTAAAAGTTTAATAAAATTAATAGGTACTCCCTCTTATTTTGAATAATATTTGCAGTTATTAGTTTTTATTCTTTCTTTATGCTATTCATTAACACCTCACTATTGAACAATCGCGTATCTTTGCGATACGTTTTTTTCATAGAGATTTAGATTTAAGGTTAGAAGAATTGTGGAAGTCGTGAGACTTCCCTTTTTTTCATCTTAAAGTTTACTACCTTGTTTTGTTGAAAGGTAAGTAAACCTAGAAAGCCCTCTTCGTGAGAAGAGGCTTTTTTATAAATGCCTATTTACAAAGAGAAAAGTGATTTCCTTCCCATGTTCACTATACAAATGCTGCTAATATAAGTTAATATTAACCACTATGTTCCGTGTAATGTAAATAAAGGCTATCTTTATCGGCTATATACAATGTAGGACACATAACACGCCATGAGCATAACTATTAGAAACCTCAATAAGATATATCCAAACGGGAACCATGCACTAAAAGATATCAATCTGGAGATACCTACGGGAATGTTTGGCTTATTGGGACCCAACGGTGCCGGCAAGTCTACTTTAATGCGTATTCTTGTGGCTCTTATGGAACCGACTTCCGGACAAGTTGAGATTTGCGGATATGATTTAATGAAACAGCGAAAAGAAATACGAGGTATCTTGGGATATCTTCCACAAGACTTTCGTTTTTTTGCTAAATACAAGACTTACGAGTTTCTTGATTATGCGGCACGGCTGTCAGGGATGACTAATAGTAAGCAAAGAAAGCAAGCTGTAGATGAAATGCTCGAAAATGTTGGCTTGTTTGATGTCCGCGAGCGGTATGCTAACAAATTGTCAGGAGGTATGAAGCGAAGGTTGGGTATTGCACAAGCATTGATACACCATCCTAAAGTAATCATTGTGGATGAACCTACTACCGGACTTGACCCGGAGGAACGCATCCGTTTTAGAAATCTCCTTTCCGAAGTCAGCGAGAATGACGTAACCATTATTTTGTCTACCCATATCGTAGGTGATATATCCAGTACTTGTAATAATATGGCATTGATGAACAGGGGACAAGTATCTTTCCACGATTCTCCCCAAGAGATGTTAAAGAAAGCCGAAGGTAAAGTGTGGAGAATTAAAGCGAGTGGCGATCAATTGCATGAGATTGATAAAAAGTATCCGGTAATCTCTACTATTCCTTCAGGAACGATGTGGGAAGTGCAGGTGGTGGCTGACAAAGTAGAAGGATACAAAGCAGAACCTTTTCCGCCTAACTTAGAACACGCTTATGTATATTATATGGAGAATCAATTAAATCTTTGGACAAACGACTAAACACGATATTCTAATTATGACCTTTTTATCTAATATACAATCGGTTGCTAAATATGAAAGTAAATTATTAATAAGGAGTTGGTTCTTTCAGGTGTTTACAGTGCTCGCCATATTAATCATTACCGGTTTTAATTTCATGTTATTTGTAGCAGAGGATGGAGGCATGTGGATTGCTACTTCCATCCCATCGAATATTCCTTATTTAATCTTGTTATTATTAAATACGGGACAGGCTGTTATCGCCATCTTCTTAGCCTCCGACTTTCTGAAAAGAGATAAAAAGTTGGATACATCGGAAGTCTTTTACGTTCGCCCTTTAAGTAACGCGGAATATGTTATTGGGAAAATTTGGGGAAATTTGCGTGTGTTCTTATTGCTCAATCTCATCATCATGGGCATTACGGCATCATTTAATCTGACATGGGGAGAAGTAGACTGGATGGCGTATGTTATCTATTTCTTTTTAATTAGCTTGCCTACCTTAATTTTTATTATTGGATTGTCTATCTTCCTGATGTTGGTACTGAAGAACCAGGCACTGACGTTTGTGTTGTTATTAGGGTATATCGGACTTACTGTTTTTTATATCGAAGATAAATTTTATTATCTTTTCGATTACATGGCTTATAGCCTTCCTCTGGTAAAATCCACAATTGTAGGGTTTTCTAACTTGACAGTTATCCTCAACCACCGGGCTATCTATCTCTTTGCGGGATTAGCATTTATCTTTTTTACGATCTCTCTTTTCCGTCGTTTGCCTCACTCCTCGCGCAGTAACTATCCTTGGTTGTTTCTTTCGTCTATTATTCTTTTATTGAGCTTTACATGAGGTTATTGGCATATACATTCCATTTTATACCAAGGTAATATAAGAGCTGTTTATACACGTATCAATAACCAATATGTCTCTACTCCAAAGATGGTCATTCATCAGTATGATCTCTTGGTGGAGCAGCAACCTGATAAATTTGTTTCAGAAGTAATTATGAAAGGAGTAACTCTGGATTCTTCTGCCGTATTTACATTCTGTCTGAATCCTGGCTTAACCCTTCGCTCTGTTTCTTCGGGCAAACACATGCTTAAGTTTAAACGGGATAAACAAATTGTATTAGTAGATTTTGGAACCGATATAGCTAAAGGAGATAGTGTTTCGGTGACATTTAAATATGATGGACAAATAGATAATTCATTTTGCTACCTGGATATTCCTCCTGAAGTGTTGCAAGCTTCCAAAAAACAATTTTTGTTCAATATCGACAGACAATACAGTTTTCAAACGAAGGACTATTTATTGCTTACTCCCGAAACCTATTGGTATCCTCGAGCGGGAACAAGTTATAGCGATGAGAATCCCGATTGGCAACAAACTTACTTCAGTAATTATCATTTAAAGGTGAAGCCCCTTGCCGGACTGGTCCCCCTTTCGCAAGGCGAGGGAAAGTGTGACGAACAAGGTGTTTATACTTTTAAAGGAGAATTCCCTTCTCAAACACTATCATTGATTATAGGAAATTATCAACAGAAAAGCGTGTATTCCGACAGTATCCAATACAACATTTGGCATATAAAGGAGCATGACTATTTTAAAACGGCTTTCGATTCTATTGGCGATACTATTCCTGCACTTATACGTGGTTCGAAAGATTACTTCACGCAGCAATACAAATTAGAATATCCATTCAAACGTTTTTCTGTGATAGAAATACCGATACAATTTGCCGGTTACGAACGTGCCTGGTCAAAGGCACAGGAAATGGTACAGCCGGAAATGGTATTGCTACCCGAAAAAGGAGCCTTATTCCAGGAGCTTGATGTAAAGAAACAGGTTAAAAACCAAATACGTTGGTCAAAATATGGAGGTCGTGAGATCAATGAACAAGAAGCTCAGATGCGTACATTCAATAATTTCATGTGGATGTTTATGCGTACCGAAGGTAACTATAGTTTTTCCGTCGGTAGCAGGGGGAAGGAGAATCTATCATCGGAGGCGAATCCTTATTTCCTGTTTCCGCAACTCTATAATTTCCGTTATAACATTTTTTCTTCACAGTGGCCAGTTGCTAACCGGGGGATTGAATTGTATTTGCAAAAGAAGTCAGAGAATGAGGGATGGGAGCGTGAAATTAATGGTATCAGTAATAATGAAAAGGCCATTTTATTGCTGGAAAAGCATACACTCAAAGAATTACTGGCGGATGTAGAACTGCGCAACTTGCAAAACAATATTGTCGGACTGGAAGCAAGTCGCCTTTTTGCACGGTCGGAAATGAATATAGGTGTAGAGGCTTTTAGAGATTCGTTGTATGCAATGCTTAAACGCAATACTTTCCAGAACATAAAGTTCGAAAATATGCTTGATACATTAGGACAGATAAGTCGGACGCCGCTTTACTCCTATTTGGAAGAATGGGAAAAGCCCACGCCTTTACCATTTTATTTGATAGGGGAACCGGAAGTAACTAAAATCACCAATAAGGGTGGAGAAGAATATTTTGTCCTGAAACTATTGCTTAGTAATAATTCTGATTATGACGGAATAATTAATATGAATATCCGCCAGAATGGTTGGTGGAATCAGCCGGTTGTAGATCCCCGTTCCCGGAGAAAAGTAGAAATACCTGCCCATACCAGCAAAGAATTTGTGAGTGTCTGGGAAGATCAAATCCGTGAAATAGAAATTAATACCATGATTTCTGGCAATCTTCCTACAGTAATCCGGCAATCTGTTGGCAATGTCAAACATGAACGAGACAAGATTGTTCAAGATAGTGTTTATGTATTGCCAGAATCCTCCTTTGAAGTACCCGGAGAAATTATCGTGGATAATGAAGATTCTACTCTATTTGTTCTTTCCGCTCCTCCTGTAGTGGGACTGTTGCCTAAATGGCTAGATGAAGTAGAGGAAACTTCTTTTAAATATTCGGGGGTATCGTGGTGGCGTCCCCCTTTGCAATGGACAGTTACTACAAATGCTAATTATTATGGAAAATATATCCGCTCGGCATGTGTAATTAAAAGCGGTAATGGTAGCCAAACCGCTACATGGAAAATACCTGTACCCGAAGCTGGTCAGTACGATTTATACTATCACGTATTCAAAGACAATGAACTTCGATGGAACAACCATCTACAAGGAGAATATCATTTTAAAGTGATGTATAATGACGAGGTGGAAGATGCTTATATTAACTTGCGGAAGGCCAATGAGGGTTGGGAGCAAGTGGGTACCTATTTCTTTAGTCCCGATACTGTCCGCGTGACGTTGACGGATGAATGTAAATTGAGAGCTGTTACGGCAGACGCAGTGAAGATAGTGAAACGATAATTATTAAATAACAGCAAACTATATGCAAAGTGACTTACTACTATTAAAAAGAGGGCTATTGACAATTGTCATTTTCATGGGGTTTACCTTATCCTCGCAAGGACAGATTCCCTTAACAATTGACAAGGCAATGGAGATTGCGCAAGAGAACAGTCCTT
>JAUUNK010000410.1 GCA_030844565.1 Bacteroides ovatus
AGGTTAATGAGATTAAGACAGCTTTGGGTAGTATTGCTAATTTCAGTGGGTGTAACTTTGAACGCATTGCTCCGGCTGATGTAGCATCGGCATCAAACACTCCTGTGGCGGAAACTCCGGATATTAAATTTAATGAGAATAGTGGTAATCTTGTATTGGAGGTTCCTGCAGGTGCCACTTATACAGGTACGGTGACTACCAAGATTACAAATACTACTGGTCATATTAGTATTGTATTGTCAACAGATGTAGATATTAAGTATCCTGCAGAAGCTGATTTTACATTGGCTAACTCTAATGCTTGGGATGGAGCCAAGGCTATATTGAATCTGGTGGAAGCAGGGGATCCAATAACTGCAGTGACAGCCGAAAGAGATCTGAAAGAACTCTTCACTAACTATGAGGATTTTGTTGGTAATGGAAGTGATGGTAAATTGACCTCTCTTGGTGGAAAATTTGAATTCTCTGTTGTAGGTGACGTTCCGACTGGTGTAGATCTTGATGCAGCTACTGGTGCGCTTTCAGTAGATAAAACTTATAACGGTGCTGCTGCTGGCTTTAGCGTAAAAGTAGAAGCAAAATGTGGAGAGAAAGTTATTTCTACCAAAACAATTCCTGTTGTATTCAATACTGCTAAGATGAATGGTACATTTGATTACAAGGGTACTGATGAAGGTAAAGACAAGCTGGCATTTAATGTATCTTCTGCTGCTACAAGAGAAGAGGGTGTTGAGGTATCAAAAGCATTAGTATGGAAAGATGCTTCAACTACTCCACGTCAGCTTTGGCCTTCTGATGGTGCTTCCGCTGCCTATAATAATAGCTCTGGTGCAACTATATTTGGCTTCACTGTAGCATTTGAATTGGTAGCTGGTGAAGATAATGGTAGCTTTGATCTGAACCCCACAACCGGTAAGCTTACATTGACGAGACCGACTGATACCCAGGGCACTAAGGCTATGACAGTCAAAGTAAAAGCTATTCCTACTTCTCCGTGGGGAACGGTAGAACCTAGAGTAGTGACTGTGACAGTTGCCGAATGGGTAGACTAATAGGATAGAGAATCTCATAATATATTATATATTGAGAAAAAACAAATAAACCCATTCTTCACTTGTGTGTGAAGATATTTTTACCCCAGAACAAAGCGAAGGACACAGCTTGTGAAAGTCCATCCTTCCTCTTTGTTCTTCTTTAGAAAAGGGATGCCTCCCACATTTCCCACAGGTATCCCTTTTTATTTTTACTCTCGGAGCGTCTTTTTGTTGTACTAGAATCAAATTGCTAGTCCCCCATTTCCCTATAGGTAAAGGAGGCGTTCCCAAGATGCAGAAAACCCGGGCTTGCGAAAGTCCGGGTTTTCTTGATTAATAACCAATAACAATTAACCAATAACAACTAATAATAGAGTATGTAAATGAAAAAAGAAACCTATTCTTTATCCCACTCCTTGCTCGCTTCGAAACAGGGACAAGCCTTGATCCACTCTTCCGGTTCAATCTCACCGTTTCCGTCAAGATCGGGACTAAGATCACGATGTCCGCAGACACGGCATCCCGGAAAATCCTTTAATAAAGTCAGGATAAGAACCCGTAGCGAGTGTTTCTGCCAACAAGTGCGCGTGTCTTTCGGCTGTCCCATGCAGTCCAGTCCGCCTTCGTAGCAGATACCGATACTTTCCCGGTTGAAACCACGGCTATGCGCACCGATCCGTTCTAACGGACGGGTAGACTTAATATCCCCGTTCTTACGAATATAAAAATGATAACCCACACCATTGAAGCCGCGGCGACGATGACAAACGTCCAAATCATGTTCGGTGAAAGATTTATCCTCGCGGGTAGCGGAGCAATGCACGACAATCAGATTAATCGTTCTCATGCGTTAGGCAGGTATTAAAGAAGTGGATGATGATGCAGATTCGGAACCATTGTTGCGCTGAATACACTCTTTATTGACACACTGTAAAGTGACAGCTTCCGAAAGTTTGCCTTTTAATGAAAAAATCTCCGAGTGCATTTCCTTCACACGGTCGCTCAAATCGAAATAATCCTTGAGCACCTTTTCGAGCTGTTTCATAAGGAAGCCATACTGCTCTTTCACTAGTTCGCTAAACTCTTTGACGTCCTGCATCATTTGCTGACGTTTTTTGCGACCTCCGAAAAAAGGGAGGATGGCTGTAATAATATCAATGATTTTGTCTATCTTCTTTCTTGAATTAAAGATTAAAAATTAAAGATTGAGAATTGAGAATTAAAAAATAAGAGAAACTAAAAATAGGAAAACTAAAAAAACACGAGAATGAAAAAAATAGAGAAATAAAGAAAATGCGGGAAAGAGAAAAACAGAAAAACAGCAACCACATGGCAAGGAACCATACATGGATCAGTTCCTGAAACCATGTGATACTGTTTTTTCTAAGGATGAAGTTTCATTCTGCCAAAGAAGATAGTGCGGGCAGCCTATTTACGCTGCTGGGTCCGGTGCTTCTCCACCGCCCGGTTTATTGCCCCCCGAACCGCTGCCGGAACCATCGTCCGAACCACCGTTTCCGGAATCGCTTCCATCGCCCTTTCCGCCCAGGACGAAGTCCACGTTGTTTTCGCTTCGTGTGCTGGTATGGCTCGAATTCATCAGCTTCAACGCTTTGTCGGCAACAAAGCGGACATTGACACGGCGG
>JAUUNK010000069.1 GCA_030844565.1 Bacteroides ovatus
TGGTAAAACTGGCATCTATTAGGATATTATTAAATAAAATTTAAACAGGCTCTCAGTCGTTAGTGGATGTGGGTATTCATGGCGGAAATTTGTCTTTCATTACTTTAATATTGATTGCACAATTGGTAGTCTCTGTTTCCCAACTTTCTGTCGGCTTTATTCGTAGTTGGATTACGCTACACATGAATGCTCGTATCAATATTGCGCTGATATCCGACTTTCTTGCTAAACTGATGAAACTTCCATTGCACTATTTCGATACCAAAATGATTGGCGACATCATGCAGCGAATCGGAGACCATGGGCGTATCGAGTCCTTCTTGACGGGTTCGTCTATAAGCACACTCTTCTCTTTTGTCAATTTCTTTATCTTCGGCTTTGTGTTGGCGTATTATAATTTGGGTATTCTAGCTATCTTCTTGGTGGGAAACACATTGTATGTCTGCTGGATATTGCTTTTTATGAAATATCGCCGTGAGCTGGACATCCGTCGCTTTGCCCAGGCAGCTGGAGAACAGAGCAGCCTGATACAACTTATCACCGCCATGCAAGAAATTAAACTGAACAATTGCGAAAAGCAAAAGCGCTGGCAATGGGAGCGGATTCAAGTGAAGTTGTTCAAAATCAGTGTGAAGGGACTGGCGGTGGGGCAGGTGCAGCAGGTCGGTTCTGTCTTTTTTAATCAGACCACTAATATTATCATTTCCTTTATTGCCGCCAAGTCGGTGGTAGAAGGAGAGATGACGCTGGGTATGATGATGTCTCTCACCTACATTATCGGGCAGCTTTCCGGTCCTATCGGTTCTTTTATCGGCTTTGCACAGCAGTTTCAGGATGCTAAAATCAGTCTCGAACGTCTTAATGAAGTGCATGGCAGGGAAGATGAAGAGCAGAAGATAGAGAGCAAGCTGGCGGTGTTGCCCGAAAGGCGCGAGATACGGGTGGAAGATTTATGTTTTAGTTATGACGGTGCTGATAGGGATTATGTGCTGGAGAACCTGAACCTGGTGATTCCCGAAAAGAAGGTTACCGCCATTGTAGGAGCGAGCGGCAGCGGAAAAACAACATTGATTAAGCTTATGCTCGGATTCTACCAACCTAACAAAGGAAAGCTGATGATAGGGGAAACTCCCTTGGATTCCATTAACCCCCACTTATGGCGTGCCCGGACGGGATCGGTCATGCAAGATGGGTTTATCTTCTCCGACACCATTGCTCAGAATATAGCTGTGGGTGATGACGAGATTGATATAGAACGCCTGCGTCATGCAGTAACAGTGGCCAACATACGGGATTTCATAGATTCGCTTCCTCTGGGCTATAATACGAAAATAGGTATGGAAGGAAACGGAATCAGCCAGGGACAGCGGCAACGTATTCTCATAGCGCGGGCTGTCTACAAGAATCCGGAGTATCTCTTTTTTGACGAGGCAACCAATGCACTGGATGCTAACAATGAGAGGGAGATAATGGAACATCTCTACGATTTCTATAAAGGGAAGACGGTGGTCGTAGTGGCCCATCGGTTAAGCACGGTAAGAGATGCGGATAAGATAGTGGTGCTGGATAAAGGCAGAATTGTCGAAGAAGGTACCCACGACGAACTGACGCAAAAACAAGGCATGTACTATCGTCTGGTAAAGAACCAACTCGAATTGGGAAGATGACACACACACGTAAAAGAAAGGGCGTATGGAAGAAGAACCTAAGAAATACAAAGAGATAGAACTCCGCAGCGAAGAGGTGCAGGAGGTGATGAATCATGTTCCGTCCTGGATACTTCGTTGGGGAATCACTGTCTTGTTCGGTATTGTTATCGTTTTGTTAATCGGGAGCTATCTGTTTAAGTATCCCGATACGGTAGAAGCTGAAATCACTGTGAGCACACAAAATCCTCCTGTGTACGTGGTCACCAAAATGGCAGGAAGATTAGAGGAACTCCATGTTGCCAATGGGGCGGAGGTGGAAAAGGAAACCATATTGGGCGTGATAGAAAATGCTGCCCGGACGCAGGATATGCTTCTGGTGAAAGAACGGATGAAACAATGGGAAGCGGAGAACTACTTGCCGGGAAAAGGGAAGCAACTTTTTGACGGACGGCACTATCTGCAATTGGGAGAGGTGCAGGCAGCTTATGCTGCGTTTGTGTCGGCGTTGAACGACTATGCTGAGTTCGTGGAGCAGGACTATTATAATAAAAAACTGGTAAGCAGCCGGAAGCTTATGGACAGCCGGGAAGAGTATTACCGGCTGGCGGAAAGACAATATCAACTTGCCAGGCAGGAGCAACAAGTGACAAAACGTATCTATGAGCGCGACTCTCTTTTGTATGTTCTCAATGCGATGATTGGAGCCGAGTATGACGAATCGCAACGCAGCTATCTGCAACAGCGCCAAAGCCACGAGAGCATACGTATGTCCCTCTCCCAGGTTGGAATGCAGATGGAACAAGATAAGGAAAACTTACTCGACTTGCGCCATCAGGCGATGACAGAGGAACAGCGGTATACAATAAACCTCAAGAATGCCATAGAGCAATTGCAGGCGGGCATCACTTCTTGGGAACAACGCTATTTGTTGGTAGCTCCCATCTCCGGAAAACTCACTTTCATGAGTGTATGGAGCACCAATCAGTATGTAGTCTCTAATGAAAGTCTTTTCGTCATAGCTCCCAAAGACGGTTCTAAGCCTATCGGCAAAGCATTGCTTCCCGTACAGGGGTCGGGAAAAGTGAAAGCAGGGCAGTCGGTCAACATCCGTTTAAATAATTATCCCGATCAGGAATTCGGCTATGTAAAAGGCAAAGTCATCAATGTATCTCCTGTTCCCACGGAAGAAGCCATGTATGTGGTGGACATTGCACTGCCCAACGGTCTACGTACCAACTATAACAAAGATTTACCAATGAGTCGGGAGATGAAAGGTAGTGCCGAAATTGTAACGGAAGACCGGAGGTTGATAGAGAGGCTCGTGGCGCCGTTACGGAAGGTGGCGGAGAATATGGAATGAAAACTTTAAAAGGCGTATAAACTTAATATTAGAGCAGAGAATAGCGCAAAATATTTTTAAAAGCATTCTTAGATACATTGGGAATTGAAAGAAATGGAGTATATTTGCGATAATCAATAGATTAGAAAGTGATGAAACGAACAGAAGCCATTGAACAAATAAGAGATATTATTCATCGTGTAGCTCCCACTGCAAAAACCATATTATATGGTTCACAAGCAAGGAACCAGGCACGTAATGAGAGTGATATTGACTTACTAATTTTGCTTGATGGTGATAAAATGACATTAAAGGAGGAAGAAGCAATTACATTGCCCCTTTACGAACTTGAATTGAAAATTGGTATTTCCATTAGCCCTATGGTTATGTTGAAAAAAATGTGGGAGAACCGTCCATTCAAAACGCCCTTTTATATTAATGTTACTAATGAGGGAATTGTGTTATGAAAGATTTTTTAGATGAAGAGAGTCGGAAAGCACTCATTGCTTACAGGATACAACGTGCTTATGAGACAATGAAAGAAGCAGAAGTAATGATTCGCGAGACATTCTATAATGCTGCTATAAACCGGATGTATTATGCATGCTATTATGCTACCGTTGCCCTATTACTGAAGAATGATATTCAATCACAAACTCATAATGGGGTGAAGGCTATGCTAGGATTACACTTTGTATCTACTGGTAAGATTCCTTTGAAAGTAGGCAAGACATTCACTACGCTTTTTGAGAAAAGGCACAGTGGAGATTATGATGACTTCGTATTTTGTGACAAAGAAATGGTTGATGAGTTGTTTCCAAAAGCTGAATTATTTATTAAGTCGGTTGAAGAATTAATAAAAGAGTAAGCTTATCAATGAAATAATACCGGAACCCTGACCCATTACCTGGTTTAGGCTCCGGTATTATCTTATTAAATAGAGTCGTCCTCTATACATCAAATTTCTTTAGTTGCACCGATTTCCATAAAGAATTCCTTTCCCCACAACCAATGTCCGAACTTTATTTCAACGCCCGAGTAACTTCCGGCATCATCGTCCAAATAGCATTTTCATCTTGTGCCGTAAAGAAGTTGCCATCTACCACAGACTTTTCGTCCGTAGCCGTACCGTTTTGTACAGCCGGTTTTGCCAAGGGATGCACTGCCACTTTTTTCCCTTGCGTGATACCCGTAAAATCAAACATCATGGCGCCGGCACAATGACCTATCATGATTTTCCCTTTTTCTCCAAAAGCCTTAATTACTTCAAGCAAATCTACATTATAAGGCTTTCCTGCATTTTGCTGGAACACGGGAACCGCATCTCCACAAGAGAATACGAGTGCATCAAATTCATCTTCATGTCCTTTCAGGTTGGCAATCACATCATCTGCCGACAGGCTGATTCCGGAATTTGTTTTAATATCTTTAGTATCCGCCACGGCAAACACCTTATACGAAATACCGTTCTCGAAGAAGGCTTCCAAATACTGAAATAAACCACAACCATTTACTGGATTCACTGCTAATACTGCTACTTTCTTTGCCATAATCTTAAATATTTAAGTGAAACAATAGTTATCTTTAGTAAGTTTATTACTTTTGTGATGCAAATGTAACTTCTTCAAGCCGAAGATGCAAGAACGCACCTGATCATAAGCAAGTTACATAGAGGTAACCAATATTGAATTTCAATGATATACAAAGAGTTAAATTATGAAAAACTTTCATCCAACAGGAAATTGCCCCATCAGGGATGTGCTCAGCCGTTTAGGAGATAAATGGACGATGCTGGTACTTATTACCTTGAATGCTAATGGAACAATGCGTTTTAGTGACATTCATAAAACCATAGACGACATTTCACAGAGAATGCTGACAGTAACTTTGCGCACTCTCGAGACGGACGGACTCGTAGAGCGGAAAGTCTATGCGGAAGTTCCTCCCCGTGTAGAATATTGTTTGACTGACACCGGAGGAAGTTTGATTCCCCACATCGAAGGTCTGGTCGGCTGGGCTTTGGAACACATGAATACCATTCTCGAGCATCGGAAACATGAATGAGATGAAAATGCCGGACGCAACCGGAGAGGAAATAAACCGATTGGTGCAGGAATATGGAAAGTTTGTTTCTCTCATTGCCCATCGGATGATACAAAACAAGGAAATTGCCCGCGAAGCTGCACAGGAAGTGTGGTATGAACTTTGCAAAAGTTTTTCTGGTTATAAAGGAAATTCGGAGCTCTCCACATGGATATATACCATTGCCCGTCGCACCATTGGCAGATATGCCGAAACAGAAAAACAACTGAAAATGTCCGAAGCCGAATATTTTCGTTCTTTGCCCGAAATCGAATATTCCGGTGAAGAAGAAGCGAAGCGGGAATGGATAAAAGAAAGGTGTGATTGGTGCATTACTGCCCTCAACCATTGTTTGAATAAAGATGCCCGGTTGATATTTATCTTTAGGGAGAATATCGGTTTGCCCTATCGTCAGATTGGCGAAGTGATGGAGATGAAAGAAAGTAACGTTCGTCAGATCTATAATCGTTCCATTCGTAAAATCACCTTATTTATGAATGATACTTGTCCGTTGTACAATCCGCAGGGAGCATGCAAATGTCGTATCTGCAAACCGGTGTTCTCGATTGACATGGATAAAGAGTATGTTACGGTACAACGTATGATGAAGTTGGCAGATTTATACCGGAAATTCGAGAAAGAACTGCCCCGGAAGAATTATTGGGAGAAATTTTTGCTGTAAGTTGTCACAAACTTCTTTTGCTTGTCCACTAACTATATGTATAATTTAAAATGCTATAGTTATGAGTAAGATTGAATTTTTAAAGGAGCAGATGATAGAAGCTCGTGCATTTGTCAATCGTTTGATGTCTGAGTTGCCGGAGGATTTATGGTATGTTGTCCCCGCAGATACTGATTCTAACTTTATTTGGCAAGTGGGGCATCTGCTGGTTTCGCAAAACTTTCATGCAATCACTGCCATCACGGGAGTGAACGAGAAAGTGGGCGCGCTGGTTCCCATTAACGAGTACAACAGAATCTTCAATGGCATGGGGACTTTGCACCGTTCGCTGCCCAATGGATTTATTTCCCCTTCCCGCCTGAAAGAACAATTGCAAGCAGTTCATGAAATTTGCCTCGACACTCTCGAAGCAATGAGCGATGACGTTTTGGCCGAACCTTTGCAACCCCTGCCGTTCAAACATCCGGTGGCAGATATAAAGTATGAAGCACTATCGTGGAGCTTTAAACACGAAATGTGGCATAGTGCGGAGATGGAGGCTATAAAGAGGGAACTCGGATATTCCATTGTGTGGATGAAATAGCACAGGTATATATTGAGTGACTAGTTTCTATTAATAGAAACCGTAGTTTCGTCCTATTGGAACTAAAGTTTCTATTAATAGAATACAATGGTTTCTCCGTATGGAAACTAAAGTTCCAATTAATGGAAACTAGAGTTTCAATGAATAGAAACCGGACAGAGCTGGTGGTTTCCGAAAAAACTTCTACCTTTATCCCCCTGTAAGAGATAGAGTGCGTGAAAATAAACGCGACAGTTTATAAAGAAAAACACAATAATATGAGAAATATTCGTTGGTTCATCTTGATGTTTTGTTTAGTTCTTCTGATTTCGTGCAGGCAAGAGGCACCTCGTTTTCGTATCGGTGTAGCCCAATGTAGCGATGACTCCTGGCGTCATAAGATGAATGAGGAGATTCTGCGGGAAGCCATGTTTTATGATGGAGTATCGGTAGAAATACGTTCGGCGGGAGATGACAACAAGCAACAGGCGGAAGATGTGCACTACTTTATGGATAAAGGAGTGGACTTGCTGATTATTTCCGCCAACGAGGCAGCTCCTATGACTCCGGTGGTGGAAGAGGCCTATCAAAAGGGAATCCCTGTGATTATGGTAGACCGGAAAATCCTTTCGGACAAATACACTGCTTATGTAGGGGCGGATAATTATGAGATAGGACGAGCCGTAGGAAATTATATTGCTTCCCGTCTTCACGGAAAAGGCAGTGTGGTGGAACTGACAGGGCTTAGCGGTTCCACTCCCGCCATCGAACGGCATCAGGGATTTATGGCGGCTATCAGCCGTTTTCCCGATATTCGGTTGATTGATCAGGCAGATGCTGCTTGGGAACAGGCTCCGGCGGAGGAGAAGATGGATAGTATGCTTCGGCGCCACCCTAGGATAGACGCGGTGTATGCACACAACGACCGGATTGCACCGGGAGCCTATCGGGCTGCCCGCAAAGCCGGACGGGAAAAAGAAATGATTTTTGTAGGAATAGATGCTTTGCCTGGGAAGGGTAACGGACTCGAACTGGTGCTTGATAGCGTAATCGATGCTACCTTTATATATCCCACCAACGGAGATAAAGTGATGCAGCTTGCCATGAATATTCTGGAGAAGAAACCTTTTCCGCGCGAAACGGTGATGAATACCGCTATCGTGGACCACACCAACGCTCACGTCATGCAGTTGCAGACTACCCACATTGAAGAACTCGACAAGAAGATAGAGACGTTGAACGGAAGAATCGATATCTATCTCTCCCGGGCGGCTACCCAAAGGGTGGTGTTGTATGGCAGCCTTTTGATTCTTCTTTTGGTGGCGGGGCTGTTGTTGGTGGTATATAATTCTCTCCGTTCAAAGAACCGCTTGAACAGCGAACTGTCCGCTCAGAAAAAACAATTGGAGGAACAACGCGACCAATTGATCGACCTTTCCCATCAGTTGGAAGAAGCCACTCATGCCAAATTGGTGTTCTTTACTAATATTTCCCATGACTTCCGTACGCCGTTGACGCTGGTTGCCGACCCGGTGGAACAGTTGCTCACTGACCCTACTCTGAACGAGGAGCAACGCCGGATGCTTGGCCTTATCCGTAGGAATGTACATATCTTATTGCGCCTGGTCAACCAGATTCTCGATTTCCGCAAATATGAGAATGGAAAGATGGAGTTTACTCCTGTTGCCGTGGACCTGTTGGCTTGCTTTGAGGCGTGGAACGAATCTTTTCAATCTGTGGCGCGAAAGAAACATATTCACTTCTCTTTTGACAGTATGCCGGATGCAGACTATCATACGATGGCGGATATTGAAAAGCTGGAACGTATCTATTTCAACTTATTATCTAATGCTTTTAAATTTACTCCCGAGAATGGGAAAATAAAGGTACGGCTCTCTGCTGCTGTGGGGGGAGACGAATCCCGGCTTTGCTTTACTGTTGCCAACACTGGCTCATTGATTTCGGCAGAACACATCCGCAATATCTTCGACCGTTTCTATAAGATAGATATGCATCATGCCGGTTCCGGCATCGGGCTGGCATTGGTGAAAGCGTTTGTAGAGATGCACGGCGGAACCATCCGGGTGGAGAGTGAGCCGCAGCAAGGAACTATATTTACGGTCGAGCTTCCCGTAAGGGCATGTACGGCTCCCGTGCTGACGGAGGCTGTAACGATTGCCGGCAAAGTGCTTCCCGATGAGGCAACCGATGAAGAGGATGAAAAGAAAACGCGGGATTCCTCCAAACCGCTGGTATTGATTATCGATGACAATGCAGACATCCGGCTCTATGTGTGTGGTCTGCTCCAGACAGATTATACGGTGATAGAAGCAGCCGATGGGCGGGAAGGTATCCGCAAGGCTATGAAGTACGTGCCGGACTTGATTGTTTCAGATGTGATGATGCCGGGGCTCGATGGTATTGAATGTTGCCGTCGTCTGAAGAGTGAGTTGCAAACCTGCCATATTCCCGTTATCCTATTGACTGCCTGCTCTCTGGACGAACAACGCATACAGGGCTACGATGGCGGGGCGGATTCTTATATCTCCAAGCCTTTCAGCTCGGCATTACTCGTGGCGCGTGTTCGCAACCTGATAGATTCCCATCGCAGGCTTAAGCAGTTCTTCGGAGATCGGCAGACATTAGCTAAAGAAGATGTTTGCGACATGGATAAGGATTTTGTAGAAAAGTTTAAAGCATTGATAGAGCAGAAGTTGGGCGACTCCGGATTGAATGTGGAAGATTTGGGCAAAGAGATGGGGTTGAGCCGGGTGCAGCTCTATCGTAAGATAAAATCGCTTACCAATTATGCTCCCAATGAGTTGCTTCGTATTGCCCGTTTGAAAAAAGCGGCTTCGTTGCTAGCCTCTTCAGAGATGAGCGTGGCTGAGATAGGTTATGAAGTAGGCTTTAGTTCTCCGTCTTATTTTGCAAAATGCTATAAAGAGCAGTTTGGAGAAAGCCCTACCGACTTTTTGAAGCGACGGGGAGTAAAAAGCTAAGTCGCCCAAAGGTTGCCCCAAGATAAATTGTTATATTTGCCGAACTCTTGAGATATTAAAAAAATAAGATATACTATTATGCAGAAATTATTATCCTTACCTCCTAATCTGATTCAATGTTTTCATGAACTGGAAGAGGTAGACCGTGTTCAATGGTTTTGTACTTCCGACCCCGTAGGTGCCAAACTGGGTTCGGGAGGAGGAACTACCTGGCTGTTGCAGGCTTGCCATAAAGAATTTGCACCCGACCACTCTTTCAGCCGATGGCTGGGGCAGGAAAAGAGAATACTGTTGCATGCCGGAGGGCAAAGCCGCAGATTGCCGGGATATGCTCCTTCGGGAAAGATATTAACTCCCATTCCTGTATTCAGTTGGGAACGGGGACAGCGGTTGGGACAGAATCTATTGTCTTTGCAGTTGCCTTTGTATGAAAAGATAATGAACTTGGCTCCCGCCGGATTACATACGTTGATTGCAAGCGGAGACGTTTATATCCGTTCGGAGAAGCCTTTGCAGGACATTCCCGATGCGGATGTAGTGTGTTACGGCCTTTGGGTAAATCCCTCTCTTGCTACTCATCACGGGGTGTTCGTTTCGGACCGCAAGACGCCGGAGGTACTCGACTTTATGTTGCAGAAACCTTCTCTCGAAGAATTGGAAGATTTGGCTAAAACGCATTTGTTCCTTATGGATATTGGCATCTGGTTGCTGAGCGACCGTGCGGTGGAAGTGCTTATGAAGCGTTCTCTTCGCGAAGATACAGGCGAAGTGAAATATTATGATTTGTACTCCGATTATGGATTGGCATTGGGAAAGCATCCGAAGATTGAAGATGATGAAGTGAATAGTCTTTCCGTAGCAATCTTGCCCTTGCCGGGAGGAGAGTTCTATCATTACGGGACAAGCCGGGAATTAATCTCTTCTACGTTGGCTGTGCAGGATAAAGTACGAGATCAACGACGGATTATGCACCGCAAAGTGAAACCGAATCCTGCTATCTTTGTGCAGAATGCTTGTACGAAAGTGAGCCTTTCTTCCGGAAATGCAAATCTCTGGATAGAGAACAGCTATGTAGGCAACGGGTGGAAGCTCGGTTCCCGGCAGATTATTACGGGAGTGCCCGGGAATGATTGGGAACTTGCTGTGCCGGATGGAGTCTGCATCGATGTGGTGCCTATGGGAGAAAGCGGTTTCGTTGCCCGTCCTTATGGGTTGGACGATGTGTTCAAGGGAGCTTTGCAACAAGAGACTACTACTTTTATGGGAACTCCATTCTGCAAATGGATGGCGGAGCGTAACCTCGACTGGCAAGACATAGAAGGCCGTACGGATGATTTGCAAGCAGCTTCCATCTTCCCGGTAGCGGAGTCGGTGGAAGAGTTAGGTGTGTTGCTTCGCTGGATGATATCCGAACCGGAACTACAAGAAGGAAAAGAATTGTGGTTGCAGAAGGACAAACTTTCTGCAGACGAAATATCTGCTCGTGCCAACCTGAAACGCTTGTATGAGCAACGGCGCGCTTTCCGCTGTGACAACTGGAACAAACTGGCGGAGAATTATGAGAAGAGTATCTTCTACCAGTTGGATTTACAGGATGCAGCCAATGAGTTTGTGCGTTTCGGATTGAATGCACCTGCGGTGTTGAAGGATGATGCGGCACAGATGCTTCGTATTCACAACCGGATGTTGCGGGCACGCATCTTGAAATTGCGTGGCGAAGAATATAAAGGAGAAGAACAGGCTGCCTTCAATTTGCTGCGCGACGGTCTGCTATCGGCAGTAACCGAAAAGAAGAATCGTCCTTTCCTCAATGTATATTCCGATCAGATTGTGTGGGGACGCAGCCCGGTTCGCATTGATATGGCAGGGGGGTGGACCGATACTCCTCCGTATGCTCTCTATTCCGGAGGAAACGTAGTGAACATGGCTATCGAACTGAACAGCCAGCCTCCTTTGCAAGTGTATATCAAGCCGTGCAAGGAACCTCATATCGTGTTGCGTTCCATTGATATGGGAGCTATGGAAGTGATTCGGGAGTATGAAGAGCTACAAGATTATAATAAGGTGGGTTCGCCTTTTTCTATTCCTAAAGCCGCTCTTTGCCTTGCGGGCTTTGCACCTGATTTTGCTGCCGAACGACATGCTACGCTTGCCGAACATCTGAAAGCTTTTGGAGCGGGAATCGAAATAACTTTGTTGGCGGCTATCCCGGCAGGGTCCGGATTGGGTACTAGTTCCATCCTGGCTTCTACGGTATTGGGTGCAGTGAACGATTTCTGCGGATTAGCATGGGATAAGAATGATATTTGTCGTTATACGCTGGTACTGGAACAATTGCTCACTACCGGAGGAGGATGGCAGGATCAGTATGGAGGTGTGCTTTCGGGCGTAAAACTGCTTCAAACGGAACCGGGCTTTGAACAGACTCCTTTGGTGCGTTGGTTACCCGATCAGTTGTTTGTGCGTCCTGAATACAGGGATTGCCATTTGTTGTATTATACTGGCATCACCCGCACAGCCAAAGGTATATTGGCTGAAATTGTCAGTTCGATGTTTCTCAATTCAGGTGCACATCTCAATCTGCTGGCAGAGATGAAAGCGCATGCAATGGATATGAGCGAAGCCATCTTGCGTGGAAACTTTGAAAGCTTCGGTAGCCTCGTAGGAAAAAGCTGGAAGCAGAATAAGGCACTTGACAGCGGAACCAATCCGCCGGAAGTGGAGGCTATCATCGACCGGATTAAAGATTATACACTGGGATATAAACTGCCGGGCGCCGGTGGGGGAGGCTATCTGTATATGGTGGCTAAAGATCCTCAGGCGGCGGGATGCATTCGGCGGATATTGACTGCCGATGCTCCTAATCCTTGCGCCCGTTTTGTGGATATGGCGCTTTCGGAACAGGGATTGCAAGTTTCCAGAAGTTAAAACATAACAAGAAGAAATATGAGGAAGTTATTATCAATATTCCTTTTCCTGCTTATTGCTGCGGCAGGAAAAGGGCAGGAGTTTACCGTATTGCAGTGGAATGTATGGCAGGAAGGGACCATGGTTCCCGGAGGTTATGAGGCTATCGTTAATGAGATTGTCCGCTTGAAGCCTGATTTCGTGACTCTAAGTGAGGTGCGTAACTACAACAAAACTAATTTTAGTGCTCGCCTCCTTGCTTCATTGAAAGAGAAGGGATTGAAATATTATTCTTTCTATACGTATGATACAGGACTGCTGAGCAAGCATCCCATTACGGACTCGTTGACTGTGTTTCCCGAGAATGGAGATCATGGCAGCATCTATAAACTGACGGCTTCGGTAGCAGGTCATAAAGTGGCTGTCTACACGGCACATCTTGACTATTTGAATTGTGCTTATTACAATGTGAGAGGATATGATGGTTCTACATGGAAAGAGATTCCCATTCCAACCTCTGTGGACGAAATCCTGAAAGTAAACGTAGCATCCCAGCGTGATGATGCCATCAGGCAATTTCTGGCAGAAGCCCGGAAAGATGCGGACGCAGGATATAACATCATTATCGGAGGAGATTTTAACGAACCTTCCCATCTCGACTGGACGGAAAAGAATAAACATCTGTATGACCACAACGGTTTCGTGATTCCCTGGACAGTGACTACCTTGCTCGAAGAGAATGGTTTTACCGATAGTTATCGTAAGATTTACCCGAACCCTCTGACTCATCCCGGCTTCACCTATCCGGCTGACAACCCGTTGAAGGAACCCGGCAAACTGACCTGGACTCCGAAAGCCGACGAGCGCGACCGCATCGACTTCATCTTCTATAAAGGCAAAGGACTCACAGCAAAAAAGGCTGTCATCTTCGGTCCCAAAGGGTCTATTGTGAAGAACCAACGGGTGCAGGAAACTTCTAAAGATAAGTTTTTGCCGCCGCAGGGAGTATGGCCTACAGACCATAAAGGCCTGTTGGTAACGTTTAAACTCAGGAAAGAGAATAAATAATAAAGAAGGTGGGGATTCTACCATTTATTGTTAAAAGGAGAGGTTGTACTAAACTTCTCCTTTTTTATTTTGGTCTTATAGGCTGTTATATTAGAATTTGAATTAACGAATGAATTTAAACGAGTATGAAGAAGATTAGTTTTTTAATGATTACCCTGCTGGTGGTAGGTGGAGTAGTCATGGCGCAAAAACATCGCCGTACGCATAAATGGATGAACCCGAAAAGTGGTGCTAAGATTATGACGGAGAACATGGTCAAGGAGTATGGACTCAACGAAGCCCAGAAGAAACAATTAATGGAACTCAACCTGACATGGATGGAAAAAATGTATGCCCGTTCCCACGGAATGATGATGGGAAAAGGAATGAGGATGGATTCCATGTTTACGGATTCTTGCTATTGCAAGAGAAACGGCCATCACGGGTATCGGGCTAAGATGACACCGGAGCAGCACGAGCAAATGCATCAAGAAATGAAAGTAGCGCAGGAAGCTTATAATGCTCAGTTGAAGAACATCTTCACACCGATGCAGTATGAAGCTTACCTCAAGAGACAGGAAGAACTGAAAGAGTACGGGGGTCGCAGGTAAGCTGTGATTGGACAGGAAAAAATTTGTATATCTCCCCGTCTTTTTGTTCCTTTGTCTTTTGATTTATAAAAGGACCAATTAGCACATGAAAAAGCATATATATTTGCTTCTGTTACCGATGATGGTGATGATGGTTGCCTGCGGTGGCAAAAAAGGGAATCAGAGTGACAATATAACGTTAGTGATGCAAGACAGTACCGATGTCCACGGGCTGCAACGGATGCAGACTTCCAAAAGCGAGGTAGACATCACCTTTAAGGGAAAGAAGTACCGTTCTTTTATCTCAAGGACTCCCGACGAAAATCTGCCTCATGTGTTGAGTGAAATGGGGGATACCTACCTGGACAACCGAATTGTGCTTCGCCTGACTCGTGGTAATGAGCAGGTAGTCAACAAGGCATTTACGAAAAATGACTTTGCTCCCTACGTAGATGCCGCTTTTCTCTCAAAATCGGTACTCGAAGGAATAGTCTATGATAAGACTACTCCGCAGGGTATTGTGTATGCCGCCAGCATTTGCTACCCGCAAACAGATTATTATATTCCCCTTTCGATTACAATCTCTGCCGATGGCAAAATGAAAATACAGAAAGAGGAACAGTTGGAAGAGACTTACGAAGAAGAATAAAATTAGTGTCTGAGGGGGACGAATCGCTGATAGAACTACCGGTTGCTTGGTAGCTAACTCATTATTTGAAAGAAGGTTAAAGTAATCGAAAAAGTAGGTGGGGAAGATTCCTTGAGGAATCTTTCCCACTTTTTTGTCGTTATTGGAGGTATGAACTTACATAGTATTAATGCTAAAAATAACGAATATGAAAAAGATTCTATTTCTGTTTGTAATGGTTCTCACAGCCGTTACTTTTGCTTCTGCCCGCGACGTGGTGACGAAGGACGTGAATAAGTTGCCAATGGTGGCACGGAACTTTATTAAGCATCATTTTCCCAGTGCAAAGATTTCATATATTAAGATTGATAACGAAGGTTCCCGGGTGAAAGACTACGAAGTGAAATTGAGTGATAACACCGAGATTGATTTCGATAGCGCCGGAAACTGGCAGGAAGTAGATGCCAACAAAGGTAGGTTACCCGGTTCCCTTATTCCCGTTTTCGTCACCAATTACATGAAAAACAACAATTTTATGGAGGAATATGTGACTAAGATGGAAAGAGGTCGAAAAGGATATGAAGTGAAACTCAATACCGGACTGACCCTAAAGTTTGACAACCAGGGAAACTTCCGTAAGATGGATGACTAAACCGAGAATGGTATGAAGGAGTTTAAACGGGTAGTCCTGGCAATGATGCTGATGACCTTTGTTTTTGTAGCATGTAGCGATGAAGACGACGCCCCTCCTTATATTCCCAATGCCACCATTGTATCTGCTTTGAGGCAGTTATATCCCCGTGCCGAAGATGTAGAATGGCTGAAAAGGGCTCAGTATTATGTAGCTGTTTTCAAATCAATGGGTACGGATTTTCAGGTGTGGCTTGATGGTGGTGCCAATTGGGTGATGACCGAGACTAAATTGAATAGTATACACGATCTTATGCCGGCAGTGTATACTGCTTTTATAACTTCGGAATACTATTCGTGGGAAGTGGAAGAGGTAGCTGTTTTAAGTTATCCGTTAGGATTGATAGAATCGCTCATCGAGGTGAAAAAGCAAGAAAGGGAATTAGCGCTGTATTATTCCCGAAATGGGAATCTTATGCATGTGAAAGATGTCTCTTACGGAGAGCATATCCATTGGCCTTCAACAAATTGAGGGAGTAAAGGAGGTAAAAGATTACCTCCTTTATCTACATCTGTTTATAGTCCTTGGCAAGACCTCCTTCGCTGGTTTCTTTGTAGAGCGAAGGTAAGTCGTGTCCGGTTTGTTTCATGACTTGCACCACTTTGTCGAACGAGACACGATGCATTCCGTCGGTAAACGAGGAATAGAGATTGGCATCTAAGGCACGGGCGGCTGCATAAGCATTCCGTTCAATGCAAGGGATTTGCACCAATCCGCAGACAGGATCGCATGTCATTCCCAGGTGATGCTCGAGTCCCATCTCGGCTGCATATTCAATTTGTGCAGGGCTTCCGCCAAACAATTGGTTTGCTGCTGCCGAAGCCATGGCGCAGGCTACTCCGACTTCTCCTTGGCATCCAACTTCCGCTCCGGAAATAGAGGCATTAAATTTGACGATATTCCCTACCAGTCCGGCTGTGGCAAGTGCCCGTAGGATACGGGTATCACTGAATTCCCGGCTTTTCTGTAAATGGTAGAGTACCGCAGGCATCACTCCGCACGAACCGCAAGTAGGAGCTGTCACAATCTTTCCGCCCGAGGCATTTTCCTCACTTACTGCTAAAGCATAAGCAAATACCAGTCCACGGGATTGCAGGGACTGTTTGTATCCGGTAGCCCGTATATAATAGGTGGAAGCTTTTCGTCGTAGATTCAAGGGGCCCGGTAACACACCTTCTTCTTCCAGTCCCCGTTGGATAGATTCTTTCATCGTCGTCCACACTTCTGCCAGATAGTCCCATATATCCGGAGCTTCGCACTCTTTCACGTATTCCCAATAGCTTTTTCCTGTTTGTTCGCACCATTGCAGAATATCCGTCATGCTGTTCATGGAGTATACTTCGGGACTCTCAATGGAAGGTTGCTCGTTGTTTTCTGCAAGTGCTCCTCCTCCGACACTATAAACTGTCCAATTCTCAATTATCTTGTGGTGGGCATCGAAAGCGGCAAAGGTCATGCCGTTGGGATGATAGGGAAGAAAGACTTTCGGTTGCCAGATAATCTCTACCGGAGCTATCGGTTGGAGGGTATCGAGAATAGCTACATCAGTCATGTGTCCCTTTCCGGTAGCTGCAAGGCTGCCATAAAGCGTTACTTTAAAAGAGGTTGCTTCAGTATGGCGCTTCCCAAACATCTCCGCTGCTTTGCGGGGTGCCATGGTGTGGCTACTGGAAGGACCTGTACCGATGCGGTATACTTCTTTGATTGATTTCATACTTAAATTTGTGTTGTGCAAATTGCGGTTAATACCATTTCTTTTTTCTAAAATACAAATATACAACAATACCGATAATAGCCATTACTATCCAGGCAAATAAATATCCGTATCTCCAATCTAATTCGGGCATATATTTGAAATTCATTCCCCATACACCGGCAAGGAAAGTCAGTGGAATAAAAATAGTGGAGACGATGGTGAGACGTTTCATGATGTCGTTCATGCGGAGATCATTGTTCGAGATGTAGAGATCGACAAGGGATGAAAGAGTTTCCCGGCAATTCTCTAAGGTTTGGAGTACGAATTGCAAGTGGTCGTTGACATCGTTGAAAAAAGCCCGGTTGACTTTGTGCGTCAATAGGTCGTTTGCCCGCAACAATTTGCTGTACTGGTCTTTGAGAGGAAAGATTGCTTTTTTCATTAACATATATTGGCGGCGCAGAGATTGTATCTGAATGCCGATGTCGTTTCCTTCGGTGACGGTTAACAATTCTTCTTCGAGGTCATCTAAATCGTCATCGATAGAAGAGACAATGGAGATATAATTTGTCATCACACTGTTTAACAGGACACTCAATAGATAATCGCTTTGACGGCTGCGGATTTTTAATATATCGCTTTGTAAAGCGCTCCTCACTCCTTTGAAAAAATCCGTTTCTTTTTCTAGGAAAGTGAGCACGTAGTTACTTCCTAAAATCATGCAGACTTGTTGTTGAACAAGCTCGTCCAGCTCATCTTCCTTATCAGGATTGGGATAGAACAGTTTCAGGATAAGAACGATGTATTTGTCTTGTTCTTCGATTTTAGTCGGATGATTAGCAGTGAGAATATCTTGTAAGATAAGGAAATCAATTTCAAAATGGTTGCATACCTGGCGAATAGTTTCCGTATCGGTGAGACCTTGCACCTCGAGCCAATTGATTCTGTCCTTGTTCAGTGTGTTACTGACAGACTGAAAAGTCGCACCCGATGCTTCTTGCATTTCCTGTGCATTATAGGTACATAAATGCAGGCGGGTGGGGGTAGGATTATCACCGGTATAGACCAGTTTTTCACTAAGCAGGTTATTATTCTCCATGTTTTATTCTCTTATAGTTAGAAAACTGCTAACAGGGATGGATAGCAGTTTTCTAAAAGAGAACAAAACAGAGTTTTATTTAGTTTCCTCTTATCCTGGTTTCTTGCTTTATGGGTTTTGTAGAGAAGGGATAATTATTCCAAGTCAACTACCGTGATGCCTGCACCTCCGAATTGCACATGTTCATCTGCAAAGTGGCGTACGCCGGGTACTGTTTCCAGATATTGGCGAATCAATGTACGAAGGATCCCCGTACCTGTTCCGTGGAGGATACGTACACGACTCATGCCGACAAGTATTGCGTCATCGATAAAATAAGTAACAGCCTGCAAAGCTTCGTCTCCCCGCATTCCGCGAACATCGATATCTTGCTTAAAGTTGAGCTTCTTTTCATACATCTGGTCGTGAGTCTGACTGCTCACAAATGTACTTTTAGCTATCTCCTGGCTTTTGGGCAAAGCGTTGGTTCGTTCCAGGCGCTCCAGTTTGACAGTAGTTTTAATACTGCCAAAAGCAACTACGGCATTTTTTCCGTTGATTTCCATTACCTTGCCTACACTGGTCTGCCCTTTTATCTTTACGTTTTCGCCCACTGTGATAGGGGTCACTTTGGGAGTGGCTTGCGGAGCAGCCTTCACTTCATTCTTTTTATTTTTCTTTCTCTCCTGTTTTTCTTTCAGCTTTTCTATTTTGCGGGCTATCTTTTCTTCTTGTTCTTTTGCAGCCAGTTCGTTGACC
Organism: Bacteroides ovatus; assembly: GCA_030844565.1. Taxonomy (GTDB): domain Bacteria; phylum Bacteroidota; class Bacteroidia; order Bacteroidales; family Bacteroidaceae; genus Bacteroides; species Bacteroides ovatus_A. The sequence goes on from JAUUNK010000069.1 coordinate 18,713, forward strand.
GAAGTCCGGAAATCATTCAATTCCTGTCGTGCCAAACGAGTACGTTCCTTGTCGGCTTGGGCTTCTTTGATGGTCCGGATGGTATTTTCAATACGGGCATTGGACTCTTGCAGCAACCGTTCCGCTTCTTCTTTCGCTTGGCGGAGAATTTCCTTACGGGATTTTTGAAGTTCTTCTATCTCAGTTTGATAACGTTGGATAGTTTCTTCCATGTGCTTCTCTCTTTGGCGGATGTTCTGCCGTTTGTTTTCCCAATAGCGTTTATCGCGAACGATGTCTTGCAAATATTTATCTGCATTGATATATTCACTTCCCACTATTTCCGAAGCGTCGGCTATTACATCTTCGGGCAAACCAATCTTCCGGGCAATTTCTACAGCAAAAGAACTTCCCGGGTTGCCGATTTGCAGTTGGAAAAGGGCTTGCATCAGATGGCGGTCATAAAGCATAGCTCCATTGACTACCCCCTCATGATCTTCGGCAAAGTGCTTTAGATTCTGATAGTGGGTAGTGATAACGCCAAAAGTCTGTTTCTCATTAAACCGCTTTAGCACTGCTTCGGCTATGGCTCCTCCTATTTGTGGTTCGGTTCCGCCACCAAACTCATCGATAAGAATGAGACTCTGCTCATTGCAGTTCTTCATCATTATTTTCATATTGGTAAGATGGGAAGAGTAGGTACTTAAATCGTCCTCGATAGACTGCTCATCGCCAATATCGATGAAAATACTACTGAATACACCTACATGGCTGCGTTCGTGCATGGGGATAAGCAAACCACATTGCAACATATACTGAAGCAAGCCAACAGTTTTGAGACAGACAGATTTACCGCCGGCATTAGGACCGGATATAATAAGGATGCGTTGTTTCCGGTTAAGTTCTATATCTAGCGGCACCACCTTCTTTCCATGCTTAGCCAAAGACATTTGGAGAAGAGGATGTATAGCCATTGTCCAGTCGAGCAACTGTGCGTTTTCGAGCATGGGTTTTAGGCTATTGGTGATTATAGCAAACAAACTTTTAGCTCGGATAAAATCTATTTCAGCCAAGAATTCATAAGATTGAAGGATGTCTCCGATAAAGGGTCTTAAGGTAGAAGAGAATTCCATTAGAATTCTGATGATTTCTCTTCGTTCATCTCCTTCGAGTTCCCTGATGCGGTTGTTAGCTTCCACTACCTCTGCCGGTTCTATAAAAACGGTCTTTCCGCTGGCTGATTCGTCGTGGACAATTCCTTTGATTTTTCTCTTAAGTCCTGGCGCCACGGGAATCACCAATCGCCCGTCCCTCATTGTCGGTGCTACGTCTTTCTCCACATATCCTTCCGCTTGGGCACTGCGTAAGATGCTGTTCAAGGAACGTGAAATGCTGCCCATTGTGCTGGCTAATTCCTTTCGGATGCGGGCGAGTTCAGGAGAAGCGTTATCTTTAATTTTTCCATATTTACTAAGGATACCGTCTATCTTGGTAATCAGTTGAGGAAATACGGAAATATCTCCTGCCAGACGTTGCAGGGTGGGATAGGGAGCATCGCTTTCTTCTTCATTCTTGTTGAAGAAACGTACAATATCTCGGATGGTTTCTAAGGAACGGCGCAGGTCGAAGAGTTCCTGTTCGTCCAAATACATGCCTTCTACCCGCACTCTCTTTAATGAGGAGCGCACATCGAAGAAAAACTGATCCGGGAAGTTATCCTCTTCCTGTAAGATACGAACGAACTCCGCTACTTGTTCCAGCCGTACTTCAATTTCTTCATAGTTATCCGAGAAGCTCATGTCCGTCACTCTTTCTTCACCGAGTGTACTAAGACATTTCTCTTTTAGCAATACTCTGATTTGGTCAAAACCTATCTTTTGCTCAAAATTTTGAGGATATATCATATTCGTATGATTTGTCATTGGCTGCAAAAGTACTATTATTTGGTGAAAAAAAAGCGTGTATGTTTGTAGATTTAAAAATGATTTGTACCTTTGCAGCGCTTTTAGAGAAAAGCACCTCTAATAAATGAGGTTTTGGAGAGGTGGCAGAGTGGTCGATTGCGGCGGTCTTGAAAACCGTTGAAGGTAACACTTCCGGGGGTTCGAATCCCTCCCTCTCCGCAATAAACGTTGAAAATCAATAGTTTACAAGAATTACGCCCCAGTTTTACATCTAATAATGTAAAGCGGGGCGTTTTTATTTAAGATTTTGGCTTTAGTATCTTAGCTGCTTTACTTTTTTCATAATCGTCCATCAAAGTCTCTAAACTTTCAACTTCTTTTGCATTACTATCATCTGCATAAATTTCATCCACTCTACTGAACAGCAAACGAAATTCATCGTCATTTTTTAAATAACCTCTTTGAACTATTAGATTTATTTTTGCTAAGACCTTATCACAAGCTTTATCTAAATCAAAACCAAATTTTTCTCTCAACACATGATTTAGTTTATTTAATTGACTGGGCGATAAACCTCTTGCCATTTCATTATTATCGTTATACATCATTCTCATTCCTCTTAAATTTTTCTTATCGAATGCCTCGGAAATTATTTGATAAGACATTTTGAAGACTTCTTTAAAGCTCTCTGAACTCTCATTTTTAACAAGGAAATCCGCTATTATCCAATTCCAATCTCTCATAAAGGAAAGTTCGTCTAAATCTTTTTGGCTTAATTTTTTTTTCATGTTTTTAGTTCTAGTGTATTTGGGATAATATGTTAATTGTCAATATTTAACGTCGTTTTCTTCCGTTCTTTCTTATCTGCCCAATACACATATATCTATCGAGGCTCTTTATAAAATCATTAAATTCTTTTGTCTTTAGATATTCAAAGCTTAGAATAAAAATACCTTTTGTTTCCGTTTCTTCATAATATGTATCTTTCTATACTATTTTACTCACAAAATCTTTAGCTAGACTATCAACCTTTGAATAGGCGTCGGGAGCATACTGACTTATCTCAAAGTATACAGCCGATGAACTATCAAATTTGGGGAATTCTATTTCAAGATATCCATGAGAAATACATTTATAAAGAAATAACTCCTTTAGAATTTCTCGATT
>JAUUNK010000070.1 GCA_030844565.1 Bacteroides ovatus
TTTTGCTGGATGTTGACAATAGTCTCAATCATTGATTTCAGTAGGATGGGAGGATCTGCTACATAAATCTGATAATGGTTCGTATTGTAATCATCAAAATTTCCGGTACATCCCATTAATAAGAGAAGTGCCGAGCTAGCTATATTTCTGATAATCTTTTTCATGTTTTTGCTATTCATTTAGAATTGTACTTTTACGTTAAAGCCGATATTACGCATACTCGGCTGCATGAAATAGTCGACATTCATGTAATAGTTACTTGAAGTCGATGCAGAAAGTTCCGGGTCGAAAGGAGCTTTGCAATATATCATCCAAAGGTTTCGTCCGATAACGCCTACAGTGACCTGTGCGATGTCTTTCAACCATTTTCGGGGGAGGGTGTAGCTCAGGCTAAGTTCCTGAAGGCGGACATTGGTTGCGCTATACAGGTAATATTGTCCGTAGCCGCCTTCGCCAGTACCCACTGTCTGATAATATTTCTTTGTATCTGCATATCCGTTGTTAATCCACACGCCGCCGGCATCGCGGGCATCGGCGGTTATTTTGGAAACTCCGTAATAATCCAATATACCTTGAGTGGCTGAGTAAGCAAGTCCCCCGACACGTGCAGAAAGCACAACTCCCAGGTTTATTCCTTTATAATTGAAATTATTGTTCCAACCTAATGTATAATCCGGAGAGAGGTTGCCCACTTTACGTGGAGTATTTGAACTTCTTATTTCCAGGTTTCCGGTTTGAGAATCGACAAAGATATTTCCGTTATTATCTGTCTTTAGATAGTTGTAAACATAAATATCTGTCATACTTCCTCCTTCAGTCAGTATCACTTGAGGAGCTACATTCTCTTTTCCTAACCATCCTACCTTCAATTCGGGCATATTTATTTTTTCTCCTGTTACCGGATTCTTTGCGCCACCTGCCAGGCGGAGAACTTTATTACGGTTCAAGGTAAATGTAACGTTAGAATTCCAAGAGAAATCTCCCCATTTGTCTGTGTATCCCAAAGCCATTTCGATACCTTTATTCTCTACATTACCGGTTTGTACAATTGCTTTTTTATAACCCGAAGTTGAAGGAATATCTACTTTAAAAGTTTGGTTTAGGGTATTGGAATGATAATAAGTTATATCGAAGTTGAAACGGTTGTTCCAGAATCTGGTATTTAAGCCAATTTCCCACGACTTGGTTTTTTCCGGTTTCAGATCGGTAGCCGGATAGACAGTCGGATTGGTCCAGTTGTGTGTCTGGCTGCTGTATTCGTATCCCGGATTAGTAAGGAAACGGTCGAAGGAAGAAGCTACTACGGTATAAGAACCGCGTACTTTGGCGTAAGAAATCACTTCTGGAAGCTTTACCATTTCTGATAGGATGGCCGAAAGTCCTACAGAAGGGTAAAAGAAACTTTTAGCTGTGGAACGTGCAAGTTTGGAATCCCAGTCATTACGTCCGCTTAAGGTGAGGTAGACCATGCTTTTCCAACCTATTTCGGCATTGGCAAATATGCTTTGTATTTCTTCTTCCCATCCATCTTGTTCGGGTTTGTAGTTGGTAGCATAATTGATATTGTTCAAGGCAAAGAAATTAGCTATTTTCAGGTCACCCGCATATCCCATAGATTCTCTGGAACGATGTTGTAGAGAAGTACCTATATTGGCAAACAGACGGAAGTCTCCAAAAGATCTGTCTATATTGAGCAAAGCATCCATGTATAGAGAGCGTTCCTGTATCATAGTATCCTGGTAACCGCCATTCAATCCGCAGAAAGTTGTCAAAGTAGAAGCGTACTTTTTATTTTTGTTCCGGTAATCGGAATTATCGAGATTGACACGTCCTGTTACATTTATCCAATCGGTGATATTCCATTTCAAAGAGGCATTCAGCATATAGCGCTTTTTCGAAGATTCACGCAAAATACGTTTCTGAATCCAATAAGGATTCTGTAAAGAAAGAGAGCCGTCATCGTAGGTCCATGTCTGCGCCATATACCCTAATGACGTATCGTAACGTTCGAATAAACGGAGTTCATTGAAATCATCTCCACGAGGAAATAGATAAAGGGCAGGGAGTGGATTGTAATATTGTCCTTGCGACACCATATTCAGGTTATTTTGCACAATGTAGTTAGCTCCAAAATCCAGCATAAGTTTATCATGGGCGAAAGTAGTAGTGTTGCGCGCCGTAAAATTATACCGGTTGTAGGAGTTATTGGGAAGTATACCATTGGAGTTTGTAGTAGAAGCAGATAGATAAGTCTGGTTTTTCTGATTTCCGGTAGATAAACTTACGGAATTAATGATATTGGAACCTGTATTAAAAAAGTCCCTCGGGTCATATCTCCGATTTGTTAAATCTCCCCAACTGGATATTCCTGAACTTGTTCCATACTTATTTTGCATATCCGGCATGATGTAAGCTTTGGAAAAAGTGGTACTATTTGAAACTGTAACTGTAGTTTTTTCCATCTGGCCTTTTTTAGTGTTAATCAATACTACACCGTTAGCTGCTGCCGAACCGTAGAGTGCAGCTGCGGATGGACCGGTCATCATATTGATACTTTCAATATCATCGGGATTGAGGTCGGCAACGGCATCCGAACCTCCCATATCTCCATAGGTTCCTTCGCCTCCACTCTTACCAGTGTTGAACATAGGTACACCATCAATTACGTAAAGTGCATTATTATCTTTGGTGATGGATTTCATACCACGCATCACTACGCGGGTAGCTCCTCCGGCTCCTGTAGCTCCACTATTGATTTGGACTCCTGCTACTTTTCCCGCCAATGAGTTCATAAAGTTGGCGTCCTTCACTGCTGTGAGTTCATCGGATTTCACTTGTTGTACACTATAACTTAATGCTTTTTGTTCACGTTTGATACCCAATGCTGTGACAACTACCTCATCCAGCACTTTAGTGTCTTCTTTTAGCGTAATTTTAATGATTTCTTTTCCAGTGATGGTATATGCTTGGGAAGCATAACCGATATAGGATATTTCGAGTACATCTCCTTTAGAAGCTTGTACACTGAAATTTCCATTTATATCCGTAACAGTACCTGTTGTAGTTCCTTTTACAAGTACACTAACTCCAATGAGTGGTTCCCCCGTAACATCCGTCACATTTCCAGTTACAATGAACTTTCCATTCTGCTGTACTCCTTCGCTGTTCACTTTCTGACTCTTGGAAAGTACGATGTGGTTATCTACAACGGAATAACTAACACCAGTACCCTTCAACAAACGGTTCATTACCGTACTTACCTTTTCATTTGAAACTTTAATAGAAACAACACGATTAGGATTTACGTCTTCAGTGTTATACACTACGGACAGCGCAGTTTGTTGTCCAATTTCATTTAATACATTGCTCAGGGGAGCATTAACAAAATCGATACTCACGCGGATATCCTGCCCCGAGGCATAGACAAACGCAGGAATCAATAACAAGAAAAATAACAAGTACTGAAACTTGTGTTTCATGATTTCTTTCATCTTGTACTTTTTTAGTTAGAAATAGTTTTTAGGTAGTTAAAACACAATTGAGTGGCTGGACAAATGATGCCCCCACTTAAGCCATCTAAAAGGCGTCAAGGATCATAATATCTTATCATACTTTACTAAATTTTAAGGTCAACTACATCTTTGTATTCTTTATTAATACAGTTTATGTGTTAAGCATACTAAATACAAAAGATATTTTTTTTAAAAAAATTGGTATCTTAGGAAGAAGTACCTCTGAACTGTGTCTAAACATATTGTAGCTACACTTTCTAAGAAAGATAAAAAGAGAAAGATTCATCAGCTTAAAGGGGTGGCTTCCTTATTCTGTATGATGTAACTACTTTGGATAGCTATTTTATATAATAAACAATCCCCTCGTTTTTTATGTAGAAAAGGTAATACAGTCATGTTTTAGTAAAAAAGATGTTTGGAATAACGGCTTTATCATATATTTGTATGCAATTTGCATGCAACCCTATTAATAACACATACGAATCAATAATATCATGTTTAAATATTCACGAGAGGGCGTGTCAGTATTAACCATACTTGATACCCGAAGGAAAAAGAATAATGGGCTTTTTCCTATCAAGATACAAGTTGTATACCGAAGAAAACAGAAATATTACTCCACTGGAAAAGATGTTTCAAGAGAAGAGTGGGCAACTTTATTAAAAGCTAAAAGTTATCGACTAGTAGAAATAAGAACAGATATAGAAAGCTGTTTTTCTAATTTTAAAAAACAAGTTAGAGACTTAGTTCAAAGAGGAGAATTTAGCTTTGAACTTTTAGATGCAAAGCGAGGGAAAAATGTAGAAATAACGACTTTAAGAGCTGCTTTCCATGATAAAATGAAAGAATTGCAAGAGAATGAACAGGCAGGAACCTACCTTAATTATAAAAATACTCTTAGAAATATTGAATGTTTTGCAGGAAATAAGATTCCCTTAGGAGCCATCACAGTGGACTGGCTTAACAGATGTGAGAAATATTGGTTGTCTACAGGAAAGAATTATTCTAGTATAAGCATTTATTTCCGCGCCCTGAAATGTGTGCTTAACCGGGCAGTAAAAAATGACGTTTTAAAAGAGACGCAATATCCGTTTGGAAAGGGGAAATATGAAATACCCCAAGGATGTGGACGTAAGCTGGCTCTTACCTTGTCAGAGATAAAGAAGGTTATTTCTTATACGGATGAAACAAAAGATTTAGAAGAGTTTCGCGACCTGTGGTTCTTTTCTTATCTATGCAATGGAATTAATTTCATGGACTTGCTCTATTTACAGTATTCTAATATCATTAATGAGGAAATATGTTTTTTCCGTTCAAAGACTTCTCGAACTACCAAACATAGTCGAGAAATACATGCGACTCTCACTCCAGAAATGCGGGATATTATAAAGCGCTGGGGAAATCCGGACGGAGGACCAGACACTTATATATTTAAATACGTAAAGGGGACAGAAGATGCATTTGAAAAAATACGTCTAGTCCGTAGCATTATAGCAAAATGTAATCGCAGACTAAAAAAAATAGCTGATAGTACAGGGATAGAAAAACTAACGACTTATACGGCACGTCATTCTTTTGCTACTGTTTTAAAACGAAGCGGAGCTAAAACATCCTATATATCAGAGAGTCTTGGACATTCTAATCTCAAAGTAACAGAGAATTATTTGGCATATTTTGAGAAAGAGGAAAGAATAAAGAATTCGCGGCTTTTGACGAATTTTGATTGACAAAGTTATGAAATAAGGGTTGCATGTAAATTGTATGTAAGAAAGTAGATTGATAAGTAGATATGTAACAATATATAAGATTGTGGGATAAAACAGGCTATATATTACAATAAAAGTGTTTGCTAGTAAATATGCTTCCCAAGCAATCACGATCGGTGACAACAAGGTGATCAAAGTCATCTTGCAAGAAGATACAGAGGTGCTTGAAGAAGTTGTGGTAACAGCACTTGGCATCAAACGGGAACAGAAGGCACTTAGTTATAATGTGCAGCAAGTAAAAGGAGATGATTTGACGGCTATAAAGGATGCGAACTTTATGAATTCTTTAGCTGGTAAAGTAGCAGGTGTTAACATTAGCTCTTCTTCTGCAGGTGCCGGCGGTGCAGTGCGTGTGATTATGCGTGGTACGAAGTCATTAGAAAAAGATGATAATGCTCTGTATGTGATAGACGGTGTACCCATGTTTAATGTAAACTCGGGAAGCGAAAAAGGCGGAACGATGTCGGACCAGCCGGGAACAAATAATGTGGCTGATATTAATCCCGAGGATATTGAAAGCATGAGCCTTTTGACAGGTCCTTCGGCTGCTGCCTTGTACGGTTCGGCTGCCGCTAATGGAGTCGTTCTGATTACTACTAAAAAAGGTGTGGCAGGCAAAGTGAAAATCACTTATAGCAACAGCACTACTTTTTCTTCTCCCTTCATGATGCCTAAATTCCAGAATACTTATGGAAATATAACCGGAGAGAATGTGAGTTGGGGAAACAAGATGGATACTCCTACAAGCTTTGATCCAGCAGACTTCTTTAATACAGGTGTCAATGAAATTAATGGATTTACCTTTACAACAGGTAATGAGAAGAACCAAACGTATGCATCCGTTTCCACCACTAATTCTACGGGTATGCTGCCCAATAATTCCTATAATAGATATAATTTCTCTTTGCGGAATACAAGTAAATTTTTGGATGATAAGTTTACTCTCGATTTAGGAGCTCAGTATGTTATCCAGAATAACAAGAATATGGTAGGTAGTGGACAATATTTTAATCCTTTGTTGGCTCTTTATTTATTTCCCAGAGGAGAAAACTTCGAGGAAGTTCAGATGTATGAGCGTAAGGATGAGGCACGTAACATCATGACCCAATACTGGCCTACTTCCATTTTCGGGTCGGAACTTGATATGCAAAATCCTTATTGGATTATGAATAGGATGAATAATACAGCCAACAAGAGACGTTATATTTTTAATGCCAGTCTGAAATGGGATATTTTTAGTTGGTTGAACGTCACGGGACGAATCAAAGTTGACAATTCCGATATGGATACTTATAAAAAGTATTATGCCAGCACCAATGCCACTTTTACCGAAGGAAGCACGAAAGGATTATATCGTCATGCCAAGCAGAACGACCGTTCTTTCTATGGAGATGCTCTGGCTAATATTTCCAAAAACTTCCTTGACGATAAACTTTCAGTGAATGCCAATTTAGGTGCTTCTATCAACGATATGCGCGAAGACATCTTTTATTATAGCGGAGGATTGGCTACCATTCCTAACTTCTTCCATGTAGGAAACATTGCTCCGAATGTATCTAAGAGAAACGAATCAGCATGGCACGATCAGACTCAGAGCGTCTTCTTCAGCACAGAGTTTGGATGGGATCACATGCTTTATTTAACTGTAACCGGAAGAAATGACTGGGACTCTCGTCTGGCTTATTCTAAGAAAATGTCCTATTTCTATCCTTCAGTAGGTTTGTCTGTAGTTCTTAGCGAAATGTTCAAGCTCCCCGAAGCTATTTCTTATTTGAAAGTCCGGGGTTCATGGGCGGAAGTAGCTGCTGCTCCTTCCCGTTATCTCACATTGATGCAATATACCTATAATGACCAGACTAATGCATACGAATACCCGAGTGTGCATTACGATACGAATTTGAAGCCGGAAAATACGAAGTCTTGGGAATTAGGTCTGAATTCCAAATTCTTGGCTAACCGGATTAATTTTGACGTAACCTTGTATCGTTCAAACACGTTTAATCAGACATTCTATGTCGATGCTTCCTCTTCTTCCGGCTATAAACAGAACATTGTGCAGACTGGTAATATCAGAAATCAAGGTATTGAGTTGGCTTTAGGATACACTGATACATTCGGTAAAGTGAAGGTTTCTACCAATATCACTTATACTTTAAATGAGAATAAGATTATTAGTCTTGCCAATGGGGCTATCAATCCCGATACGGGCGAACCTATCGAGATGGATTATTATTCGAAAGGAATATTGGGTGCTGGCGGTGGTCCTACTCTGAGAATGACCGAAGGAGGAACTATGGGAGATATTTATACCAATCAAAGACTTCGTCAATCCCCCAATGGTTATATATGGTCAGAAAAAGAAAAAGTTGAGTTGGAAACGACGGATTTTAAAAAGTTAGGTTCTATACTTCCTAAATATTATCTGGGCTGGAATGGTAATATTGCCTGGAAAGGCTTGAATTTAGGATTTGCTTTCTCCGGACGTTTTGGTGGATTGTGTATCTCTGATACGCAAGCTTACCTCGATAGGTATGGGGTGTCCGAAGCGACAGCTAAGGCACGTGATGCAGGAGGAATTAAGATAAATAACGGAACTATTTCAGCACGTAATTATTATGAAACTATTTCCTCCGCTATCGGTACTTACTATGTGTACGATGCCACTAATATTCGTTTATCCGAATTAAGCCTTAGCTATGCTTTGCCTAAGAAATGGTTGCAGAATAAGGTAAATCTTACCGTAGGAGTGACAGCAAAGAATCTGTGGATGATCTATTGCAAAGCGCCGTTTGATCCGGAAAGCACTTCATCTACTACAAACAACTTCTATCAGGGAGTTGATTTCTTCCAGCAACCTAGTGCACGCAGCCTGGGCTTCAATGTTAAACTTTCATTTTAAGCAGATATGGAAAAGAAAAATATCAGAAACTATATCAAGGCCTCTGCCTGCATAGCAATAGCTTCATTGCTGGCTGGTTGCACAGGCAATTTTGAGGATTACAATACCAATCCTTTTGGTCCGGGCAAAGGAGATTTGCTAGGCGATAATGTTGAAACGGGTATTTTGATTGAGGCGATGTTGCCGGCTATTATGCAAGGACAGCAAAATAATTCTCAGATGATCGACCAAATGGTAGGTTTGGAATATGGAGGGCACTCTTCTATGATTAATCCTTGGGGAAATGGGGGAAATTTCTATACCTATAATCCTCGTATCGGGTGGTATGGATCTCCTTTTGATACTGCTATGCCGCAGATTTACACAAACTTTTTCCAGATAGCTGATAAAACCGGTAAGAAGGGACTGCTTTATGCCTGGGCAAAGATAATCCGTGTAGCTGCTTCCTTGAAGATAAGCGATTGTTATGGTCCTATTCCTTACTCCAAGATTACAGGTGTGGAATATACAGTAGCCTATGATGATATGAAAGAGTTATATAATAGTATGTTTGCAGATTTAGATGATGCCATTGCTTCGATTAAAGCTGTACTTGCTTCCGGAGCGGACGTATCTTCTTTAGCAGAATTTGACCATGTATATAGCGGTAACTTTACTAAATGGGTGAAATATGCAAACACCCTGAAATTGCGTATGGCTTTGCGCATCGTGAATGCTGATGAGACCTTGGCACGTGTGAAGGCAGAAGAAGCCGTACACGATGCTATCGGTGTGATGACGGAAGCCGGGGATGCGGCATACACTACCTATAATGACGGAATGAATCCTTTTTATCGTGCAGGATATACCTGGAATAATGGGGGAGAATTCAGGGCTAGTGCTAATATCACCTCTTATATGAACGGATATAACGATCCCCGGTTACCTATTTATTTTGAACCCGCAGAAAAAGGAGGCGCTTATGTAGGTGTGAGGAACGGCATTTCACAGACAGCCAACACCTTTGCCGGTTATCAGCAACTTTCCAGAAACAAAGTCGCAGAGGGTGATCCTTTGCTCCTCATGTCGGCAGCCGAAGCTTACTTTTTAAGAGCCGAAGGAAGCCTTCGCAAGTGGGATATGAGAGGAAGTGCTAAAGAGTTATATGAAAGCGGTGTTTCCACTTCTATGTCAGAGAAGAAGGCTACGATAGGTAATTATCTTTCCCGGGAATCGAAACCGGAAGATTATACTGATCCTCTTAATTCGAAATATAGCCATAAAGCGATGAGTACTATTAGCCCTGTTTATAACGAAGAGGCAGGTTTTGAAACGAACTTGGAGCGTATCATTGTTCAGAAATGGCTTGCCACTTATCCCAATGGCTGGGAAACATGGGCTGATATCCGACGCACCGGATATCCGCGGTTTTTCCCCGTAGGCGATAACTTGAGCGGTGGAGTGGTCAACTCTGAACGTGGAATGCGGAGGTTGCCCTATCCTCAATCGGAATATAACACCAATCTTGCTAATGTGGAAGCTGCTGCGGCTATGTTAGGTGGCAGTGATAATGCAGGTACGGATTTATGGTGGGCTAAGAAAAATTAAAAACTAATATAAGGAAACAAATATGAGAACTTTCAAACTTAAAAAGATAGCTTATGCGCTGGGAGTCGGATTATTCTTCTCCCAAAGCTTCCTTCACATAGGATGTAGTGATTGGACTGAAATGGAAGCTGAAGATTATTACAAAGCTCCTACGAAATCATATCGGGAAAACTTGAAGGATTATTTTAAATCTCCTCACAAAGTGATGTTTGGCTGGTTTGGCAATTGGGCAGGAAAGAGCGGCACTTCCATGCAATATTCGTTGTGTGGCTTGCCGGATAGTGTGGATTTTGTCAGCCTGTGGCTGTGTTGGGGAAACCTGAACCAAGCCCAACAAGAAGACCTTAAGGAATTTCAGGCAAAAGGCTCCAGGGCGATTTTGTGTTGGCGTGCCGGAGATATAGGTGACAACCTGACTCCCGGAGGAAATGGTGCGGACGTGAAAAGAGAGTTTTGGGGAATCGACCCGAATGATGAGAATTCTTATGTGGAGGCGGCACGGAAATATGCGCTTGCCATTGTAGATACTTGCAACAAGTATAATGTCGATGGATTTGACTATGACATAGAAGACTGGGGCACGCTGATGTCTGCTGCCTATCCTGAAAGAGCCAATGAGTTTATGAGGACGCTCCGCAAAGAGTTTGATAAGACGGGAAAGATGTTGGTAGCTGATATTCCCGGCGGTACAGGCTGGCTTAGTTTCTACGATGTCTTGGAGCCGGATGTGATTAAAAGCTTGGATTATATTGTATGGCAAACCTATGAACTGGGACATTCCGGATTGGACCGTTTCTTTACCGGGGCGGGAGGAGTGAGCAGCTATCATCCTGAAGTCTTTGAAGAAACGTTAAGGAAATCCATTGTGACAGCCACCTTTGAGAGGGCTATTGATAAGCACTATTTTACGGAACAGCAAGATTATCACCCTGCTTGTGGCATAGAACATGCTGGGATGGGAGCTTATCACATTGAATATGATTATCCGGGGAATCCTGATTACAGTACAGTACGTGCTGCTATTTCTGCTCAGAATCCTCCAGTAAACCACTAAAAAAAGGAATGACTTATGAAAAATAAATCTATTATTAGCATGTTGGCGTTCGGACTTCTTGCTGTAATGCAAATGTCCTGTGAAGATGCCGAAAAGGGAAGCATTGACAATTTAGTCTATTTTAGCGAGGCGTCATCTGGTAAAAGTAAGATCATTTCTCTTGAGGATAATGAAACTTCTACTACTTTGACCGTACGCCTGGCTAAAGCTATCGAATCGGAGGTAAAGGTTGATATTAGCATTGACGAAGCTTATCTCAATGATTATAATAAAACCAATGAAACAGATTATAAGCTATTGGATGCGGATAAATTCACATTTACAAAGAATGTTACTATTGAGGCAGGTAACGTAAGTTCGGTCCCGGTAGGTATAAACATCGCAAAGTTTGAAACCTATGGAGTGCAATACGCTATTCCTCTGTCTATAACTTCTGTAGAAGGAGGCGTCCAGAAGGCGGAAGCTTCTTCGCGAATCCTGCTCTTTCTGGTTAAGCCATTGAAACAACCGGTTCCCAAATTCACATGGTATAACGCTATGCAGGCATTGCCTCTGACGGATTGGCGTATGGAGGTTCCCAACTATACTCTGGAATGGTGGTCAAAGGTGACGGCGAAAAATGGAAATGGCGGATATACAAAAAATAACCAGGCTATTTTTAATTCCGGTGGTAAAGATGCTAGTGGAAAATCATTAGAGTTATACATTCGTTTTGGTGACTTGATTTATTCCGATGGCTCTGTTTATAAGAACAATTTCTTGCAGATTAAGACTCTTGGCTCTCAGTTTGATTCGGGAGATCCTACTGCCGGATATGGCTTGAATGCGCAAGAATGGTATCATTTTGCTATTACTTATGATGCGGCAAGCGGCACTACTTTGCTATATAAGAACGGTGAACAGATTGCCTCTCTAACTACCACCGAAGGGCAGAGTATGTGGATCGACAAGCTCCAGATGATAAGTTCGGGTAGCGAATATTTCCCGGATTATTGTGAAATGTGCCAGGTGCGTTTGTGGAAGACCACCCGTACCATAAACCAGATAAAAAACAACATGTATAATGAGGTAGACCCTTCCAGTTCCGATTTAATACTTTATTTACCCATGAACGAGGGAGAGGGAACTACGCTTCATGATACCACCGGCAACGGTCACGATGTGGAAATAGGTAATATCAGCAGCAACCCCGGTTCACAGGAGGTGCCATGGAATATTTATACATTTGCTCAATAACCCCATTAATGAGAACATTATGAAAACAGTATTTGAAAAAATATTTTGGAGCTCTTTAGTTGCCGTTGCAGGTTTATCGGTTTTTTCTTGTAGCGATGACGATTCTGCCGATCCGTATGATACCAATTATACGTATATATATGCTCCCGGCAACACTGCCCATCAACTTCTTTATTATGCCGATGGCAATTTTGTAAAGGAGATAAAGAAGGAAGAAAAATTGGTTCCTGTTCGCTGTACCCGGCCTGCCCCATCCAATGTAGAAGTCACTTTCCGTGTGGATGAATCACTGGTGGAAGCTTATAACAAAGAGCACGCCACAGAGTATATATTGCTCAAGAAGGTTGAGTTGATAAATTCAAAACTTGTTATCCGGAAAGGAGAATTTGAATCGAAAGACACTTTGAAGGTGAAATATACAGACCTCACAGAATTCCAGGATGGTAGTAAGCATTATATATTACCCGTGGTTATTTCTCAAATAACCGGAGGAACTACTTTGAGTGAAAAGAGAGTGATTTATCTCACATACGAATCGAATGTAATTCTGTTTGAAGAGAAGCCTTCTCCGGCAGGGCATTTGATTGAAGACCGTTCCGGCTGGACTGTTACTATGAAGGGGAAAGATATAGACGGAGATGGACAGTCAATGCAGAATGTGATTGACGGTAACAACAATACGTATGTCTATTCGGAAGATAATCCTACAGAATTAGTATTTAACCTAGGAAAGAAGGAACAAATATCTGATATTTCTTTTACTTTCTATGTTTGGTATTATGCACCCCAGCAGGTTGCTATTGCTTTGAGTGATGATGGAGTTACTTACGAAGATTTGGGAAGTGCCACTCTCAGTCAGAACAGCAGTAGCATCATCACTCTCTATAAAAAGAGGAGTAGCCAATATATCAAGATAGATTTAAGCGGATATTGGTACTATACCGCTCATGCCATAAAAGAAATAAATATGTATAGGGCCGAATAATTTTTCTTTAGGTATCCCGTAAATAGTCGTCCTCTTTTGTGGCTTGATAAAAGCGCGGAAGAGGACGATTCCGTTAATAAACCTTAGAATTCCAACTTAGGTTTGTTAGTATCCTATTCTCAATTGTATTTTTAATATAGCTATCATTCTTAATACGATGAAAAACAGAAATCTATTTGTTAGAAGGTTTATCCTTATGTTCTGCGGAACATGTATCTGTGTTTGCATGCAGGCACAAATATCCCTTGTAAGGAAGGGCAAGTCCGCATCCAGAATTGTTTTGGCAGAAGATTGCCAAGTAAATAAAACAGCAGCGAATCTTCTTTGCATGTTCATGAGTAAAATAACGGGTTGCAATCTGCCCATTATTTCTGCCGAATCTCCCCGCAAGGGAGACATTCTAATTGGAGGTACCCTACCTTCTGCTGTCATTGAAGATGGTTTTTATCTCTCTACCAAAGAGGGCATCTTGAGAATTTCCGGTAGAGAAAAGGGGAGTGTTTATGGCGTGATAACCTTGCTTGAGCAATATCTTGGTGTAGATTATTGGGGAGAAAACGAATATTCCTTCACTCCGCAACCCAATATCTCATTGCCGCTGATTGATATGGTGGATAATCCGGCTTTCCGTTATCGGCAGACCCAGTGTTATGCACTTCATACGGATTCGGTTTATAAATGGTGGAACAGGTTGGAAGAACCGGCTGAAGTGTTTGCTGCAGGATATTGGGTACATACTTTTGATAAGTTATTACCCTCTTCCGTTTATGGGGAAGAACACCCTGAATATTATTCTTATTTCAATGGCAAGCGTTATCCCGGCAAAGCCAGCCAATGGTGCCTGAGCAATCCGGAAGTTTTAGAGATTGTATCTCAACGCATCGATTCTATATTTAAAGCTAATCCGGATAAACACATATTATCCGTCAGTCAGAATGACGGTAATTATACCAATTGCACTTGCGATGCGTGCAAAGAGATAGACGACCGGGAAGGGGCTTTGTCAGGCAGTATCATTACTTTCCTAAATAAATTGGCAGCCCGTTTTCCGGATAAAGAATTTTCTACATTGGCTTATTTATACACAATGAATCCTCCGAAACATGTCAAGCCCTTGCCCAATGTGAATATAATGTTGTGCGATATAGACTGTGACCGCGAAGTGACGTTGACCGAAAATGCCTCAGGAAAGCAATTTGTGAAAGCTCTCGAAGGGTGGGCGTCTTTGACAAATAATATTTTTGTATGGGATTACGGCATTAACTTTGATAATTATCTTTCGCCTTTTCCTAATTTTCATATTATCCAAGATAATATCCGCCTGTTTAAAAAGAACCATGCGACGATGCACTTTTCCCAGATTGCAGGAAGTAGGGGCGGGGACTTTGCCGAGTTGCGTGCCTATCTGGTTTCCAAGTTGATGTGGAATCCCGAAGCGGATGCGGATTCATTGATGCAACATTTTTTACAGGGATATTATGGGAAAGCCGCTCCTTATATTTATCGTTATATAAAAGTGATGGAAGGTGCGTTAATTGGTAGTGGGCAGCGTTTGTGGATTTATGATTCTCCTGTTTCCCATAAACAAGGAATGTTGAAACCGGCATTGATGCGGCGCTACGATGCGCTGTTCGACCAGGCGGAAAGAGCGGTTGCCGAAGACGAAACCTTGCGGAAACGGGTTCAGCGTGCCCGTCTCCCGCTTCAGTATTCGGAGCTCGAGATTGCCCGCACAGAATCGGACAAAGACGTGGAAGATATAAACCGGAAATTAGCGCTGCTTGAAGAGCGGGTAAAAGAGTTCAATGTGCCTACATTGAATGAGCGTACCAACTCTCCCATAGAATATTGCAAACTCTATCGGGACCGCTATTTGCCGCGGGTAGACAAGAGTCTGGCGTTGGGAGTAAAAGTTTCCTATCTTATTCCCCCTACAGGAAAATATGTAGAAATAGGGAAAACGGCATTGACCGACGGGCTCTTCGGTGGCTCCACTTTTGTAGAAAGTTGGGTAGGCTGGGAAGGTACGGACGGTGCATTTATAGTGGATTTAGGAGAGAAAAAAGAAATCCATAGTATAGAAACTGATTTCCTACACCAGATTGGTGCATGGATACTTTTTCCTTTAAGAGTTGTTTATTCTTATTCGGAGGACGGCGAACACTATACACATTGGCAAACCCATGACTTACCCGAAGACCGGTCGGTAGCCGTTAAATTTCGTGGAATCAAGACGGCATCTTCACAGGCAGTGTCGGCAAGATACATTAAAGTTGAGGTAACGGGAACCAAAGAATGTCCTACATGGCACTATGGTGTGGGGCATCCTTCGTGGTTCTTTATAGACGAAGTGACGGTAAAATGAAAAAAATGGGGGTAAGGTGTTAGTAGTTTGTGCGGGGTAGTTGTATTATATAAAGGAGATAAATTAAAAATCTGTAATCTATTACTTATGGAACAACAAAAAAAGACGAGCCCAGTGTCATGGGTACCTACTGTTTATTTCGCCATGGGACTTCCTTTTGTGGTATTGAATATGGTGGCGGTATTAATGTTTAAAGGATTAGGAATTTCGGATGCCCGCATTGCTTTCTGGACTTCTCTCATTATGTTGCCATGGACCATCAAATTTTTCTGGAGTCCTTTTCTGGAGATGTTTAAGACTAAAAAGTATTTTGTAGTACTTACTCAAATCACTACGGGAGTAGTGTTCGGACTGGTAGCGCTTTCGCTGCATTTACCCGACTTTTTTTGTTATTCCATTGCGTTGCTTGCTGTAATTGCTTTTAGCGGCGCCACTCACGATATTGCTACCGATGGCGTATATATGACCGAACTTAGCCGCGAAGACCAGGCAAAATATATCGGTTGGCAGGGGGCTTTCTATAATCTTGCCAAGATTATAGCAACGGGTGGATTGGTTTATCTTGCCGGTTACCTTATTAATAAAGTGGGACAAGTCAATGCATGGATGATTATTATGGCAAGTTGTGGCGGCATTATGCTTTTGCTGGGTTTTTATCATATTCGCATGCTACCCTCCGGAGGTGCTGCCACGGCGGAAGTGAAGAAGTTTTCGGATACTATAACCGAACTGTGGGAAGTAATTCGCAGCTTTTTTCAAAAGAAATATATATATTGGTATATTTTGTTCATTATTCTTTATCGGTTTGCAGAGGGATATGTGATGAAAATCGTACCTTTGTTCCTGAAAGCTTCGGTAACAAATGGCGGACTGGGATTGTCAGAGCAAGAAATCGGTGTGTTGTATGGTACTTTTGGTGCTGCCGCCTTTGTTCTCGGCTCTTTCCTGGCGGGATATTTCATTGCCAAACGTGGATTGCGGAAAACGTTGTTTACTCTTTGTTGCATCTTTAACCTTCCGTTTGTCGTTTATCCGCTACTGGCTATCTATCAGCCCGATAATCTGTGGATTATCGGTTCGGCGATTGTATTTGAATATTTTGGCTATGGGTTCGGATTTGTGGGATTGACTTTATTCATGATGCAACAAGTGGCGCCGGGCAAACACCCGATGGCGCATTATGCGTTTGCTTCGGGCATCATGAATCTGGGAGTGATGATTCCGGGAATGATGAGCGGTTATCTAAGTGATTGGTTAGGCTATCGTGATTTTTTTGTTTATGTGCTGATAGCTACCATTCCCGCTTTTGTGATGACGTGGCTGGTGCCGTTTACGTATAAAGATAAATAACGACGAAAGATAAGTGACTAACTAATTAAAGTACCTATAAAGATTATGGAAAAGATTAAAATTGCAGGTGGAGCCTTGCCTTTGATGCCTTGGGAAGAGCGTCCCGTAGATTGTAAAGATGTAGTGTGGCGTTGTTCTGCCAATCCTATTATTCCCCGTAACCTACTGCCTACCTCCAACAGTATCTTCAATAGTGCTGTCGTACCTTTCAAAGATGGCTATGCAGGAGTGTTCCGTTGCGACGACACCAATCGACGGATGCGGTTGCACGTAGGTTTTAGCAAGGATGCCATTCATTGGGACATTCAGGAGGAACCCTTGAAGTTCCAGTGCGAGGATGAAGAAATCGGCACTTGGGTCTACGGTTACGATCCCCGTGTCTGTTTTATTGAAGACCGTTATTATGTAACGTGGTGCAATGGTTATCATGGTCCCACTATCGGAGTTGCCTATACATTCGATTTTGTTACTTTTCACCAACTGGAGAATGCTTTTATTCCTTTCAACCGCAATGGAGTCTTGTTCCCCCGCAAGATCAACGGTTGTTTTGCCATGTTGAGCCGCCCCAGCGACAACGGGCATACTCCTTTTGGCGACATCTTTTATAGCGAGTCTCCCGATATGGAATTTTGGGGGCATCACCGCCATGTCATGTCGCCTGCCCCTTTCGAAGACAGTGCGTGGCAATGCACCAAGATTGGTGCAGGTCCTATTCCTATCGAGACTTCCGAAGGTTGGTTGCTGATTTATCACGGTGTGTTGGCGTCTTGCAACGGGTTCGTATATAGCTTCGGTTCCGCTTTGCTCGATGTGAACCAGCCTTGGAAAGTGAAATACCGTTCGGGTCCCTATCTGATTTCTCCTCAGAAAGAATACGAGTGTATGGGAGATGTTCCCAATGTATGTTTCCCTTGCGCTGCTCTTCATGATTCGGAAACAGGGCGTATCGCCATCTATTATGGTTGTGCCGATACGGTAACAGGTCTTGCGTTCGGATATATTCCGGAAATTATAGAATTTACTAAACGTACCAGTATCATTTGATTCTTATGAAACGAACTTTATTAACTTACACATTGGCTCTCTTCCTTCTTCCCGTTTTCGGAGAAGGGAGAAGCCTCCCTTCCGATACAAAGAGTAAGCTTCCTGTGGATTATGTGGATCCTTTTATCGGAACCACTAATTACGGAACCACCAATCCCGGTGCTGTCTGTCCCAATGGAATGATGTCTGTGGTGCCCTTCAATGTGATGGGCTCTTCCGACAACAAATACGATAAAGATGCCCGTTGGTGGTCCACCCCCTACGAACATACCAATTGCTTCTTTACAGGATATTCTCATGTCAACCTGAGTGGCGTGGGGTGTCCCGAATTGGGTTCTCTGCTGTTGATGCCCACTGCCGGAGATTTGAATGTGGACTATAAAGAATATGGCAGCCGCTACAAAGACGAGCAAGTCTCGCCGGGATACTATACCAATTATTTGACTAAATATAATATCAAGACGGAAGTATCCGCTACACCCCGTACCGGTGTGGCACGTTTTACGTTTCCCCAAGGCAAAGGCAATATCCTGTTGAATCTGGGTGAAGGATTGACTAACGAGACGGGAGCCATGCTTCGCCGTGTGAACGAGCGTGAAGTGGAAGGTATGAAACTTCTGGGTACTTTCTGCTACAATCCGCAGGCGGTGTTTCCCATTTATTTTGTAATGCGTGTCAGCAAGGTTCCCTCGCAAATCGGCTACTGGAAGAAACAGCGACCCATGACAGGTGTGGAAGCACAGTGGGATCCGGACAATGGAAAATATAAACTATACAAACGCTACAACAAAGAAATTGCCGGCGATGATGTAGGCGTCTATTTCACATTTGATACCTCGGAAGGAGAGCAGATTGAGGTACAGATGGGAGTGTCTTTTGTCAGTATAGAGAATGCCCGCCTGAATTTGGACAAGGAACAGGCAGGAAAGAACTTTGAGCAAATACATGCCGAAGCCCGTAACCGCTGGAACGACGACCTGTCGCGTATCCTCGTAGAAGGAGGGACGGAAAACCAAAAGACTGTATTTTACACCGGTATGTATCATCTGCTGATTCATCCCAATATCTTGCAAGATGTCAACGGACAATATCCGGCTATGGAAAGCGATAAGATTCTTACCACGAAGGGAGACCGTTACACCGTCTTCTCTTTATGGGATACTTACCGCAATGTGCACCAGTTGCTTACACTGGTATATCCGGAACGGCAGATGGAAATGGTGCGCACTATGCTCGATATGTATCGTGAACATGGCTGGTTCCCTAAGTGGGAATTATATGGTCGCGAGACGCTCACGATGGAAGGCGACCCCAGCATTCCCGTAATAGTGGATACATGGATGAAAGGATTGCGCGATTTCGATGTAGACCTTGCTTACGAAGCTATGTATAAGTCCGCCACTTTACCCGGAGCCAAGAACCTGATGCGCCCCGACAATGACGATTATATGTCAAAAGGATATGTCCCGCTTCGCGAGCAGTATGATAATTCCGTGTCTCATGCTTTAGAGTATTACATTGCCGACTATGCCCTTTCCCGTTTTGCGTCTGCACTTGGAAAGAAAAAAGATGCCGAAATGTTTTATAAACGTTCTTTGGGCTACCGGCATTATTATAGTAAAGAGTTTGGCACCCTCCGGCCCATTTTGCCGGATGGAACTTTCTATAGTCCGTTCGACCCCAAGCAAGGAGAGAACTTCGAGCCTAGTCCCGGTTTCCATGAAGGTAATTCCTGGAACTACACCTTCTATGTCCCCCACGATGTATATGGGCTTGCCAAGTTGATGGGAGGCAAGAAGCCGTTCGTAAATAAACTCCAGATGATATTTGATGAAGGTCTGTATGACCCTGCCAACGAGCCGGACATCGCCTATCCTCATCTTTTCTCTTATTTCAAAGGAGAAGAGTGGCGTACGCAGAAAGAGACGCAACGTTTGTTGGATAAGTATTTCACCACGAAACCCGACGGTATCCCCGGTAACGACGACACAGGTACTATGTCTGCTTGGGCTATTTTCAACATGATGGGTTTCTATCCCGATTGTCCCGGAGTTCCGGAATACACCTTGACCACTCCCGTATTTAATAAAGTAACCATCCGGCTGAATCCCAAGTGGTACAAAGAAAAAGAACTGGTGATGGAGACCAACCGCAAGGAACCGGGTGCTCTCTATATAGATAAGGTGTTCCTGAACGGTAAAAAGATAAATAAGTATCGTCTTACACACGAAGAACTTGTCCATAGCAAAAACATGCAATTCCAATTAAAGTGACACGCAGTGTTTCATAGGTATCGTTTTTAGGTTGACGTGACCGCCGGATGTCTTAGGATGTCCGGCGGTCTTTTTTGGTACGCTCCGTGATACCCAAGGATAATGGAAAGGCGCTCCTTTTGGGTATTCCTACCGTGGTAGACCGATTGGTGCAGTTTCTCTTTTTTCTGTTTATGCGCGGTGGGTATAGAATTAAGATAGGGGTGAGATACTTGATAGTCCACCTTTTCTGATAAATATTCCCCTATTTTTTGCTGTGTGCGCTCTATTTTTGCCTTGACAAATTGAAAATACTATGATGATACAAAAATTTTTTTCTATGTCCCGGTTTCTGGGCAAATGCTTGGTGTGGGTATTCTTTTTGTGGATAGGAGTGGGAAATCTAGGTGACGTGCTTGCCCGTGATTTGCCTGCGTTCCCGGGTGCCGAAGGTTTCGGACGTTATACTGCCGGTGGGCGTGGCGGAAAAGTATATCATGTCACGACCTTGGAGGATGGCACTCAAAAGGGAACCTTGCGCTACGCGCTGATGCAGCAGGGGGCACGTACCGTTGTTTTTGATGTGGCGGGTACCATCTTTCTGGAGCATGGCTTGCGGATAGTGAACGGTGACTTGACCATCGCCGGACAGACTGCGCCGGGACAAGGCATCTGCATAGCCCGCTGTCCGGTTACGATTAATGCAGAGAATGTGATTGTCCGTTATTTGCGCTTCCGTGTCGGTAATGAGGGCGGAGGTGAGCCGGACGGACTATGTTGTATGGATAGTAAAAATGTAATTATAGACCATTGTTCCATCAGTTGGTCTGTGGATGAGACGTGTTCCGTATATGGTGGAGAAAATTTAACCGTACAATGGTGTCTTGTTTCAGAAAGTCTCCGCACTGCCGGACATGCAAAGGGAAAACATGGGTACGGAGCTATATGGGGAGGGGCAAGAGCGTCGTTCCACCATAATCTGCTGGCACATCACGAGAGCCGTGCTCCTCGCCTTGGCCCTCGTCCGGGTACACAAGACCGTGAGTATGTGGATATGCGTAATAACGTTATTTATAATTGGGCCGGTAACGGGTGTTACGGTGGCGAAGGTATGAAAGTCAATATTGTCAATAACTATTATAAGCCGGGACCGGCTACTCCTAAAAAGGGAAATGTCAGTTACAGGATTGCTGCACTTGGTATCCGTACTACACGGTATTGTTATAAGGAAGATGGTACTCCCAACGTCTGGCAGCCGATGGAACATGTTTGGGGACGTTTTTATGTGGATGGCAATGTAATAGAAGGTCATTCGGAGGTGACCCGGGACAACTGGGCTAAAGGCATCTACGGGCAGATTAGCAATGCCGCCTGCGACAATACTTTTACCGGGCAGGTAAAGAAAGAGATACGCTTGTCTTCTCCTTTGGAGACAGATGTAATCACTACACATTCAGCAGAGGAGGCGTATTGTTTGGTACTGGATGATGCAGGATGTTCCAAGTGGCGGGATGTTATTGATGAACGTATTATTTCTGAAACACGCAATGGAACTGCAACTTATATCGGTAGTGTTACTTCAAATGCCGAAAATGTTCCCGGACTGATAGATATTCCTGCCGATGTGAAACCGGAGGGAGTTGCCAGTGCTTGGCCGGAGCTTAGTGATGGGGGAGTCTCCATCGATGATTTGAAAGATACGGATGGTG
>JAUUNK010000071.1 GCA_030844565.1 Bacteroides ovatus
CCATTATCCTTCATATCTACACAGATGAAGCATCAACACAAACTAATTACGACAAATATAATTAAAAATATCCCATTTATATCGTTTTTTAAGATAATATTTGATATATTCGTCGGAAATAAAAGCTAAATATCAATATTTACTCTTAACACCGACAAATATGAAAACTACAGATTACAAACTGTACAGTTATAAAATGAAGCATGACAACCGTTTTGCTCCAAACCCTTTATTGGGAGTACTGACACTTGCAACATGTAAGCCTGCAATGCGTCGCAACACCAAAATAGGAAACTGGATTGCGGGATGGACTTCAAAACAACTAAAGGACAGTCCGACCGAAGTTGGAAAAGAAAAACTTGTCTATTTAGCAAAAGTGACACAAAAACTTTCTTTTGCTGAATACTGGGAAAAGTACGAACAAAAACGCCCTGTAAAAACAGAAGATACTAAAGTTATACAACGTTATGGAGACAACATATATAAACCAAACCCGACTAACCCTAAAGAATTTATACAGATAGAAAATAATTTCCATGGAAAAGACAAAATGGACAAGGATTTGAGAGGGGAATATGTTCTTATCTGTGAAGAATTTTACTATTTCAGTCGTTTGTCTCCGTTGGATATCCCCGATGGGATGCGTCCCAACATTCCTAAAGTGCAAACAAGTTATGGGGTAATAACAAAGGATGCCGCAGAATTTATAAACTACGTCAAACAACATGTTGAACTATGCAAATACACTGATGCCAAATGAAAGTTATACTAAGTAGAAAGGGATTTGATTCCCAATATGGTGGAATGCCCAGTCCAATATTACCGGACGGAACATTATTGTCATTGCCGATACCCTCTAAAACAGATATGGAAACAAAGTATAGAGATTTATACTATGGTAATAGTTCATATTACGATATCATCCATACTTTACGCCCCAACAACAAAATAGAAGAAGAATATAACTGCCATTTAGACCCCGATATCAGAGGGGCAATAAAGGACAGACTAACAGGGTGGAAACCTACATTCGGACAAGAAAAGACCGCACTAAGACACCTACAAAAACAGGGGGTAGGAATCGGAGACTTGTTTTTATTCTTTGGTTGGTTTAAGCAGACGGAGTATATTGCCGAACAATTACGTTATAAAAAAGACGCTCCAGATTGGCATGTTATATACGGCTATCTTCAAATAGGAGAAATCATTGACACTCCTACCAATATCCCCGCATGGTTAAACGGACACCCACATGCAAAAATGGAAAGGTGGAACAGTCCAAATGTCATTTATACGACTTCTTCCAAACTTTCATTTTTACCTCAAATGCCCGGAGCTGGATGCTTACAGTTTTCAGATAAACTTGTGCTTACTAAGGAAAAATGCAGCAGGAGAGTATGGAATTTACCCGATTTTTTCCGGCAAATTCCAATAAGTTATAACGCAAATTCCTGGAAAGAGGACTGTTTTATTTCCGCAGCCAAAGGGCAAGAATTTGTTTTTGAAGCAAACGACAACGCTTTGGAATGGATAAAAGACATAATCCAGTAATAAAAACATTTATACCCAACAACAAATATGGACAAGAATGTAGAAGCAATAGCCACGAAGTTCCTAACAAGACCAGAAGATTTTGAATTGATTAAAGAGGAAAACTACAAAAACTATGTAGTCTATTTTGCAGCTTATAAAGAGGCGAACGGGAATACAAATTACGGACTTCCTATTTTTATTCTGATTGATAAATTGGGTAAAGCCCGATTTGCCGAACCTGACGAAACCCGTGAATTAATGAGACGTTGGAACTCTGACGAGGAAGAGGACGAGGACTGACAGTTCAATGTGTCACTAAACATTTAGAGAGAGGCTTCGATGAGGCTTCCCAAACTTTTGATATCACTTTTGTCAATGTGACGTCACTATTAGCCTCATCACTATGCCCTTCCCCTACCTTTTCACTACATATCTACTCCAATCCATTCTATTTTAATCCTATATGACATTCTTATATTACCGTCTGTCCTCTACTCCTACCACTAGCTTATTACATCGTTTACAGGTATCATCTACCACGAAAGAAAACCTGTACCCCATTCTTTTTTATGATAACTTAGAAATAGAATATCGACTCCCAACAACAACCTCATCACAGACTTAATCATAGAGGCTCGTTTTAGGGCGATACTAACCATTCTATCCCCTAACCGAGTAAATTATACCATTAAGGAATAAAAGTGGCAATACACTTCCAATAGAGATGAGAGAAGATATATACGCAGGACAATAGCCTGCGTATATTGACGAAAGAGGACTTTGATATATTTCATATATCCAGTCCTCCTTTTATTTTTATGACCTCTCATAATAGTCTTTTATAGAAGGGTTACCCCTAATCAAACACTATTTCCCAACCATTAGAAGTTTATCTCGCATAGAACCTAATAGAGAGCTTATTTGACCGAAGCACTATCTTCCCGTACATTATAAGCATCGGGGGAGTTTTCGAACTTATCCGTTAGATATGCCTCAATCTTATCTGTCAATTCTTGCATCAACTCTGTTTTTCCCATAGTACCACTAAAGTGCTTCATAGCTCCTCTAATTTTATCCTGTATTCTTTTATGATATTGTCTATCCTGTCCATCCTTTTTATTGCCATTCGATTCGCCAAGACTCCGCTCTCTGACAGAAAAACGCCCTTTTACAAAAGAAGGAAGCCCAACAACACTATGAGCAATAGCAATACACCACTCCTCAAAATCACTCAGCGTTTTTATCTGTTCAAAAGACACATCAAAAAGCTTATCCGATATTATACCTATTTCGTCATAGGAGTAGAGCCACTCGGATACCAACCTCCAAAATATATCTTTATCATACAAGTCTTTCGCTTTTAACTGATGACCGAACATCCGCCTAATTGCCTTTTTACCAAAGCATATCTCGTATCTTAATAAATTCTGTTCCACACTTGTAGAGAAAGCACCGGGAGTATTCTTCTGATTTTTCCTTTTCTTACGCACTTCTTTGGACTTATCATAGAAACGTAACAATACCCCATTAGAAGGAAAATAGGTAGTCCCTTTCCACTTATTAGGGCAACATTCCCCCAAACTTTGCATTTTAGAAATATAAAATTCAGGGGGACGCGACATTTCAAAGTTTTCAGCCATATCCACCCGTTCCACATCAGCCTCTATCATAGGAACACCTAGCTCCTTACCCAATTGCTTGATAGCCTTTTCAACTTGTGACAAGGTTAAAGAATCGAGATTAGTACCTCTGAAATATTTAGAGAGGCTCCCCGTGACTCTGACATGTTTCTCCGTTACAGAGACACGTAATCCGTTTATATGTCCGCTACCACCTTCAACTTGCTTGTACTCGCTGGTTTGGTCAATCTTATTAAAGACAGACCTCCAATCGTACTTATCGCCTATATCCTCTTTTAGAAGTTTTAAAACTACTGTGTCATACATAACTGATTAATTTGAATGTATACAAATACCACTACTTTTATAGGTTATTATAGATATACCTGGAGGCCAACTCCGATTCTTTGCGTTTTATAAACTCATCTTTCGTTTCCTGTTTCCGAGCTGTCAGCCATTCTACAATTTCATCACGTTTGAATACCAATTTACGCCCATTAGCGCCGGAACGATGACACGGTATCTCTTTTGTGCGAGTCCACTTATAAATCGTATGCTTTGCATAGCCTGTCAATTCACAACAAATACCAAGACCAAATATCTCCGGATAATCTTCTATCCGTTTTAATGGTCTACTAGACGTCTGCGACTCACTTTTAGGAATATCACAAGCCATACCCAACATATTACAAACAACATCCCGTAATGACATTATCGGAGCCAACACTAAATACTCCCACTCTTTCCGCAAAAACTCTATGTCATGATAGAAACATGCACTTTCTACCGCATCCTGATGATGTTCATTTATAAAGCCATACTTTGCAATAGATTCATATAAATAATCTACTGACAGTGCAATTTTACCAGACTTCAACAAATAATTTTCTTCATGAAAAATATCATCTAACTCTTGAGGTGTTATTTGTAATTTACTTCGATTAAAAGCAGCTACCCTTTCTTCATAAACGGATATAAAATAACTATCCTTCCAGTTAGCAACCATATCATCTATATCTTTCAATACTTGCCGAAGTTTACCTTTATCCCCATTTGTTAAATTCTCAACATAAAGATAGAGTCTCTTTTCTGATAGTGCTGTCACTTCCCCTTTAAGAAGTTTACCTATCAATTGTTCCAAAGGTATTTTTAATGTCAAAACCATATTAAACAAGATTTAATTAATAATTATAATAACATTGCAACTCTGTCCAATACATTTTGTGACAAACTATCCAAATATGTCATGGTGGTTTTAATGTCACGATGTCCCAATACTGCGCTAATTGTTTCTCGGGAAACGTCATTGCCTTGCAACGTCATAGCCATCGTATGACGACTCACATAGGTGGTAAGGTTCTTCTCAATACCTAATATCTTACCTAATTTCTTCAGGTTATTATTAAGGCGTTGATAACGGGTACGTATATGATCATACAGTTGCTCCCCGTCATAATCCTTCGTTATTATAGGCAAAAGATATTTTCCTACTAAAGAAATATTTTGTTTAAACCACTCCAATATATCTTTCAAGGCAGGGGTAACAGGTATTATTAACGGCTTCATGTTCTTGACATTCTTCGTCTTTTCCCGTTTATAAACAATATGTTCTATCCCTTCCGATACAACTATATTTTCAGTCGTAAGCTTTGCCATATCAACAAAACTCATCCCATAACAATAATAGGAAAATAAAAACAGCATACGGGCACGCTCCAATACAAAATTTGTTTGGGGCGAATTCTTTAAAAGTTCCAAATCCTTTGGCTGTAAATAGCGTTTCTCCGTTTCTTCCTCCAAACAACCTATTTCAAAACCATTTTTACCGAATGGATAGGTTTTCGATGAGGCTTCATGCTCCTTTATCGCCCTGTTCATAACCGCCCGTAATGTTTTAAGGTAATATTTACGGGTATTGCCACAGCACCCGTCTTTTTCCATTTCCAAATTAAAACGATTGATATATTTTATATCCAATTCTGAAAATACCCGTTCCTTAATCTTCGGGTCATACTTTGCCAACATACGTAGAGTTCGCTCATAAACCTTTGCATTTCCAATATGTTTTGTAGCTTTCAAATTCTCGACCTGCCTCATAAAGTAGTCATAAACCTTTCCCTGCCTTGACATACCCAGAAATTCCGATTCAAACTGATTCAAAGTCCAGTCTACACGCTCTTCCAAAAACTTCCTTAGGATAGTATTTTTTCGGTCTTCATAATGACTCAACAGCCCATTATATAATTCATAATTAGGATTGACACGCTTATCATTCTTAAAGCGGCAAGTATCTTCATTCCACTGCCCCTCTAATGATGATAATTTTAAATCAATGTACTTGAGCTTACCTTTTTTAGACACTCTTAAACATACAGGGTAACTCCCGTCTTTTCTTTTGTTGCTTTTGTACAACACAAACTTAATAGTTGCCATATTATTATTTTTTATCCTCCTGACAAACATTATTTATAAATATTACAACACAAATATATACATCAAAAAATAGATTTATCAGAAACAAAAACAATCATTAACATGTAAATTTTCACACCACCTCACCATGTTTATCTTCTTTATCAAAGCTGTTAAACAATTTACTAAGGTTCAACTTATTAATTAGAAACACGAAACCGATATATTGTTCTATTTTTTCATAAAACCAAGAATAAATACATCTCATATAATTACAAATTTTCATTTAGTGAATCTATAATTCCTCTGTGAAACTTTTTAAAATTACGGAACATAAAGTTACGAAATATAACTACAGAAACCACCTATTAATTATCATTTACATACATATATATACATAAATTAAAAGACAGTAATGAGATTCTGATAAGAAAATTCGATTAAAGTTTTATTAAAGTTTTTCGGTTAATTGATATGATTTAGTCCCACAACTCAGCCATTTTGCATAAACTGAAAAATGCAATATGGAATTAAATATAAATCCATAACATCTTTTTATTTTGCCTCTACCAACAAACAAAACAATCCCACAATCTACTAATAACCAGCCGATAGCACTAAATAGTAAATTTATAATAGAAGAAATTTCACACTATTTATTTGCTAATTAAAAATTAATCTGTACTTTTGCATCCGCAATTCGGGGTGTAGCTCAGCCCGGTTAGAGTACGCGTCTGGGGGGCGTGTGGTCGCTGGTTCGAATCCAGTCACCCCGACTGGTTAAAGAGGTTAGAAACCGAATGGGTTCTAACCTCTTTTTATTTTAGAAAACAATGAAAGAAGATCCTAGACATATCCATATCAGTGAATACAGTTATCCTCTTCCGGATGAACGTATTGCTAAATTCCCGTTGCCTACCCGCGACCAGTCCAAACTCTTAATATACCGTCGTGGAGAAGTTAGTGAAGATGTTTTCACGTCTTTGCCGGAATATCTGCCGCAAGGCAGCCTGATGATATTCAATAATACAAAAGTCATTCAGGCACGCCTCCATTTTCGAAAAGAGACGGGAGCACTGATCGAAGTGTTTTGTCTTGAACCGATTCAGCCAAACGATTATGTCTTGAATTTCCAACAGACAGTACATGCCGCCTGGCTTTGCATGATCGGCAATCTGAAGAAATGGAAAGACGGACAGTTGAAACGCGAAATGACCGTCAAAGGATTCCCTATTACTCTGACCGCTACCCGAGGAGAATGTAAAGGAACCAGCCATTGGGTAGATTTTGCATGGGATAATCCGGAAGTGACGTTTGCCGATATCCTTGAAGTATTCGGAGAACTTCCTATTCCTCCTTACTTAAACCGGGATACGGAAGAAAGTGACAAGGAGACTTATCAGACTGTTTATTCTAAGATTAAAGGTTCGGTAGCTGCGCCTACGGCGGGATTACATTTTACTCCACGAGTATTGGATGCTCTTCAAGAAAAAGGGATTGATCTTGAAGAATTAACTCTACATGTAGGAGCAGGCACATTCAAACCTGTAAAAAGTGAAGAAATCGAAGGTCACGAAATGCACACGGAATATATATCGGTCAACCGGAGCACCATCAAAAAACTGATTGACCACGACGGTTGTGCTATTGCAGTAGGAACTACTTCTGTACGGACTCTGGAAAGCCTGTATCACATTGGAGTTACATTGGCTGAAAATCCGTATGCTACGGAAGAAGAACTACGTGTCAAACAATGGCAGCCTTATGAAAAGTACGACCAGATTCCTCCCGTTGTTGCGCTGCAAAAGATATTAGGATATCTCGACAGGAATGGTTTGGAAACCCTTCACACCAGTACACAGATTATCATAGCACCGGGATACAATTATAAAATAGTAAAGGCGATGGTTACTAATTTCCATCAGCCGCAAAGTACCTTGCTGCTTTTGGTTTCAGCTTTTGTAAAAGGGAATTGGCACACTATTTATGATTATGCACTGGCGCATGATTTCCGATTCCTAAGTTATGGAGATTCTTCTTTATTAATACCATAAGATATTCTCCTCTCTGAAAGATTTTACGCAATATAAAAGACACTATGCCAAGCGATAATAACCAAGAAATGTTCCCTATCGTAGACGAACAGGGAAATATCACCGGAGCCGCCACTCGCGAAGAATGTCACAGCGGTAGCAAACTGCTTCATCCGGTAGTTCACCTTCACGTATTCAATACCCAAGGAGACATCTATTTACAGAAACGACCCGAATGGAAAGATATTCAACCGGGGAAATGGGATACGGCTGTGGGCGGACATATTGATTTGGGCGAAAGCGTAGAAATCGCCCTAAAGAGAGAAGTCCGTGAAGAATTAGGCATCACAGACTTCACTCCGGAGCTTCTCACCAGTTATGTTTTTGAATCCAGCCGTGAAAAAGAGCTTGTTTTTGTCCACAAAACCGTTTATGAGGAAGAAATCCATCCCAGCGACGAACTGGACGGTGGACGATTTTGGAAGATCGAAGAAATAAAAGAAAATCTGGGTAAAGGAATCTTCACTCCCAACTTCGAAGAAGAGCTGAAAAAAGTCTCTCTTATTCCTTCTCTATCCAAGTAATAATCTTTTCAGAGAACGGACTTTCTTTCGGAGACACAACTCCCGCCCAATGTCCGTTCTCATCAATCATAAACTTCTGAAAATTCCACTGAACCGGTGCGTTTTCTTTCCCATTCTGTTTTTTCTCCGTCAACCATTGGTAAAGAGGAGCCATATCTTTTCCTTTAACGGAAATCTTAGCCATCATCGGAAAAGTAACATCGTAGTTCAAAGAACAGAACTTAGCTATTTCCTCATTACTACCCGGCTCTTGTCCCATAAAGTTATTCGCCGGAAAACCGATAATAACAAAGTCTTTTTCTTTATATTTCTCATATAGTTTCTCCAGTTGAGCATACTGGGGCGTCAGCCCACACTTAGATGCCACGTTGACTACCAGCACTTTCTTACCTTTCAGTGAAGAAAGAGGAAAGTCCTTACCATCAATAGTTTTCACTGTAAAATCATAAAAAGACTTGTTTTGCGCTTCCGAAGAAATTGCAAACAACAGGCTTACCATCATCAAGACGAATGTTTTCATGCTGAATATACATTTAGTTTGTTTTTATATTAAACGAGTAAACTGAAAGAAATGTTTGTTCAGCAGTGAAACAAGAACAATGATTTTACATCTTTCAATTCCCCAATCCGTCACTTCACCCCACAATCTTTCCGCTTCATTTATTCTTAGTGATAACGGATGAAGATAGGCAGTAATTTTGTACTGTGAAATAATAATACAACGAAAATCATGTTTACAGCTATTGTACGTTTTTCAATCAAGAAGAAACTATTTGTAGGACTCACTACTCTCTTCCTGTTTATCGGAGGTATCTATGCGATGCTGACACTACCTATCGATGCCGTGCCCGACATTACCAATAATCAGGTACAAATAGTGACCGTATCCCCTACACTCGCACCACAAGAGGTGGAACAACTCATTACTATGCCTATCGAAATAGCGATGAGCAATATTATGAATGTCGAAGATATCCGTTCTGTCAGCCGCTTCGGGCTATCGGTCGTAACGGTCGTTTTTAAAGAAAGTGTCCCCACACTCGATGCACGGCAGCTGATAAATGAACAAATACAAAGCGTAACAAGCGAAATTCCCTCCGAGCTCGGAACACCGGAGATGATGCCCATCACTACCGGTCTGGGAGAGATTTACCAGTATATATTGAAGGTAGCTCCCGGATATGAGAAGAAATATGACGCAATGGAACTCCGCACCATTCAAGACTGGATGGTGAAACGTCAGTTGTCTGGTATACCCGGTATAGTAGAAATCAATAGTTTCGGCGGTTACCTGAAACAATATGAAGTAGCCGTCGATCCGGACGCCCTGTTTTCTTTGAATATCACTATCGGCGAGGTGTTCGAAGCACTTAGCAGCAACAACCAAAATACCGGCGGAAGCTACATTGAGAAGATAAAGAACGCCTACTATATCCGGTCGGAAGGTATGATTACCCGCATCAAGGATATTGAACAGATTGTAGTGACCAACCGAAATGGGATTCCGGTACATATCAGTGATGTAGGAGTTGTCCGCTTCGGTTCTCCAAAGCGTTTCGGTGCCATGACAAAGGATGGTGAGGGCGAGTGTGTCGGCGGAATTGCCATGATGCTAAAAGGTGCCAACGCAAATGTAGTGACTCAAGAACTCGAAAAACGGGTAAAAAAAATACAGCAGCTATTACCCGAAGGAGTCAGTATAGAACCTTACTTGAACCGTTCGGAACTGGTAAACCGGAACATCTCTACGGTTGTCAACAACCTGATTGAAGGAGCGGTTATCGTCTTCCTTGTACTCATCCTCTTCCTCGGCAACCTCCGTGCCGGACTGATTGTCGCATCCGTCATCCCGCTGGCAATGCTCTTCGCTTTTATCATGATGCGTGTATTCAATGTCACCGCCAATCTAATGAGTCTCGGTGCCATTGACTTTGGTATTGTAGTAGATGGCTCTATCGTTATATTGGAAGGTATCCTCGCCCACATTTACGGAAAACAATTCCGAGGCCGCACACTGACCCGCAAAGAGATGGACAAAGAAGTGGAAAAAGGAGCTTCCGGCGTTGCACGTTCGGCCACTTTTGCAGTGTTGATTATCCTTATCGTCTTCTTCCCCATCCTTACATTGAACGGGATTGAAGGGAAATACTTCACCCCCATGGCCAAAACACTTGTGTTCTGCATTATCGGAGCCTTAATTCTTTCACTGACTTATGTTCCTATGATGGCCTCCCTCTTTCTGAAGCATACCATTGTTGTGAAACCCACCCTTGCCGACCGCTTCTTCGAGAAACTGAACAAGATCTACCAGCACACCCTGCGCGCCTGTCTTCGTTACAAATGGCGTACCGTCATCATAGCCTTCTCCGCGCTGATCGGTTCACTTTTTCTCTTTACCCGCCTGGGAGCAGAGTTCATTCCCACTTTGGACGAAGGTGATTTTGCCATGCAAATGACACTACCCGCAGGAAGTTCGCTGACCGAAAGTATCGAAGTATCCCGCTTAGCAGAGAAAGCATTAATGGATAAATTCCCTGAAATCAAACATGTTGTAGCCAAAATAGGAACGGCGGAAGTTCCCACTGACCCGATGGCGGTGGAAGACGCCGATGTGATGATTATCATGAAACCATTCAAAGAATGGACAAGTGCCGGAAGCCGTGCAGAAATGGTGGATAAAATGAAAGATGCACTTGCTCCGCTCTCCGAACGTGCCGAATTCAACTTCTCGCAACCGATACAGCTTCGCTTCAACGAGCTGATGACGGGAGCGAAAGCAGATATTGCCATCAAATTATATGGAGAAGACACGCACGAATTATATGAAAGAGCCAAAGAAGCAGCTACTTTTGTAGAAAAAGTGCCGGGAGCAGCAGATGTCATCGTTGAGCAGACGATGGGATTACCTCAATTGGTAGTGAAATACAACCGTGGCAAAATAGCCCGTTACGGCATCAACATACAAGAGCTTAACACCATTATCCGAACTGCCTATGCCGGAGAGTCAACAGGTGTAATCTTTGAAAACGAACGGAGATTCGATCTCGTGGTCCGGCTTGACCAAGAGAAAGTGGCCGACTTGAATCTTGATAAGTTGTTTGTACGCACTTCGGAAGGAATTCAAATCCCTGTTGGAGAGGTAGCAAGCATCGACCTTGTCAGTGGGCCACTGCAAATCAACCGGGATGCAACCAAACGGCGCATCGTCATCGGTGTCAATGTGCGTGACGCAGACATCCAGCAAGTTGTCGCCAATATTCAAGAGACATTGAACAAGAACATCAAACTGAAGCCGGGATATTACTTCGAATACGGCGGCCAGTTCGAGAACTTGCAAAATGCCATCAATACCTTACTGGTAGTCATCCCCGTGGCATTAATGCTCATTCTATTGATTCTGTTCTTCGCATTCAAGAACATCACCTATACCCTGATGGTATTCTCAACCGTCCCCCTATCGCTCATCGGTGGTATCGCCGCACTTTGGCTACGCGGACTTCCGTTTAGCATATCGGCCGGAGTAGGATTCATCGCTTTGTTCGGGGTGGCAGTATTGAATGGTATCCTGATGGTAAATCACTTCAACGAACTTCGTAAACAAAATACCTATTCCATGACTACAAACCAGATTATCAAAAGAGGGACTCCACACTTGCTCCGTCCTGTATTCCTGACAGGACTGGTTGCATCTTTGGGATTCGTCCCGATGGCAATAGCCACTTCAGCCGGCGCAGAAGTACAACGTCCGTTGGCAACAGTGGTCATCGGTGGCTTGATTATTTCTACCGTACTGACTTTACTCATCATTCCGGTGTTTTACAAAATTGTAAATTCATTTGCTACTTGGAGACGTCCGGGAATCAAACTACGCTGGCCTTTCGGGGGATTGTGTCTCCTGTTCTTGTTTCTTCCCGCGTTCGTTTCCGCTCAACAGACACAAACAGTCAGTCTCGAACAGGCGATAGAAATAGCCAAACAAAATCATCCTCGCCTGAAAATAGCCAATAATGCTATTCAACAAGCCAAAGCCACTCGCGGAGAAGTGATAGAAGCAACGCCTACCTCGTTCAGCTATTCCTGGGGTCAACTTAACGGAGAAAACAAAAAAGACAAGGAACTGGCTTTCGAGCAAAGCCTGGGCTCTCTTCTAACGCCATTCTACAAGAATGCGTTAGTCAACCGTCAGGTAAAAACGAACACCTATTATCGGCAGATGGTAGAGAAAGAAATCACAGCAGAAGTGAAAAGGGCGTGGGCCTACTACCAATATGCCACTAATCTCTGTTCAATGTATCGGGATCAGGATAAAATGGCAGAAGAACTGCAGCGCATCGGAGAATTACGATACCAACAAGGAGAGATTACCTTGCTAGAGAAAAATATGATGACCACCATAGCTGCCGATCTGCATAACCGCTGGTTCCAAGCAAAAGAAGAAGAGAAAATGGCATTGGCAGGTTTCCAATGGAGTTGCTACTCCAACGATCCCATTGTTCCGGCGGATTCCACTTTATCCTTATTCTATACCGGCATTTTGGATGGAAACCTGTCGGGAGCACATACTGCCTACTTTCAAAGCCAGGCAGATGAAGCGAAAGCAATGCTCCGTGTAGAGCAGAGCCATTTCTTTCCTGAAATCAGTGTGGGGTATACACGTCAGGACATTCTCCCACTTAAGAATCTGAATGCCTGGATGATCGGGGTTTCTTTCCCCATCTACTTCCTGCCACAAAAGAGCAAAGTGAAGCAGGCACGGCTAACTGCCACTTCAGCGCAAATACAGGCAGATGCCAACATCCGGGAGTTAAGAAATAAAACACTCGAACTGGAAGCATCCCTCCGCAGAAATAATGAGAGTTTACGATATTATACCTCTTCTGCCCTGAAAGAAGCGGACGAACTGACAAAGGCAGCCAACCTGCAATTGCAGCAGAGCGAAACAGGCATTGCCGAATATATACAGTCGATTACCACCGCCAGAGAGATCCGCAGAGGCTATATTGAAACAGTCTACCAATACAATATTGCTGCACTGGAATATGAACTTTTCAAGTAGGTGGAAAATCGAGACATTGAATGACATACATCACCCAGAATAATTATTATAAAACATAAGATATGAAAAAGATAGTTTATCCCATCCTTTTACTAGTTCTAACGGCTTGCAAAGGAAACCAGCAAACTACAAATAACGAATTCGCCGCAATTCCCGTTGCCGAAACGATAGCAGATACCATCGCACAACCCGAAGTGGATGCCATCACTTCAGCTACCTCAAAGCCTAATCAGGTTTCGTTCAACGGACGAATCGTTCTTCCTCCTCAACGTCAGGCAACCATTGCTTTAACCATGGGAGGCATTGTAAAAAAGGCTTCTCTGCTTCCAGGGCAATGGGTGACTGCAAACAGTGTAATCGCCACGTTAGAGAATCCGGAGTTCATCACCCTGCAACAAACTTATCTGGACAGTCACGCACAGACCGAATATCTCTTAGCTGAATACGAACGGCAAAAAAATCTGTCTGCCGAACAAGCAGCTTCTCAAAAGAAATTCCAGCAAAGTAAAGCGGACTTTCTCTCCATGAAGAGTCGCCAGGACGCCGCTGCTGCACAACTTTCTCTTTTAGGCGTTCAAACGGAGGCATTACTTAAGAACGGAATACAACCGCTACTGGAAGTCAAAGCCCCCATTAGTGGTTATGCCGCTAATGTAGCGATAAATATCGGCAAATATATCAATCCGGGAGAAGCACTTTGCGAACTTATCGATAAAAGCAGCCCGATGCTTTGCCTGACTACTTACGAGAAAGATCTTGCAGACATACAAGTCGGCAGCCCGGTACAGTTTCGTGTAAACGGAATGGGGACACAAACCTTTCACGGTATCGTGATTTCCATCGGACAAAAAGTAGACGAAACCAATCGTTCGCTCGAAGTGTATGCTTCCATCAAGGAGGAAAATGTACAATTCCGCCCTGGTATGTATGTCACGGCACACATTCAGAAACAATAATTGACCAACTGTGACAACAGCATTGACATTTTATAACCGGTAACTCATAATTTACCACTATCTTTGTTGTATGATAGCCAAAGCAATAAAAAAAGATAAATATATACTTTCCACAGTCATCATCTCCTTTGCGGTTGCTGTACTGATTCATTTTCCTGAATCAGTATCTCTTTTCGACCGTTTCGAAAGTCATTCCTTATTCCCAGGGATGAAGTTTATAGATGTGGCAAACGAAATACTGTTTACCTTTCTGTCGCTATTGTTACTTTTTGCCATCAATACCCGTTTGTTTCATTTCAACCAGGCTTCCATTAAAATTACAGGGACAAAGATTTTGCTTTCCTTTATCGTGACATGGATATTGAGTAACTTGTCAGGACAGTTTTTTGTTTTCCTTCACAGAACGTTTGATATTCCGGCCATCGATGCCATGGTACATCATTATTTGCATCCATTGCGGGATTTTATTGTGGCATGTCTCGTCACCAGTAGTTGCTGTATCATTCATCTTATATTCAAGCAGCAACTGGTACTTATTGAGAACGAACAGCTTCAGGCAGAGAATCTCCGCAATCAGTATGAAGTACTGAAGAATCAGCTGAACCCACACATGCTGTTCAACTCGCTGAATACCCTGCGTTCGCTGGTACGCGAAAATCAGGATAAAGCGCAGGATTACATTCAGGAACTCTCCCGGGTACTAAGGTATACTTTGCAAAGTAATGAGTCACAATGTGTCAGTCTCCGGGAAGAAATGGAATTTGTTTCCGCTTATATATTTCTATTAAAGATGCGTTTTGAGAACAATCTACAATTCGACATACAGATAAGCAATGCCTACGAAGAATATCTCCTCCCTCCAATGGCGGTGCAAGTGTTGATTGAGAATGCAGTAAAGCACAACGAAATCAGCAACCGGAAGCCGTTGACCATTCATATCACGACGGACG
Source organism: Bacteroides ovatus (assembly GCA_030844565.1). Lineage (GTDB taxonomy): Bacteria > Bacteroidota > Bacteroidia > Bacteroidales > Bacteroidaceae > Bacteroides > Bacteroides ovatus_A. The sequence goes on from JAUUNK010000071.1 coordinate 15,144, forward strand.
ATAACGGCAATTTGTCTATCAGCAACGACATTCAGCCCAAATGGACTGCAACTTCCGGAACCGGTATCGGACTTGCCAACCTTGCCAAGCGATACAGGCTCTTGTTTAAACGGGATATACAAATAACGGAGGACAAAGAGTTTACTGTTTGTATTCCTTTGATTGAAAAATCACAACTAGAACAATAATCACCATGAAGATTGTCATTATAGAAGACGAAAAAGCAGCAGTACGAAACCTGACTTCACTGCTTAATGAGATAAAACCGAATGGAGAAATCGTGACCATACTGGATAGTATCAGTTCCACTATCGAATGGTTCAGTTCTCATCCGATGCCGGAACTGGTATTCATGGATATTCACCTGGCAGATGGTTCCGCCTTCGAGATATTCAATCATATCAATATTACTTGTCCGATTATCTTTACAACTGCCTATGATGAATATGCATTACGCGCATTTAAAGTAAACAGCATCGACTACTTATTAAAACCCATCGGTAAGGAAGACATAGAACACGCTTTCGATAAGCTGCAAAGTTTACAGGATGCTGCTGACAAACACCAGTTTCCTTTTCCACAACAGGAGAATGAGCTACTGAAACTGATACATTCACTCCAAAAGCAGGAAAACTATAAAAGTCATTTCCTTATTCCTAGCAAAGGAGACAAACTATTGCCCGTTTCTGTAGATATGATACAATTGTTTTATATTAAGGACTGTCAGGTCAAAGTAGTCTTAACCGATGAAACCGAATACTGTTTTTCTCAAACATTAGATGAACTTACGGAGTGTCTCAATCCTTCTCTTTTCTTTCGGGCTAACCGCCAATATCTTATTTCGCGAGAAGCTATTAAAGATATTGATTTATGGTTCAACAGCCGCCTGTCCATTAACTTGTATTATTCAGGAATCAAAGAAAAAATACTTGTCAGTAAAGCCCGAGTAGCAGAGTTTAAAGAGTGGTTCTCTAAGAGAAAACGTTGATTCCGAAGCATTGCCTTCTTAGAACAAATAGCAAAACAAAGTGTTTCGTACCGTGAAACGATTGGTTTCAACGCTTGAAACAAACAGTTTCAAGCGGTAAAACACTTTGTTTCAAGCCGTGAAACCAAAAGTATCCCCTGTTGAAACTTCTATTTACATACCAGTTTATGTTTATATGCAGGCATGTTCATTTCAGACGGTGATAGATGAATGATTAGGTGATAGGTGGAGAACAATCTATCACCGCCCTGAAAGCTCGATGAACAAGGTGTTTCAGAAGGATGGTGATAGATTGAAAGATGATTTCCATTTTTATGTATGGAAAGTTAGAATATGTGCCATCATTCAATGACAGCTGCAAAGCCACCGTTTCTAACCATCTTTATAGTTAGCTGCTCCCCGGCTTTCACCTGGGATGACTTGCAACGATAATCCATCGCCTGACGTCCTGCGTTGATACCATCCTCAAAAGATGTCATTTGATAAGAACGATCTTTATTCAAGAAATCTAACTTTATGGTAAACTCACGTTCCTTTTCACCATTGTTAGTCATTCCTCCTATAAACCACTTATCGCCTTTCCGTTTTGCTACAATGACGTATTCACCCGCTTTAGCTTCCAATGCCACAGTCTCGTCCCATGTTACGGGAACTTGTGTAATGAAACGGGTACAATCTTCATTACGATAATAAAGAGTAGGATTATCCGCCAACATCTGCAGACCACTCTCAAAAACCACAAAGAGTGCCAACTGATAAGCACGTGTTCCGATACTTGCAGCATTAGGACGTTCCGACCGATACACATTAGGCTGCATACTAATCATCGCTCCGGGAGTATAATCCATCGGACCGACAGCATTACGCATAAATGGTAAATACAGACTATTATCCGGATAACAACCGCCCATTTGTTCCATTCCACGCACTCCTTCGTAAGACAATACATTCGGATATTTATATTCCAGCCCAGCAGGTTTGAAAGAACCATGAAAATCGACAAACAAATGATGTTTGGCTGCTTCCCGGGCTACCCGTTCGTAATAGTTGACCATCCACTGATCGCTTCTGTCCATAAAATCAATCTTTAGTCCTTTTACTCCCCATTCATTGAAAGTCTTAAAGAGATCAAAATTGTTTTCTACAGTCAACCATGTCAACCAAAGCACAATCCCTACATTTTTTTCTTTGCCATAACGAATCAACTCGTGCAAGTCTACTTTGGGATTAGGCGTATAAGGATCACGCGTACTTTTAGCCCAGCCTTCATCCATAATGATATATGGAATACCAAATTTAGAAGCAAAATCAATGTAATACTTATAAGTATCCAAGTTATAACCGGAAACAAAATCCACATCCGGTCCGTAAGGAGAAGCGTCATTCCACCATTCCCAGCTTACCTGTCCCGGCTTAATCCATGAAACATCCTGCAGTTGATTCTTTTCAGCCAGTTTATAAGTCATTGTGTTCTCAATCAACTGCTTATCATTTTTACTTATCACAAAGTAACGCCAAGGATAATTTCTCGTACCTTTTGTTTTAGCAATGTAATCAGCTTCTTGAGTAATCTTCACACTACGATCACTGTTTTCGGCAAACGCAAGCGGAGCTTTAGGAAAAACAGAAATTGCTCCGTTCGTGCCCGTTCCTTTGAGAAACATACATGGATAATCAGCCAAATCCGACTCGCTGATTAATATTTTATAGTCTTTTTGTGTGTCAATCAATACCGGCAAAACAGCTATCCGTTCTTCAGGCTTCCACGCATTACTTTGAACATGTGTGTAAGGTTCCTCATAAGCTGTATGGAAACTTCCCGGTTGTTGCAAGTGAAGAAGATAATCCGACGGGAAGTTGATAGCAAACTCTTCGTTCATTACTTCAACATCACCTTTTTGTGAGGTAATAAACCGGTAAGCAACTCCATCGTCAAAAGCACGGAATTCTACTGAATAATCTTTAAAGGTCAGTAGCAATTGATTATAACGATTATTGACTTTCGAATATTTCAAAGGAACAATAGGAGTTAATTGCTCGTCGACACTCCATTGCTTCTGACGACGCAACTTAGGGTTCTGTCCCAACACTTGATTTTTCAGAACCAACAAAAGAGAATTGTCTTTCAACAATACATCTCCGTTATAATCTATACTATAATAGATTTTATCCGAGAGATTCAAGGACACTTTCAGCTCTCCATTGGGAGAAACCAACTCTAACCGGTTCTGCGCATGAAGTAGTGAAACTAAGCACAAACACACAACTAACAGAATATATCTTCTCATGATTTAGATATTTAATTAATAATCGTTTTACATTGGCAAATGTAATAAAAACATCACTTCGTACTATCAAGCGGACTGGGTAATACTCCTTCAAAAGTCATTTTCACTGGTTTAATATACCCGTTTTCATCAAAATACATTCGATCAATACAAGTTGCACGACTATTTGCTGCTGTTTCACCTAACGGACGACGATGATAAACAATATACCATTCATCTTCTCCGGCTCCTTTTATCACCGAATGATGTCCTGCTCCGGTAGCTACCGAAAGATCCTGTTCCAGGATTTTACCAACCCTTTTGAACGGACCAAAGGGAGAATCTGAAATGGAATATGCTACACTATAGTTCGGGAGTCCCCAGCCACCTTCCGACCACATGAAATAATATTTTCCATTACGTTTCAACATAAATGGTCCTTCTACATAGTTTTCCGGAGTGACTTCCTTATACATCGTTCCGTCCTCAAAAGGAACAATACTCAATAAGTCAGGAGCCATTTTCACCATATTACAATGTCCCCAGCCACCATAATACATGTAATATTGCCCGTCATCATCCTTGAATACAAACTGATCGATAGGTTGAGCCCCATGAACGATCTTATCAATCAGCGGCTTACCCAAAGCATCCTTAAAAGGTCCGGCAGGACTATCTGACGTAGCAACACCAATCCCTCCTACTTCATTATTATTCTGAATATCATTAGCTCCGAAAAACAAATAATACTTATCATTCGCTGAAAGCACCGCTGGCGCCCAAAGAGCACGACGAAGCCAACTGATATTCTCTTTTGATATGACTTTCGGATGCTTTGTCCAGTTCACCAAGTCTTTAGACGAAAAGGCATCCATAAAGGTTTGTTCATCATAAGGTGCCGAATACGTAGGATAGATCCAATATTCATCTCCAAACACGACTCCTTCGGGATCGGCATACCAACCTTTAAAAACAGGATTACCACTCTTTTTCTTTTCTGAAAAATTTGCCTGATATTTCATTGTCTTTCCAGGCAACGACAAAGAAGGAGCTACCGCTTCATCCGATACCGCACGCTTATAGTTCGGTTTACTGCTCATGACAAAACGTAGTTTCACGCCATCACGTATATCCTCATATTTCAAATAAGACTTGTCATACTTCTTGCCGTTCACATACAATTCCTTTACATACACATTCTTCGGCGACCAATTATCTGCTACCATTTCAATCACCTTTCCGTTACTCATCCGAACAGTTATTGCCTCAACGCAAGGAGAACCGATGTTATACATATTGCTTGAAGGAGCCACCGGGTAAAAGCCTATGCAATTGAACATATACCAAGCCGACATCTGTCCGCAATCGTCATTGCCACTTAATGCATCCGGAGTATCGCCATAGAAACGGTCAGCAATCGTCCGTACCCACTTCTGACATTTCCAAGGTTCTTTCAAGTAATTATAAAGATACGCTACATGATGGCAAGGTTCATTTCCATGCCAATAAGCTCCGATACGGCCTTGAATATCATGTGCTCCCGGAATGTCATCCGGCAACTCTACTGTGAACAGTTCGTCCAACCGGTTGCGGAACCAGTTTTCGCCAGCTTCGTTGATATATCCTTGTACATCTTGTGGTACGTACCAGGTATATTGTACAGTAAAGCCTTCCGTAATATCCCCCCATCCATTTACAGATCCGGGACCCTGATAAGCCACCGGAGTAAACGGTGTACGCCAGTTTCCCTGACTGTCCTTGCCACGCATATACTTCGTTTCCGGATCAATCAAAGTCTGATAAGAGAGTGCACGATTCAAGAAATAACGATAATCATCCTCTTTACCCAAAGCCTTGGCAGCCTGTGCCATACAATAATCATCATACGCATATTCCAATGTTTTAGATACTGATTCCGCCTCTTTATCGAAAGGCACATATCCCATCATACGATACTCCGGCAAACAGTCATAATTCGGATTCATCGCCGTGGTCTTCATAGCCTCATACGCACGTTCGTAATCGAACCCTTTTACTCCCTTCACAATCATGTCAGCCAATACGGAAACTGCATGATAACCAATCATACACCAAGTCTCATTTCCATAAAACGACCAGACAGGCAGCATTTTCTCCACACTTTTATCATAATGAGCCAACATGGAATTGGCAATATCGACATTCACTTCCTGCTGCACCAGATTGAACCAGGGATGCAAAGCCCGGTAGGTATCCCAAAGAGAGAATACCGTATAGTTGGTAAATCCTTCGGCTTTCTCTATATTTTTATCTAATCCTCGAAACTGCCCGTCTACATCCTGAAAGATGAACGGATGCAAAGCCGCATGATAAGCCGACGTATAGAATGTTCTTTTCGTTTTACGGTCAGCAGTAAGGGTATATTTTCCAAGTTCTTTTTCCCACAGTGCTTCTCCTTTAGCTTTCAGTTCATCGAAAGCGAGTCCGGCAAGTTCCGCCATATTGTTCTTTGCCCCGTTTGTGCTGACCGATGAAATAGCAGTTTTTACAATCACTTCCTCTCCGGCTTTCGTATCAAAAGAGATGCAAGCCATCAAATTCTTTCCCCAGGCTTCATAGCTGCTACGAAACCGGGAGGTATTGTAAATCACCGGTTTCTTATTCTGCATAAAGCGCAAGCCGGTCAACTTTTTAGAGAAAGTAGCCGTGAAATAAATATGCCGTTCCGGTCCCCAGCCTTTTACCAGTTTATATCCGGTGATGGTGGAATCATTTTCCATGCGCAGATTCGCCCATTCACAAGATTGCCATAAAGTATGGTTCATATCGATCATAATAAAAGCTTTATCCGATTGAGGATAGGTGAAGCGAAACATACCACTACGTACTCCTGACGTCATTTCAGCCTTTACTCCATAATCTGACAGCTCCACCGCATAATAATTAGGTGATGCCCATTCCTTCTCATGAGAATAACGTGAACGGTATCCCTTTTCCGGCTCCTCACGTGTCCCTGGATCCAGTTTCATCTCTCCTGTTCCGGGAATAAACAGAAAGTCTCCCAAATCAGGTATACCAGTCCCGCTTAAATGAGTCAGGCTGAATCCCAACAAGGTGGAATGATTATATTTATAACCAGAAGCCGCATCATAGTATTTACTATCTGTGTCCGGACTCATCTGAATTCCTCCGAAAGGAATCTGCGCACCCGGATACACATTACCATAACCATCTGTTCCCACAAATGGATTCACATAATCAATCAGTTTCTCGGTTTGAGCCATGCC
>JAUUNK010000072.1 GCA_030844565.1 Bacteroides ovatus
GGGCACAGGTCGGTTACCCTATCGGATATTTTTATGGCTATAAAACGGCAGGTGTATTCCAGACAGAAGAAGAAATAGCCAATTACAAAGGTGCTAAGTTGGAGGGAACCCGACCGGGTGATATTATCTGGGTGGACCGCGACCGTAATGGAGTTATTGATGATAATGACCAAGGAATGTTGGGTGACCCACATCCTGATTACAATTTGGGAATAAGCTTGAGTGCTTCTTATAAAGGTTTTGATATTAGCATGACGATGAATGGAGCTTTTGGTGCGCAGATTATGAAGTCTTATCGTTCCTATGTTGATTATGCCCGCCAAAATTATACTTCTGAGATATTTGGTCGCTGGCATGGAGAAGGTACTTCCAATAAATTGCCTCGGCTGACTTCCGGAACTCATTCTAACTGGCAGTTCAACTCGGATCTTTATATGGAGAACGGCGATTATTTGCGTATGCAAAACCTCACTGTCGGGTATGATTTTAAGAAGTTGTTCAAAGGTCTGCCACTAAAAGAACTGCGTTTGTACGTAGCTGCACAAAACCTGTTTACTATTACCGGATATTCGGGTATGGACCCTGAGATAGGCTATGGAGGCTATCAAGACTGGGTATCAGGTATCGATTTGGGGTTCTATCCGAGTGGGAGAACCTATATGGTTGGTGCTAATATTAAATTCTAAAAAGAAGAACAGTATGAAAAAGATATGGATATATTCAATTATAGCCCTTTTGTTTTCGGGCTGCGAAGGTTTTCTGGATACTGAAAACCTGGTGAAGAAAGATAATTTGAACTTTCCTAAGAGTCCGGCAGATGTGGAAACTGCCCTGACCGGAGTGTATGCCTTACTTCGCGAAATGACTCCCGGAGAAGATGGGCAAAGCTTTTTTCTGACTGCGGAATTGCTTTCCGACGACCGCTTTGGAGGGGGTGGTCCCGACGACCGCCGTATGCATGCCGTGGACAGATTGAAAAAAGTGGATGAGAATATGTTTGCTGACGTCTGGAAACAAGATTTCCGGGCTATCTATCGCTGCAATATGCTACTCCATTCATTGGATGCTGTTGAGTGGGAAACCGAAGAGAGCCGCCGCAAGATAGAAGGACAAGCACATTTTCTGCGCGCTTATTTTTACTTTGACCTTTGCCGTTTGTTTGGGACAGTGCCTTTGATTGTAGATACTGATCCGGTAAATAATCCTCGTGCAACGGCAAGCGAGTTATATGCTTTGATTGCATCCGACTTGAAAACTGCTATCGAACAGCTTCCTTCTGTAAAATACGATCCTGCCCGTAATGCAGAATTGGGGCGCGCTACTAAATGGGCCGCTGAGGCTTTACTGGCGCGCGCTTATCTGTTCTATACGGGCTACTATCAGCAAGATAATATGCCCTTATTGGACGGAACTTTATCCAAGACTGAGGTTATCGGCTACTTGGAGGATTGTATTACTAATAGCGGTCATGATTTGGTAGGTGATTTCAGGAACCTTTGGCCATACAGTAATGTATATACTAAAAAAGACTATAAATATGCTCAGGAATACAATTTGGAATGGGTAGGTGAAGAGGGTAACAATGTAGAAACTTTATTTGCTATCCGTTATTCTTCCAAAGCTACGTGGGACAATCCATGGTACAACAACGAAGTGTGTTTGTATTCTTCCCCCCGCGAACCTGCCAGCTTGGATGACATCTTTCCTTTTGGCATTGGCTGGGGAGTAGGCACTGTGAATCCTACCTTATGGGAAGAATGGCCCGCGAAGGACCTTCGCCGAGAAGCTTCTATCCTGAGTGTGGAGAAAGAAATGCCTGATTATGGTTGGGGAGCCGATAAACAAATGAACGAAACAGGGTATTGGCAAAAAAAGTATATGGCAATCAATGCCTATAACGATAATGGTGAGAGCGTTAACTACAGTCGTATTCTTTATCCGGAGATTGATTCCGATTATCAGTTGAATAACACTCAGGATTTGGTGATTATCCGTTTTGCCGATGTATTGCTGATGGCAGCGGAGCTTAAACAGGATGCTGCTCCGTTAAACCGGGTTCGGGCAAGAGTCGGTCTGGATGCAGTGGCTTATTCTGACGAAGCGCTGCGTAACGAACGTCACTGGGAACTTGCCTTTGAAGGCTTGCGTTATTATGACTTGTTACGTTGGGGCATTGCCGGTGAGGCATTGAACCGTCAGAACGGTGTGAAAGTACTGGACAACATGGTAGAGACCCGCATGGATATGAGCGATATTATGAAACGTCTCGAAGCAACCAAAGGACTGATGCCTTTGCCCAAGACACAAATTGATTTGTCTGCCGGAGTCTTGGAACAGAATCCGGGTTGGGGAAATGAAAGTAATATGAACTAATGATTCAAAAACATTTTGATTATGAAAAAATTAGCGATAGGAATTTGGTCGTTATTCCTACTGGCGGCATGTGACCCGGTAGTTGATAACAAAGAAATGGGCGGCATTCTCAGTGAACAAGACTTGAAACTGCAAGTATATGCCACTACAGAAGGAGGTAATGAAATAGTTATGATAAACAACACGCTTCGTGTAGGCAGCTATTGGGACCATATTACAGGTATTTCTACTGCTTCGAGGGATACGGTTTCCCTGCCTTTTATGGGAGAGCAAACTATTAAGTTTACAGGTTTTTGTGATGGGGGTACGGTAACCACTACCCGCACTGTCACTATAAATAAAATCGATCATCCTGTGGCCGAAGAATGGAATCTGTTTGCCGGTACGGATATTTCAGGGAAGACATGGGTCTGGAACTTTGAGGGGTACGACAATGCAGTGTACGGCACAAGTGGGTGGTTGACAGAGTTTGCCCCTTCCTGGGATGTCAAACCTCTGGAAGAGTTGGAAGAAGCTGACTGCGAATTGGTTTTTGATTTGGATGGAGGTCCCCACTTGACAAAGAAAGATGCAAATGGCAATGTCCAGGAAAAGGGTTCGTTCTCTTTTGACATGTCCGTCATTAAGAAGAATCCCGATAATGGAGAGCAATGGTCTATCGGACAACTGAAACTTACCGGAGTCTCCGTGCTGAGCGGACATGCTTTTTATGATGATTCGGAGATTATTACGACTTTTGAGATATTAGAGTTGACAGAAAATACATTGGTCTTATGTTGGAATCCCGCCGATGCCGAAGCATGGTCTGATGCTACCTTCTGGTGTTTTAAAAAGAAATGAAACTACACACGATAAAAGCAGGAACGGCTGGAACAATGAAAATAGGTGTAGATTTAGGTGGAACCAACATGCGGGTGGGTTTGATAAAGGATGGGCTTATCTTAAAGAAAGAGATAATTCCCTGCCCCTCGCAGGCTACCGGGCAGGAAGTATTATTTTGCCTGGAAAGCTTGATAGACTGGGCAATGTGTCCAGAAGTGAAGGGGATTGGCGTAGGAGTGCCTTCGGTGGTGGATGCTACGGAAGGAATAGTATATAATGTCGCCAATATCCCCTCATGGAAGGAAGTACCATTGAAACATTTACTTGAAGAATGTTTTTCAGTGCCGGTTTGTATTAATAATGATTCCAATTGCTTCACTCTGGGAGTCAAGCACTTTGGCGAGGGGCAGACGTGCCATAATATGGTAGGTATAACGATTGGGACCGGCGTAGGTGCAGGCATCATTATCAATGATGAGCTATATGGAGGAGAAAATACGGGAGCAGGAGAAATCGGCTCATTGCCTTATTTGAACTATGATTTCGAACATTATTGCAGCAGTGGTTTCTTTGTCCGCTATTACGGTATCACAGGCAAAGAGGCGGCGGCGAAAGCTACAACCGGTGACAAGAATGCATTGAAGATATGGAATGAATTCGGCAACCATCTGGGTGAATTGATGAAAACGGTGTTGTTCATCTACGACCCGGAAGCTATTATATTAGGAGGAGGCATAGCATCGGCTTTCGCTTTTTACGAAGCTTCCCTATGGCGCACACTATCGACGTTTCCTTATGCGGAGACGGTGAAGAAAGTAAAGATAGTGGTCTCTCGAATAGAAGATGTTGCTTTATTAGGAGCTTCGGCACTGGTTGTCGGATAGCTGAAATAAACATAAAAGAATGAGAATGAAAAGATTGATAAGAATACTGTTAATAAGTGGTATATGTGCATGTGGCACCACTGCATGCCAGCATAATACCTCACAGGAAGACAAACTATTGTTGTCTGAAGGCTGGAAGATACAATCTTCTCGCGAAGTGGCGGTCTCCGCAAAGGAACTGTCTATGCCGGGAGTGGCGACTGATAACTGGTATACCGCCTCTGTCCCTTCTACGGTTATGGGAGTGCTTACAGAGCAGGATTTATACAAAGATGCTTTCGAAGGGACCAATTATAAAAAGATAGATAAGTCTCCTTTTGAGAGTTCGTGGTGGTATCGTAAGGAGTTTGATTTGCCTCCTTTGAAGAAGGGGCAACACGCATCTCTGATGTTTGACGGAGTGAGTTACGCAGCGAATGTGTGGTTGAATGGAAAACAAATTGCCAGCCGTGATTCGCTCTATGGTCCTTTTCGTCAATTCAGATTGGATATTACGAACCTAGTACGTGAAAAGAATGTGTTGGCAGTAGAGGTGTTCAAAGCACAGGCGGGAGAACCGAACATTGGTTTTGTAGACTGGAACCCCCGTCCGGTGGACGAAAGCATGGGCATCTTCCGCGAAGTGAGGGTTACATTGAATAAGGAAGTTGCCATGACCCATACCGCAGTACGTTCCCGCGTGAATGTGGAGACATTGGACGAAGCATGGTTGACAGTGGAGACGGAGTTGGCAAATCAATCTGACGGGCAGGTGGAAGGATATCTCAAAGGGAAGCTGGAAGGTAAAGTGTTCAATATTCCTGTTTCCTTGCAGCCCGGGGAAGTGCGCAGAATGAAGATAACACCTGAACAAGCGGAGATTTTGCATCTGAAACATCCAAGACTCTGGTGGTGCCACAATTTAGGTACGCCTGAAATGTATCGCATGCATGTATGGTTCGAAATAAAAGAGGAGGTGTCGGATAGCGAGACCGTAAATTTTGGCGTACGTGAAATAAAAGACTATTTCACCAAAGAAGGATACAGAGGATTCCTGTTGAATGGCAAAAAGGTTTTAGTGAGAAGCGCCGGTTGGACAGACGATATTTTCTTGCGCAATCCTCCCGAACGGAATGAGATAGAAATTCAATATGTACGGGATATGAACTTGAATGCTATCCGTTTTGAGAATATATGGGGAACCTCACAAAATATATATGATTTATGTGACAAATATGGTCTCATGGCATTGGTGGGGTGGAGTTGCTATTGGGAATGGGAGTCTTATCTGGGAACTCCCTGTGATGAGTATGGAGGCATAAAGTCTGAAAAAGATATGGATTTGATAGCTTCTTCGCTGAAAGACCAAGTGCTTTGGCTACGGAATCATCCAAGCATCATCGCTTGGTATGTAGGAAGCGACATGATACCGCGACCTGAGTTGGAGAAACGTTATATCTCTTGCTTGTCTCAAATAGACGACCGCCCTTATGTGGCTTCAGCCAAAGGGTTGACAAGTGAATTGACAGGTCCCACCGGTATGAAAATGGAGGGTCCGTATGATTACGTAGCTCCGAACTACTGGTATTCTGAGAAAGCTCCCGGCGGTGCAATCGGCTTTAACACGGAGACAGGCATCGGCGCACAATTACCCGTGAAAGAGTCCATTCAGAAAATGATACCTGCTGATAAGCTTTGGCCTCTCAACGAGGTATGGGACTATCATTGTACAACTGCCGGAGAGGCCATGCATTCCCTGGATGTTTTAAAAGAATGTGTGGCGGCACGCTATGGCTCTCTCAAAAATCTCGATGACTTTCTTCGGAAAGCAGATTTATTGAACTATGAAGGCACTCGGGCGATGTTCGAAGCATTTCGTGTGAATATCCCCCGAACTACGGGTGTTGTTCAATGGATGTTGAATTCTGCCTGGCCGTCGTTGTATTGGCAGTTATATGACTATTACCTTATTCCTACTGCGGCCTATTATTCAGTGAAAAAGTCTAATTCGCCTAAACAGTTGATTTATAATTATAAGGAGAATGCTGTCTTTGCCGTGAACGAAAGCGCAGAGCCTTATAAATTGCAAGCAAACATGGCATTATATGACTTGAAAGGTCGTGTGCAAAACCGGCAAAAAGAAGATATAGAAGTTGCGCCCTATACGGTGGCAAGAGTCTTTGAAGTCCCTGCTGTGAAGGAGGATGCTTTTCTGGTCTTGTCACTCAATCAGGAAAACGGTACTGCTGTGGCGGATAACTTTTATTGCCTTTCCGCTCAGCAGGATGAACATGATTGGAACAATTCCACCTGGATTAGAACACCTTTGAAGAAATCGGCTGATTTTACGAAGCTGTCCGCGATGGCACAGGCGGAATGCAATGTTAAGGCAGAGGCGAAGTCACGGCAAACAAATGTGTTGGTTGAGGTGACGCTCGACAATGCTTCGGATATTCTAGCCTTCTTTATTCGTCTCTCTCTGAAAGATGAAAAAGGAGAACTTATCTGTCCTGCCTTTTGGCAAGATAACTATCTTTCTCTCGTTCCGGGTGAAAAAAGGATTCTGCAATGCATCTTGCCGGCGAAAGCAGTCCACACCGATAATCTTACTTTAACCGTTACCGGCTGGAATGTGCCGGAGAAAAAGATAAGTATTTTCTTGGCAAACCCGAAATAAGTGGCTATACTTGTATCACTATGACCAGGCTGATTCTTTTGACGGATTTTACAGAAGCTTTTGCCCACAATTTATTAAGAGGCATTCTGGAGTACTCCCGGGGGCGTGAACCCTGGGTAGTATGCAGGATGCCTCCTTCCTACAAACATACTTATGGGATTCCCGGTGTCCTGAAGTGGGCGAAGAAATGGGAGGCGGATACAATTATTGCCCAGTTTGACGATAACGATGAAGTGGAGTTGTTTCGCCAGAACGGTATTGTTGCTTTAGCACAAGATTTTAAATCCCGTTTCACTACTATCCCTAATATAACCAGTGAATATCAGCGGACTGGGCAGATAGCTGCCGATTTTTTCTTGCAAAAAGGTTTCCGAAACTTTGCTTTCTATGGTTACAAGGATGTGGTATGGTCAGAGGAACGTTGCATGGGCTTTCGCGACCGTATAGCGGAAAAAGGATTTGGTGGCAGTTTCTTTGAATATCAGAAACAACCCTTAGAGAATCTATGGTACTATGAATCAGAACCCTTGGTTAATTGGATAAAATCGTTGCCGCATCCAGTTGCATTGATGGCTTGCGACGATACACAAGGTAATAAGATTATGGAAGTTTGCCAGATACTGGGTATCAAGATTCCCGAAGAGATTGCAGTGCTCGGCGTGGATAATGACGAGATTATTTGCAGTCTCTCCGAGCCACCTTTATCCAGTGTGAGCCTGAATATAGTAAAAGGCGGATATGAAGCGGCGCAATTGATTGATAAACTCAAAAAAGACAGAGATGCCGTGTATGAAGATGTGATTATACAACCCATTACTATCGTCAATCGGCTTTCCACAGATATTTATGCTACTGATAATCCAGCTATATTGACAGCATTGAAGTATATTCATCAGAATCTGGCGAACAGCATAAGCGTGAAGGATATTGTGAAACAGGTTCCTTTGTCCCGTCGCTTGCTCGAAATTCGTTTCAGGCAAGCAACAGGTCAGTCCATCTATCAATATATGTCCGATTTACGGATAGAACGTTTCTCTCAATTGTTGTTGGCAAGTGATGCTCCCATTGCCGACCTTGCTATGGAGGTGGGATTTCCTGATTCCAAAAATCTGGCGCGCCAATTTAAAGTATGGAAAGGATGCACCCCTCTTGAATATCGGAAAAAGAATAAGGTGAAGTAGCTTTTACCGGGCAGTAATATGAAAACATCCTTGTTTCAATTCATATTTCACATAGCACTTGTCCGCTTTACGCAAGTCCCTTAATACTTCTGAAAGCACCATCTTCAACGTATCCGCACCTACATTTTGCAAGGGACGTCCATCTTCATCCTCCATTTTCTTGAACCGTTTCCAACTAATATCGAAGGTAGTACCATAGAAGTGGGCGGATTTCTCAGAGGCATTCCCGTTGCGACGACGCAAGCGTTTCACATCATCCTTTGTGCGCAGCACGGAAGTGACAATAACTTGGTTCGGGTTAAGTCCTTTAGAAGTAAGCGAGTCGAGGAAATTAGAACCTATGCTATCGAGCAATGCTCCGGCTTTTGGAACAAGATAGGGGATGGAGTAGGTGAGCGAGTCCACCGAGTAAAGCTCGTTGGAGGTGATGTGTGCCAGCTTCTCTTTCAAGCTTTCCGCTTCCTTTCGGTCTGCCAGTGGCTGGATTCCGATAGTTTGCGCCACCGAAAGATGCTTGTCTGGTAAATCGCCGAAAGCGCGTTTGTAACTGATGACACCCTTTATGTTGCGGGGCTCGTTGAGCTTAAGTGACATATCTTTTTTCTTGCAAGCGGCTGTTAGGGTAAGCATGCCGATGGCGAAGAGAAATAGAGGCAAAATACGTTGTTTAATAGAATTCATATTTTCTTTTTTGCCCGCAAAGATACATCTTTTAGTGTGAAAACAACACAGAAACACATAAAGTGAGTATCTTTTGATAGAATGTGCCCTACTTCGATGTGTTTCTGTGTGCTGAGATATTATGGCTTCTTCTTCTCTTCTTTCTTTATTTCGGTTTTCACTTCTGTGTTTTCCTCTGTTTTCCCTTCGGGGTGGATGATGCCTTTTACTGTTTCTCCGATGGGGAGTTTATCCAGCACGCCGAGACTAGGGGCCACAGTCTTTACGAGTGTATTCAGAAAGTTGCTGGTGCTACCATTGCCTCCGTCGAAGACAGTGATGTTTCCAAGGTTCATGTGCTCGAATGCTTTTACTTGTTCGCCGGCGATTTCTTTCCATTGGTCCACCATCTTGTATTGGATAGCGATAGCCGGATTGGATTCGGCAGCTCTCACCATAGCCTCGAAACCTTCCGCTTCTGCCATCAAAGACTTTTTCTTACCTTCCGCTTCTGCTTCCAGTTTCAGTTGGATGGCCTTTGCTTCGGCTTCTGCTTGGGCAAGGGTAGCTTTGGCACGTGCTTCTGCTTCACGAATCACTTTTTCTGCCACGGCGTCTGCTTGCAGGATGGCTTCTTTCTTGGCAATCTCTGCGGGAACAATCTTTTCTGCTTTCAGAGAAGATTCTACTTTGCTTGCTTTCGCTTCTTCCACTTCTTTCTGAGCTATTTCGCGAGCTGTCTGCACGGCAGCTTCCGAACGGGCGGCGGCTTCACCCGCCTGTTTATCGGCTGTGGCTTGCGTAACGGCTAGTTCGGCATCCGATTGGGCAATTGCTTTTTGTGCCTCATTCTGTCCGATGGCAGCTTTCATTCTTGCTTCTGCCTGTTTGATTTCCATGTCGGAATTCAGTTGTGCAATGCGGCTTTCCTTTTCGGTGTTGGCTTGTTCGATACGGATATTCTTGTCAGCTTCAGCTTTTGCTACTTGAGATTCTTTTTCCGCATTTGCAATGGCTACTTGGGAAATTCTGTCCTTGTCTGCATTGGCAACGGATATTTCCTGCAACTTTTTAGTTTCTGCGATGGCGATATCTTGGTCTTTGCGGGTTTCCGCAACTTTTGTTTCGCGCTCTTTTATCTGGTTTGCAATCTTAATGGCTCCTAGTTTCTCCTGTTCCTCGATGTTGGCTTGTGCTTCGTTTTGTGCCTTACTTTCAGCCTCTTTACCTAAGTTAACAATGTAGTTGGCTGCATCCCGGATGTCGCTGATGTTGATGTTCATCAGGTAAAGACCAAATTTGCGCAATTCGGTATCGATGTTATCTTTTACTTTAGAGAGGAACTTGTCACGGTCGGAGTTCAGCTCTTCGATGGTCATATCGGCGATGACAAGACGCATCTGACCGTAAACCACGTCGGTGATGAGGTTTTGTTTGTCGTCCATCGTTAGTCCCAGCATACGTTCGGCGGCGTTTTGCATCACTTCCGGGTCGGTGCTGATAGCTACAGTGATGGTGGTGGGCACATCCACGCGGATGTTCTGTGCCGAGAGGGCGCCTGTCAGTTTGCAGTCTATCTGCATCGGCTTCATGGAAAGGAATTCGTACCCTTGCACGATAGGCCATACGAAGGCAGCGCCGCCGTGATAGAGTTTTGCCGACTTCTTGTCGCCCCCTGTTTTACCATATACTACTAATACTTCATCACTTTTACATTTGCGGTAACGTGACAGGATACCAATAAAGGTGAGCAGGACTACCGCTACCAGGATAGCGGCCATAATCATCATTTCTTGTGTCATAAGTTCTTGTTTTTGTTGTTATTGAATATAGAGCGTTCCCTCTTCGTAGCGGGAAATAATAGCTTTGTCTCCAGTTTGATAAGTCTTTCCCGATTCGGAGCGGACGTCTACTTCGCGCATGGCTCCGTTGCGGCTCACTTCTACGGTATATCTTCCTTCGCTTTGCTTAAAGTAGATGGTGCATTCTCTGCCCACCAACTGGTCGGTTTTCTCTGTATGATTCACCTGTTGAAGTTGATAGGCTTTCTTATAAAGGAACCATACGGCGAACACGAAGAACAGGCCGATGAAGATACCTGTTACATAATTGCCCAGAGCGGTACTTTCTGTCAGGTACATATACCACCCGAAACCGATGCCGAAATGGGTTAATCCTTTGAAAGATACCACACTGCTGATGTCTGCATCCACGTCTGCATCTGCATCGATGTCCCCGAAAAAAATGGATAAGATAAATTGTACTACGAAAATCCCTGTAGTGACAAGGGCGATGATGAGAAAAATATTTGTGCTCATAGCTGGTAATGTGTTGATGAACCATAGATATAATTGCCCAAATATACGTGTTTTGTTGAATACGCCCAAATTCTTGCACTAAAATGTGATTACTGCCTTCTCTGGTACAGGAAAAGAATTAATTTATTACTTTTGCACGCGAAAACGAATTAAAAGCGACAAGTGTGCAAAGATATTTTATTTATTTGGCTTACGACGGAACACGGTACCATGGTTGGCAAGTTCAACCTAATGGCAGTAGCGTACAGGAATGTTTGATGAAGGCTTTATCTACTTTCCTTCGCCAGGAAGTGGAAGTGGTAGGTGCCGGACGAACGGATGCCGGGGTACATGCTTCCCTGATGGTAGCTCATTTTGATTATGCTGAAGAGGAGGAAGGGAATGCCGCAGGTGCAGTAAAGGAAGTGGATACCGACCTGTGGACTGACAAACTGAACCGTTTGCTTCCTCCGGATATATCAGTTTACCGCATTTGCCAAGTGAATCCTAATGCCCATGCACGTTTTGATGCCGTGGCGCGTACCTATAAATATTATGTGACGACGGAGAAGTATCCTTTTCATCGTCAATACCGTTGCCGACTATATAATGTTCCCGATTACGAAAGGATGAACGAGGCGGCACGCCTTCTCCTCGAATATACCGATTTCACCAGTTTCAGTAAGTTACACACGGACGTAAAGACCAATATCTGTCATATCACTCATGCCGGGTGGACGCAGGAAGACGAGCACACTTGGGTATTTACTATCCGTGCCGACCGTTTTTTGCGTAATATGGTGCGTGCTATCGTGGGGACGTTGCTCGAAGTGGGAAGAGGCAAACTTACGGTAGAGGGTTTCCGCAAAGTGATAGAGCAGAAGGATCGTTGCAAAGCCGGAACATCTGTACCTGCCCAAGCTCTTTTCCTAATAAACATAGAATATCCCCCGACCCTATTTATATCATCATCTCCCTTAATTCATAATTTATAATTTAAAATTCATCATTTCCATGTGGTTACTCCTAGCCTTCCTCTCAGCCGCCCTGCTGGGTTTTTATGATGTGTTCAAAAAGCAGTCTTTGAAAGACAATGCAGTGCTTCCGGTGCTTTTTCTGAATACTGTTTTTTCCAGCCTGATATTTCTTCCCTTCATTCTCCTCTCCGCTTTTGTGCCGGGGGTGCTGGAAGGGACGATGTTTAATGTGCCTCTCGCAGGGTGGGAGCAACATAAATATATTCTGATAAAGTCTTTCATCGTGCTTTCTTCGTGGATATTCGGTTACTTTGGAATGAAACATTTGCCTATTACCATTGTAGGTCCCATCAATGCCACCCGTCCTGTGATGGTGTTGATAGGCGCCATGTTGGTATTTGGCGAACGCTTGAACCTCTATCAATGGGTGGGCGTGCTGCTGGCGGTAGCTTCTTTTTTTATGCTGAGCCGTTCGGGGAAGAAGGAAGGCATTGACTTCAAGCACAACAAATGGATCTTCTTTGTAGTATTTTCTGCTGTGATGGGTGCTATCAGCGGCTTGTATGACAAATACCTGATGAAACAACTTAATCCAATGCTGGTGCAATCGTGGTACAATGTCTATCAAGTGTTTATCATGTGTCCCATCCTGTTGCTCCTGTGGTGGCCTCGGCGCAGAAGCACCACTGCTTTTCGTTGGAGTTGGACTATCTTGCTGATTTCCATATTTCTTTCCGCAGCCGACTTTGCCTATTTCTATGCATTGAGCTATCAAGATTCTATGATATCCATTGTATCGATGGTTCGGCGAGGTAGTGTGCTCGTTTCCTTCGTTGGAGGGGCCTTGTTCTTCCGTGAAAAGAATTTAAAAAGCAAGGCAATTGACCTTATACTAGTGTTAATCGGAATGATATTCTTATATTTGGGGACAAAATGACCGGAGGAGATGCCGGAAAAATATAAATAACTGTTATGAATAAGTCTTTTTCTATCCGAAATAAGTGGATGTTTACCGTCCTTTTTTTTGCTTGTGTGTCATTTCTTTCTTCTGCTCGCGGGCAGGAGGCTAAAACACTGTTTGTCAATATGCCCGATTCGCTCAGTCCATTGCTAACGGGAGTGAACCGTGCCGATTGCATAGACTTTCTCGAGAGTAATATGAAGGCGCAAGTAGACAACCGTTTTGGTTCCAAATCCGAGATGACGGATCTTAGCAAAGATTATATTCGAATGCAACTTTCTCCGCAGACTTCGTGGCAGATGAAAGTGTTGGCAACCAGCGACAGTACCCAAGTGATTTGTACCGTTTCCACTGCCTGTGCTCCGGTGTGTGACAGCTCCATTCGTTTCTATACCACCGACTGGAAAGAGCTTCCTGTTACAGCTTATCTTGCTTTGCCTGTGATAAACGACTTTTTCATTACTCCCGATTCTGCCTCCCTCTACGATTTTGAGAAAGCTCGCCAGCAGGCGGACATGTTGTTGATGAAAGCCGATTTTAATAAGTCGGACAGCAATCTCATCTTTACGTTTACTACGCCTGAATATATAGAAAATGAAACAGCGGAGAAAATGAAAACATTTCTCCGCCGTCCATTGGTATATCGCTGGGAAGGGAAATTTACCCCTTCAGGCACTCTTCAATAAAGGCAACCATTTCCGGTGTATGTTCTTCCACGCTTTGCAGTAGTTTGAACTGAGCTTTAGTACGTACCAGGTTATGTTCGGGATATTTAATCTTGTAGTAAGTATCTCCGTTGATATAATCGGCAAGGAAGCGTACGCACTGCATATAAGGGAATAAGGCTGCCGCGTATGGCAGGTTCTCTATTTCCAGCGAAGTGAGGAATGAACGGGCTCCTTCCAAATATCCTTTTGTGAAGGCTTTGAAAATTTCCATGTTGAAGTTGACACGGTCCAGGTCTTTGTCGTCTTCGTCTCCTGTGTTGGCTCCGGTACGCAGGAAGTCGCCATAGTCTGAAAAGATGAAGCTGGGCATCACTGTGTCGAGGTCGATAACGCAAAGCACTTTTCCGTCTTCGTCAAACATCATGTTATTCACTTTCGTATCACAGTGGCATACGCGTTTTGGAAGTTTTCCTTCGCGATAGAGGCGTTCTGCTTTACACATCTCGTCTGCTCGCTTCTCAATTTCGTCCAGGAAGTATTGTACTTCAGCGATTCTTCCGGCTGCATTGGCAGCTACAGCGTCACGAAGTTGCTTCAGGCGGAATTCCATGTTATGGAAATCAGGAATAGTTTCTCCTAGTGTTTCGGGGATGTCTGCCAGCATGGCTTGGAAGTTACCGAAGGCGACTCCTGCATAATAGGAGTACTCCGGATTGACGGTTTCGTACGTAGTCGCCCGTGGGATGAACACCATCACTCTCCAATAACTTTCACCGTCATACCAGTATGTCTTACCTTCGTCCGTGGGAATGAAGGTAAGCACTTTGCGGTCGATGTCCGTCTCTCCGGCTTCTGTCAGTTTCTTGCGGATATGTCCGGTGACAGCGGCAATGTTGGCTTGCAACATCTCCACATTCTGGAAAATAGTATGGTTGATGCGTTGCAGCACATAGTCCGGTGCATCTTCTTCTGCAGTGATTACTTTGTAAGTATCATTGATAAGTCCGGCACCCAGTGGCTTGATTTCCTTTACGGTACCTTTGATTTTAAACTTTCCTACAATGTTTGATAAATCTTTCATGGCTTTTCCTTTAAATTTATAATAAGGTTATTGATATTCATATTGGGCTGCTTCTGCGGCTTGTGCTGCCGAGTTTACGGGTACGAGAGTAAATCCCCAGCTATACTCGCGGTTGGCAGGAATCTGGAATCTCGGTTCCGGGCGTGAGCCCCAACTGTCATATCCTCCCAAACCTTGCTGTTTCCAGTCAACGCATACTTCTACAAAGTCTCTGGGAACGATGTCATTGACATGATGCATTCTTCTCAGCACATTTTTGGCGGCTTTTTCATCGTGGTTGGCTACTTCTTCGGGGCTGAAGTTGTTCCATTGGTAAGGATGGGGGAGTGCCTCTTCCGAATCAAAATCTTCGACAGAATTGCGCAAAGCATTGAATGCGATGAGGCTGTCAGCTACAATAGCGAGTCCTTTGCCGTTTGCTTTGTTAAGAGCCAGCCAGCGGGTATCGATATGATGTCCGTTTTCCTGCGGACGTACGTAGTTGAAGTACATCTGGTCGGCAGTTGTTTTATAAATTCCGATGAGAGTCCCGTGTTTGCGGTCGATGTAGTTCTCTTCCGGTCCGCGACCAAAGTATTGCACATTGTTCATATCTGCGGGCACGCGGAAACGTACGCCAATACGGGGTACTTCCAGTTTTGAAGCTGCTTTACGGGCAGCATCGCTACCGGGGGTAAAGGTAGCCATGCGGGTGGCTTCGGATACTTCCGTTTCAGCGGCTTGCATGTCGGTAGAAGTAAAGGTTGCATTCACTTTGACAGCTCCCGACGGATAAATCTTATAAGTGACCATATACAGGTTGCCGGCAGCTAGCAAATAGTTCACCTTCACTACGGCTACTTTTCCTTCTACGGTGGCAGCAGCATCCGCTATCTTGAAGTTTTTGCTGGATTCTTTCCACACTTGCAGACGTTTTGGAGCTCCATTGCCATAGTCATTGTCGTTAGGGGCACGCCAGAAGTTGGGCTGAATGCCGAAACCGTCTTTGAAATATTCCGTTCCATCCACTTTGTAAGAAGTTACCAAGCCGCTTTTCTTGTCGAATACGAAGTTTACTTTTGGAGAAGAAACAACCAATTGGTCTGCTTTCGTGTCTACTTGCAGAGCAGGACCGTTTGCTTTATAATCCTTACGAAGCGGGTCTATGGGCAGGCGGAATTGATCGTAGGCGATAACGTGTCCGACAGGAATCAGGGGTTCCGGCTCTCTAGTCGTAACAGTGAAGTTGACGAAATATTCAGTTCCTGGTTTTGCTTTCAGGCTGCCCACGGGAATAGTCCATTCTTTAGATGCCTGCGGAGCGATGTCCAGAGAAGTCTTTCCTTCTTTCAGGGTTTTACCGTTGGCTACTACGCGATAACCGAGTATGTATTTCTTGAGGTTGGTAAAATAAAAACGGTTTTTCACCAAGAACTTGCCGGCTGCGGCATCCACGGCTTCGAAGCCTACGTTCTGATGAACATATTTTACTTCTGCCATAGCAGGATGTGGTGCCCGGTCGGGGTTCACCAGCCCGTTACACAAGAAATTACCGTCGCTGGGAGCATCCACTCCGAAATCTCCTCCGTATGCCCAGTATTCTCTGCCGTCTTTGTCTTTTTGCAAAAGCCCTTGGTCCACCCAGTCCCAGATATAACCTCCTTGAAGGTTGGGATATTTGTAGATAGCTTGCCACTGTCCCCATAGGTTTCCGGTGGAGTTACCCATAGCATGTGCATATTCCGAGGGGGCGATAGGGCGGTCGCTTCCATTTCTGCCAATAGACTCCAGCCAGTCTTCGCCCGGGTATTGGGGAACGTACATATCGGAGTTCCATTCCCATTGGGCACGTTCGTAGTTCACCGGGCGTGCCATCCAGTCTTTATCGGCTTTCTTCATCCACAGGTAAGTCTGGTAGAAGTTATATCCGTTTCCGGCTTCATTGCCGAGCGACCAGAAGGTGACGCAAGGATAGTTCTTATTACGTTCGTACATGTTTATGGTACGGTACATGTGGGCATCCAGCCATTCGGGGTTGTTTCCAAGGCTACCGCCTTTACGAAGATCATAGCGCATGCCGTGGCTTTCGATGTTGGCTTCGTCATATACATAAATACCATATTCGTCGCAAAGTTCGTAGAAGCGGCGATCTTGTGGATAGTGGCAGAGGCGTACGGTGTTGAGGTTGTTTTGCTTCATTAGCTCGAAGTCGCGACGCATCAGTTCTTCCGTTACATAATGTCCCGTAGAAGGGTTGTGTTCGTGTATGTTGACACCTTTCAGCTTAATAGGCTGACCGTTAATGAAGAGGCATACGTACGGTTTTCCGTTGGCTGCTTTCTGCTCGATGGGCTTAATTTCTATACGGCGGAATCCGACGTTGAAGGGAACCACTTCCACATAGTTGTCGCCATCTTTGATGTACATCAGCAGTTTGTAGAGATTGGGGTGCTCGGAAGACCAGGTCTTGACATCTGGAATCTCAACCTTTTTCGCTATTGGAGGAGCGATGATAGTTTGGTTGGCACCGATAGTAGTGTTGAATTCGACACCCGATATTACTTTGTCGACAATGGGGTCGATGAGTTGGTAACCGATAATATAATCTTTAGAAACTTTATCACTGTTGTTGCGTACATCCATTTCCAAGGTGAAAATGCCATTCTTGTAAGTGTCATCCAATGTAGATTTCACACGAAAATCTTTGATAGCCACCTTCGGTTGCGAATACAGAAAGACGTCGCGTTCGATGCCGCTCATACGCCAGAAGTCTTGGCATTCCAGATAGGACCCCGTGCTCCATCGGAAGATTTTCAGCGTAAGCACGTTCTTTCCCGGTTTCACATATTTATTAATAAGGAATTCGGCAGGGTTTTTGGAGTCTTCGTTATAGCCTACTTCTTCTCCGTTGATGTATACATATACGCCCGACTTGGCACCAGCCAGGTGGAGATAGATGTCCCGTCCGTCCCAGTTGGCAGGGATGTCGATGTCACGGCGGTAAACACCCACCGGGTTTGCTTCGGGAAGCAATGGTGGTTGCGGATTTCGGGGTTTGAACTCATAGCCTTGGTTAGTATAGATAGCTACTCCGTGTCCTTGCACTTCCCAGTTGCCCGGAACCTGTATGTCGTCCCAGTTTGCCGTAGAAGTGGAGGGGTCTGTAATGTTAGCAGGCAGGTCTTTGTAGGAATCTACGAAATAGAATTTCCATGTGCCGTTGAGCAGCTTGTAGTACTTGCTTTGTTCATATTTTCCTGTTAGTGCATCCTTGCGGTTGTCGTAGGTCATGAAAGAAGAACGTGGCTGTTCCCGATTCACGGATGTCACTTTTAGGTCTTGCCAGTAAGGTTTCTTGGGGGTATCGTCTGCTTTGACAAAGATGGTTGTCAGCAGAAAAGCTCCCATGAGCATACCGGACAAAAGGTGAGGTCGATTGTTTTTCATGTTCTGTTTCTTTTTTGTTTCTTCTATTTTACTTTGATGTGGTCAAAACCTTCTCCGTATACACCGATGACGGCACTTTGAGACACAAAGGCATTGGGGTCTATGTCTTTTATCAAACGAAAAATAATGGTAGATTCGCGTTTCTTTGCCAGCACAAACATCATCTTTATTTCTCGTCCCGTATAGAATCCGGTAGCGTTAATAACGGTGACTCCCCGGTGGGGATATTCATTGATGTGCCGTCCGATTTCTTCGTATTTACTGGAAATGATGAAGAACTGTACAGACTGTCGCGCACTGTTTACCACCTGGTCCAGCACAAAGCTACAGATGTATAAAGTGACGAAGCCGTATACAACCTTCTCCCAATCTTTCAGTACAAAATAACTGGAGGTGATGATAATAAGGTCGCAAATCAATATAACCCTTCCCAACGTAATGTCGCGGTATTTATTGATAATGGCAGCGATAATATCTGTTCCCCCGGTGCTTCCATTCGCCGAAAAAGCAATACCGATACCGCTACCGCAAAATGATGCGCCGATGACACATGCCATGAAGGGCTGATCGTGTAGAAGCATGATTCCGTTGGTCAGCTTCTGGATAACGGATAAGAAAAATGTCAATGTGAATACCCCGAAAATGGTTTTCATGCAGAACCTGAGTCCCAGAAGCTTCAGGGCAAGCAGCAATAACAAGAAGTTAATGGCAAAGTAGGTGTATTGTACCGGGAATCCGGTAGCCCAGAATATAATGGAAGCAATACCCGGAACTCCTCCGGTGGTAATGTCATTAGGCAATAGGAATACGGTCCACCCGATTCCATATAGAATCATTCCTAAAGCAATCATTACGTAGTCTTTTGCTTCTCTGACAATGCTCTGTTTAGAGGGCTTTGGTAATACTTTTTTCATGAATGTAAAATGTCTTTTCTATAAAATAGTCAGACACGGACCAACGGACGATGCGGTTTTGGGGGAAGCCACATCGTCCGTATTGTCCGTGTCAATCGGAATATTTAATAAGCTTATTTAGCAAAAGCGTGCTTATATCCTTTGACCTTGTTCCATCCTCCGCGAGTGAAGTCGGGAACTTCTACCGGTGCAGAGTTGTTTTCAATAGAAAGGCGGGTCAAGTCTGCCATGCAGCACCATTCTGCCAAGTCGTAAACATCCATGTCCAAAGGAAGTCCGTTGCGCAAGCAGTAAACCAGACGATAGTCCATGATGAAGTCCATGCCACCATGTCCACCTATTTTCTTAGCTGTTTCTTCCAGTTCTTGGTGGATGGGGTGTTTGTATTTCTTCATCAAAGCTTCTTTAACGTCTTCGGGCACTGAACCGTGAGCATTCAGTTTTTCGTGGTTGGGCACGTCTTTGCTATCAATTTGGGCAGGACGCATGCAATATTCTTCAATGGGGTATTTGCTGGCATAACCTTCAGTTCCTACCAATTGGTACATGCGGCTGTAAGGACGCGGAGTCATCACGTTGTGTTGAATCAGCATGGTCTTTCCGTTTTCTGTGCGAATCATTGTAGTAGTCTGGTCGCCATTCTGGAAGTCTTGCACTTCTTTTCCGGTTTTATTTTTGATATAAGCAGGTCCGTTAACGGCTTTGGTATCCATAGAAACCAATGTTTTCATACGGTCGCCGCGGTGAATATTGAGCAATTGGCAAGCCGGACCCATGCCGTGAGTGGCATAAACGTCGCCACGGTTTTGTTGGTTATAGTCCATACGCCAGTTGTTCCAGTAATAAGGCCAGAAGTCTTCAAGATTGTGAATGTAAGAACCTTCTACGTGGAGCACGTCGCCGAAGACGCCTTCCTGAGCCATGTTCAGGGTAGTCAGTTCGAAGAAGTCATATACGCAGTTCTCAAGTTGCATACAATGTTTGCGGGTCTTCTCAGAGGTGTTGATAAGTTTCCAGATTTCGTCAAGAGTCATGGCAGCCGGTACTTCAATGGCTACATGTTTTCCGTGTTCCATGGCGTATACACCCATTTCTGCATGGTGTTTCCAGTCGGTAGCGATGTAGACGAGGTCAATATCATCGCGTTCGCATAATTGTTTCCATGCATTTTCGTCGCCGGTGTAAGAAACAGCTTCGGGCAGATTAGCATCCTTCAAGATTTTCTGTGCACCTTCCACGCATTCGGGGCGGAGGTCGCAAAGAGCTACAATCTTAGTTCCGGGGATGTGTGTCCAGCGTTGTACGGCGCCCGGTCCACGCATACCGAGACCGATAAAGCCTACACGCACAGTATCAAGTTTGGGAGTTACCAGTTGGATAACATCTTCCTGTCCTGCAGGACGTTCAGGAACATCTACTTTAAGGGGGGTAAGAGTCTCATTCCCTTTTGGTTGTGTTGTAGTACAGCTGGAGTTGCCAAGAAGAAGGGCAAGTCCTAGGATTAAAGTCGTACAGAGTTTACGCATGTTTTTTTTAGGTTTTTAAGTGGTTTTATGTATGAAATATATTGGTTAACTATGCAAAAATAATAAAATCCTTTCATTCCTATTATTTTTATAACCATTTGTTTTCTTTTTTACTGGAGATTTCTTTCTGCGGTAAGGGGGAGACCGCTCCGGGGGCTTCCACGAAGCGGTCCTTTTTCCCTTGAGGGAAGCTTTACAACTGCTTCCAACGTACGTTTTTTGTCCATAGTATCTTCAATTTTAAAGTCAGAGGATATTGTTTCAGCCCCTCTTCTTGTCCTTGAAGGCGTAGTTTGCCGCGATTAATTGTCTGTGATGTGACGGATTCTTTCATCTCGTGTTTTCTTTATGTTTTTTTGAACCAGTATACTCTAAATACACGCAACACGAAGCCGACCCTACATAGATCCCTGTTGTTTTAGCTTGTTTTAACATTAAAGGTTCTTCGAAAGGTGAATAATAACACAGTGGTATATGCTTTGCTGAACGCTCTGTCTATACTCTTGTTTTGGGGTGGAGGAGGCCTTTTACAGGGCATATATACTCAGCGTGCTGGGCATATATACCCTGCGCGCTGAGTATATATATCCTGCACGCTGGGTATAGTTACCCTGCATGCTGGGTATAGTTACTCCGCATGTGGCTTCTGTATACCCTTCAGAGGGCTTCTTCTTTTTCCTTGTAATGCCGATGAATAGGGCATCCCAAAGAGGGGAACCAACTGAAAATGAAAATAAAAAAAGGATGCATCAGCTCTTTTGTCTGACACACCCTTTCTCTACCTATAACAAATGTGTTAAGCTAATACCTATGAGTTTTTACAGTTATTTCAATTGAATGCGTTTTCCATCTGCCTGCACGGCATATATGTTTGTACCGCTATCCAACGGAATGGAAGAAGGTACTTCAAATTCAAAGAAGTTGGAGAAGTACACCACTTCGCCATTCTTTTGGATTTCATAAGCAACCGCTTCGTCGCCATTACTAATGCGGACTGTTTGTCCTGAAACGGTGGCACTTATGTTTTTAGTAATTTGAGTGTTATTCTGGAATAGCGTATAGTATCCCACATCTCCTACTTTATAATTTTCTATTCCCACATCCCCGTTCTTGCGGTCTTCGAGATAGTAGAAAGCATGTTTGGGGGCAGGGAATTGAGACATATAGG
>JAUUNK010000073.1 GCA_030844565.1 Bacteroides ovatus
AGAACAAACTGATAATGGAACATATTCTTTTCAACTAAATTAAAGAAGAACCACCTAAGTCAGGTTATGACATGGCTGTCAACAAATGAGTTGTCAGCTATTAACACCCTACATGATAGGTATTAACACCTGAGAAGTCAAGTATTAACACCTGACAACCTAGATATAAACACTTGATTATCATCAATTTATCAAAAGAAAAATAGACAAATAGCGCCAGGTGGAGAACCTTTGCCGCCTCGTGCAAATTCTCACTGGGAATATCGGTTTTGATATTCTTTGGGAGACATTCCTTCATGGCGTTTGAAGTATCTTCCCAAATAGGACTGGTCAGGGAAACCGAAGCGATCGGCTATCTCCTGCATTGTCAATTCGGTGGATTGTAGCAGCACTTTTATTTCGAGAACAGCGAAGTCGTCGATAATCTTCTTGGCAGAATCGCCGCTTACATGACGGCAGATGCCTGTCAAGTATTTAGTAGAGATGCAAAGCTTACCGGCATAAAAGGTCACCTCGCGCTCGGAGATGCAATGCTCGTGTACCAGAGCTATGAAATTTTTAAAAATCTCTCCCTGCCGGCTACCTCCCTCAATCTGCTGGCTACCGAAATACCGGTAACATTTATCATAAATATCCAGCATGAAGGATTGCAGATGATTCTTGGCGATCTGGTTCCGAAAACGGTTTTCACGGTCGCGGTAGATGGCTGCCGTAGCACGCATTAGTCCGTTGATGCCTGCCGTGTTCTCATCGGGAAGTGTATAACAGGGATTTTCCTTGAGAAAGCGGAAGAAGGTGGCTTCAATCCGGATGCAAGCTTCGCGGAACATCTCTTTTGGAAAGCCGAAGAAAGAAGCGGTGAAATCCCTGCTCGTACCATTAACCCGGATAATACTCCCCGGTAAGAGTACCACTTGGGTGTTTTTCTGTATTTCATACTCTTTGAGGTCGATGGTGACTTGTGCCCAGCCGCTACGGCAGAAGTAGATAGCACCTCCTTCAAGCTTCCACAGGCGGTGCATAATGGGAGAGAGATTTTCATCGGTTCCGGCTACAAAAGGCTCGCGGAGAATGGCAAGCATGGAGTTTCTTTGCATCATATCGTATTCTGATTTTGAGGGCAAAAGTAGGAGTTTTTTGCCAGATGGCACTCCTTTTATTCCGAAAATGAACAATACTGGAAACACTATGAATAGTTTCCGACCCGGGAAACGCCGTACCTTTGCCCGCAAATTTAATAGGTAACACAATGAGTAAAAAGGTATGTAAAATGAAGCAGACACTACTATTGCTCTGCTGTCTGGCTGTGGCAGGATGCAAAGAGGCACCACAGACACAAATGGAAACAGGATATGAAATGCTGACTGTCGCTCCGGCAGACCGGATGATTTCGAGCACGTACTCGGCAACCATACGGGGACGGCAGGACATCGAGATTTATCCACAAGTAGGAGGCACGCTCACCAAAGTATGTGTGTTGGAAGGTCAACGGGTGAAGAACGGACAGACGCTGTTCATTATCGACCAAGTGCCTTACGAAGCTGCATGGCAAACAGCACTGGCAAACGTGCAAGCTGCCGAAGCTTCGCTGGCTACGGCACAACTGACGTATGACAGCAAACAGGAATTGTATAAAGAGAACGTGATTTCTTCTTTCGACCTCAGCACGGCAAAGAATTCACTGCTGGCTGCCAAGGCACAACTGGCCCAAGCAAAAGCACAAGAGGTGAATGCCCGCAACAACCTCTCTTATACTGTAGTGAAAAGCCCCGCCGACGGCGTAGTGGGCACATTGCCCTATCGTGTCGGCGCTCTGGTCAGCTCCAATCTCCCTCAGCCGCTGACTACCGTTTCGGACAATTCGGACATGTATGTATACTTCTCTATGACCGAAAACCAATTGCTGGGACTTATCCGCCAATATGGCTCTAAAGAAGAAGCGCTGAAGAGCATGCCCGCTATCAGCTTGCAGTTGAACGACAAATCGGATTACGCCCACCCGGGATATATCGAGTCTATCACCGGAGTCATCAACCGTTCCACAGGTACGGTGAGCCTGCGTGCCGTCTTCCCCAATAAAGAAGAATTGCTGCATAGCGGAGGCGCAGGAAATGTGATTATTCCGGTGCAGAGAACCGGAGTGATTGTGATTCCGCAGGCTGCCACTTTCGAGATTCAAGACAAGGTGTTCGTATACAAGGTGGTAGACGGAAAAGCACAGTCGGCGCAAGTGGAAGTGACCCGTGTCAATGGTGGGAAGGAATACATTGTGGATAGCGGTCTGGCTACGGGCGATGTGATTGTAGCCGAAGGTGTCGGTCTGCTCCGTGAAGGAACTCCCATTCAACCCAAGAAACAAGGATAAACGATGCAACACACAGATATTTTAATCAATTCGAACAACACTTCTAAAGACAGTATATGAATTTAAGAACCTTTATAGAACGCCCCGTCTTGTCGGCAGTCATCTCTATTTCGATTGTCGTGATGGGTATCATCGGTCTGTTCAGCCTCCCGGTGGAACAGTATCCGGACATTGCTCCGCCTACCATCATGGTGAGCACCACTTATTTTGGTGCCAGCGCGGAAACCCTCCAGAAGAGTGTGATTGCACCGTTGGAAGAAGCTATCAACGGTGTGGAAGACATGACCTATATGACCTCTTCCGCCACCAATGCAGGCACGGTGAGCATCACCGTTTACTTTAAGCAAGGCACCGACCCGGACATGGCGGCGGTCAACGTGCAGAACCGCGTATCCAAAGCTACCGGACAGCTCCCGGCGGAAGTGACCCAGGTGGGTGTCACCACTTCCAAGCGACAGACGAGCATCTTGCAGATGTTCTCTCTTTACAGCCCCGATGACTCTTACGACGAGAACTTCCTCTCCAACTACATCAATATCAACCTCAAGCCGGAGATTCTGCGTATCTCGGGTGTAGGGGATATGATGATTATGGGTGGAGAGTACAGTATGCGTATCTGGATGAAACCAGACGTGATGGCGCAATACAAGCTTATCCCGACAGACGTAACGGCGGTGCTTGCCGAGCAGAACATAGAATCCGCCACCGGTTCCTTTGGCGAGAACTCCGACGAAACCTACCAGTATACAATGAAGTATAAAGGACGACTCATCACTCCCGAAGAATTCGGCGACATCGTGATTCGCTCTACAGACTTGGGAGAGGTGCTGAAACTGAAAGACATCGCTGATATTGAATTAGGAGAAAGCAGCTACGCCTATCATGGCGGAACGGACGGACATACTGGTATTTCTTGTATGATTTTCCAGACCGCAGGTTCCAACGCTACCGAAGTAAACCAACAGATTGATAAGTTCCTCGAGGAGGCACGCAAGGACTTGCCGAAGGGAGTGGCACTGGAACAGATGATGAGTTCGAATGACTTCCTCTTTGCTTCTATCCATGAAGTGGTGAAAACGCTTATCGAAGCTATTATCCTCGTCATTCTGGTGGTATACGTCTTCTTGCAGGATATTCGTTCCACGCTGATTCCATTGGTGGGCATCGTGGTGTCGCTCATCGGTACGTTTGCTTTTATGGCAGTGGCTGGATTCAGTATCAACTTGATTACGCTGTTTGCGTTGGTGCTTGTAATTGGAACGGTGGTGGACGATGCCATAGTGGTCGTGGAGGCTGTGCAAGCTCGGTTCGATGTGGGTTATAAGTCTTCTTATATGGCAAGTATCGACGCTATGAAGGGCATCAGCAATGCGGTTATCTCTTCTTCCCTGGTGTTTATGGCAGTGTTTATTCCCGTTTCGTTCATGAGCGGTACGTCCGGTACGTTCTACACTCAGTTCGGTTTGACGATGGCAGTGGCAGTAGGTATCTCGGCAGTCAATGCACTGACGTTGAGCCCGGCATTGTGTGCCCTCATCCTTCGTCCATATATCAACGAAGACGGCACGCAGAAGAATAACTTTGCCGCCCGTTTCCGCAAGGCTTTCAATGCAGCCTTCGAAGTAGTGGTAGACAAATACAAAAACATCGTTTTATTCTTCATCAAGCGCCGTTGGCTCACATGGTCGATGCTAGCTTGCTCGGTGGTGCTCCTCGCCTTCCTGATGAATACCACCAAGACCAGTCTGGTTCCCGATGAAGATCAGGGAGTGTTATTCGTCAATGTAAGCACGGCTGCAGGTAGTTCTTTAAAGACCACCAATGACGTGATGACACGCATCGAACAACGCTTGAAAGATATTCCGCAAGTGAAACATATCCAGAAAGTAGCAGGCTACGGACTGCTTGCCGGACAGGGAAGCTCGTTCGGTATGCTGATTCTGAAACTGAAACCTTGGGATGAACGACCCGATGCCGAGGATAATGCACAGGCTGTAATCGGCCAAGTCTACGGACGGACGGCGGATATTAAAGACGCCAGTGTATTTGCCATTGCCCCGGGTATGATTCCGGGCTACGGTATGGGTAATGCCCTCGAACTGCACATGCAGGACAAGATGGGAGGCGACGTGAACACATTCTTTGCTACCACCCAGCAATATCTGGCAGCTCTCAACCAACGCCCCGAGATTTCGATGGCATACTCCACTTTCGACGTCCGTTACCCGCAATGGCTGGTAGAAGTGGATGCTTCTAAATGTAAGCGGGCAGGCATCACTCCGGATGCTGTGCTGAGCACACTCTCGGGCTATTACGGCGGACAATACGTGTCCAACTTCAACCGCTTCTCCAAGGTATATAAAGTGATGATTCAAGCTGACCCGAAATTCCGTATGGACGAAGCTTCGCTAGGCAACACGTTTGTCCGCATGTCCAACGGTGAGATGGCTCCACTAAGCCAGTTCGTCACGCTGACGCGCACGTATGGGGCTGAAACGCTGAGCCGTTTCAATATGTACAACTCCATTGCGGTGAATGCCATGCCTGCCGACGGATACAGTACAGGAGATGCCATCCGCGCCGTGCAGGAAACGGCTGAAGTGGCGCTGCCCAAAGGCTATGGCTACGACTTCGGAGGTATCACCCGCGAAGAGAACCAACAGGGCGGGACCACGGCAATCATCTTTGCTATCTGTATCCTGATGATTTACCTCATCTTGAGCGCCCTATACGAAAGCTTCATCGTGCCGTTCGCCGTTATCCTCGCCGTGCCGTTCGGTCTGATGGGAAGCTTCCTTTTTGCCAAGATGCTGGGACTGGAGAACAACATCTATCTGCAAACGGGATTGATTATGTTGATAGGTCTGCTGGCTAAGACGGCTATCTTGCTGACAGAGTATGCTACCGAACGTCGTAAGGCAGGAATGGGACTGATAGCTTCTGCCGTCAGTGCAGCCAAAGCCCGTCTGCGTCCTATCCTGATGACAGCACTGACTATGATCTTCGGTCTGTTCCCGCTGATGGTATCCACTGGTGTGGGTGCCAATGGTAACCGCTCGCTGGGTACAGGTACGGTAGGCGGTATGGTGATTGGTACGCTGGCATTGCTCTTTATCGTTCCCTCGCTGTTCATTGCCTTCCAATGGTTGCAGGAGCGGGTGAGTCCTACCCAAAGCAAGCTGGTGCCCGACTGGCAGATCGAAGAAGAGAAGAAAATAAGTGAAGAGGAAAAACTTAAAGCAGGAAAGAAATAAGTATGAGAAAAGTTCTGATATATTCCCTAGCCCTCCTCATATTGAGCGGCTGCGGCATTTACAACAAATATCAACCGGTTTCCGAAGTCCCCGAAGGGCTTTATGGCAGCGAAGCAATCGCTGCCACCGACACCACCAATTTCGGTAACCTCTCGTGGCGGGAAGTCTTCACAGACCCTCAGTTGCAGGCATTGATAGACTCCGCCCTGCTCCGCAACACAGACTTGCAATCCGCCCGCCTGCGGGTGAAGGAAGCGGAAGCATCTTTGCTGACGGCAAAGTTGTCCTATCTACCTTCACTCTTCTTGGCTCCCGAGGGAGTGGCAAGCAGCTTCGACCACGGCAAAGCAGCACAGACCTACACCCTGCCTGTCACTGCCTCTTGGGAACTGGATGTCTTTGGACGCATCACCAACGCAAAGCGCCGCGCCAAAGCAGCCTTTGAACAAAGCAAAGAGTATGAACAGGCGGTGAAAACCCAACTGGTGGCTGCTGTTGCCAACACCTATTATACCTTGCTCATGCTCGACTCCCAGTATGAAATTGCCGTCTCCACAGAGGCCGCCTGGAAAGAGAGCGTACATACCGCCCGTGCCATGAAGAAGGCAGGCATGATGAACGAAGCAGGATTGGCACAGACCGAAGCTACCTATTATAATATATGTACTACGTTGCTGGACCTGAAAGAGCAAATAAATCAGACCGAGAACTCTTTATCCCTATTACTGGCGGAAACTCCCCATCCCCGCGGTCGTGGAAAACTGGAAGACCAGCAGTTACCGGAAAACTTCTCCATAGGCATTCCCTTGCAGATGCTTTCCAACCGCCCGGACGTACGGAGTGCAGAGTTTTCACTGTCACAGGCTTTCTACACCACCAATGCCGCCCGCTCCGCCTTCTACCCGTCCATCACCTTAAGTGGAAGTGCAGGATGGACCAACAGTGCCGGTAGCATGATTATCAACCCGGGCAAGTTCATTGCCTCCGCCGTGGCTTCCCTCACACAGCCTCTTTTCAATAAAGGAGCCAACATCGCCCAGTTGAAAATAGCCAAAGCACAACAAGAAGAAGCCCGCCTCGGCTTTGAGCAGACTTTGCTCAATGCAGGAGTGGAAGTGAACGAAGCATTGGTGCAATACCAGACCGCCCGTGAGAAATCCGCCTTCTACACCAAGCAAGTCGCTTCGCTAGAGATAGCCGCGCGCAGCACCAGTCTGCTGATGAAACATAGCAATACGACTTACCTGGAAGTATTGACCGCCCAGCAAACCCTACTCAACGCCCGCTTGTCTCAGGTAGCTAACCGTTTTACCGAAATTCAAGGCATGATTACTCTCTATCAAGCTTTGGGTGGTGGCAGAATATAAGGAGAAGCCTATGAATCCGGAAACAGTATGCCGCCGCGTGGTGGACTACACAAAACAGGAGATGCATCTCCACGGGACTGCCGGATTGACCATGGACAACATTGCCCGGGGAATGAAGATGTCGAAGCGCACGCTTTATCAACTCTTCCCCGGCAAAGCGTGCCTGTTCCACATCTGTCTGGCGGATTTTGCACACGCTGCCAGGAGGCATTTACAACAGCAACAGAACATAACTGAGCACTCGTGCCTGCAACAACTCTTTGTAACGGTGGATGCCTACCTGAGTTTTTTACAATCCGTGGGAAGAACTTTGCTCTCGGACATCGCAACGGATACCGATTACCACACGATGTGGGAGCGGGAAACCGCTTTCTGGTTGCAACAGTTCACGGATGCGCTGGCGCGCTGCAAGGTATGTGGTTACTTGCTTCCAGACATCCATCCCGAGAACTTTGCTACGGACTTGCAAGAGACAATCTATCAAAGTTGTCTACAAGGTCTTCCGTATATTGTGCAATGCACTTTCACCCATGCCTTGCTACGGGGAATCTTTAAAGTAGATGGTATCCGGTATATTGACGAGAACGGACACAATCCAATAGCATTGAATATAAATAAAGCTTAAACATTTCACCTCCCTTGGCTACGTTCCAAGGGAGGTCGATTGACAGCTAACTCCCTCAACACACTACAAGTCAAAGGAATGGCAAGCAGGAAAGTCAATACATCTGCAATGGCTTGGCACATCTCCACTCCCCGCAACCCCAGATAATGAGGAAGAATGAAGATAAGCGGAATGAAGAAAAGTC
Organism: Bacteroides ovatus; assembly: GCA_030844565.1. Taxonomy (GTDB): domain Bacteria; phylum Bacteroidota; class Bacteroidia; order Bacteroidales; family Bacteroidaceae; genus Bacteroides; species Bacteroides ovatus_A. The sequence goes on from JAUUNK010000073.1 coordinate 7,796, forward strand.
CTTGGCGTGCAGAAGACACCAAAGTGGCGCGCACCGGCTTGCGGATAGTTTGCAACATCATGTTACTCATGATAATCCACGAGCCCAGTGGCAAAGTAATCAACTGCCATTTCAGAGCAGCCGAACCGATAGCAATCACCTCTGGGTCGCCTTTGCGAAAGAGAGCTACTACATCGGGAGCGAATATGCTGCCTACTACCGCACTCACGAACAAGAAGGCAAAGCCGACCTTTACACAAAACCAGAAACCTTCTTTTACGCGATGATTCAGTCCTGCACCATAATTAAATCCGCATACCGGTTGGAATCCTTGTCCGAAGCCGATAAGGAACGAATTGATAAACATAGCAATACGAGTGACAATAGACATACCTGCAATCGCAGCATCGCCGAACTGTCCGGCAGCCACATTGAGCAGGATAGTGGCAGTGGAAGCAAGTCCTTGACGGAAAAGCGAAGGCGTACCTCCGTCTATGATTTCTTTAAAGAAACGCAAAGTGGGCGTGAAATGCTTGTAACGGATAAGAATGTTATTCCCGCGACGCGTCATAAACAATAAAAGAGAGAAACTGCCTACCTGACTGATAAGCGTAGCAATGGCTGCACCGGAGATACCCATATCAAAAGTAAATATCAGCAAAGGGTCCAAGGCAATGTTAGTAACTGCGCCTGCCACAATGCCTACCATAGCATAAGCAGCATTTCCCTGAAAGCGCATCTGGTTGTTGAGTACCAAGGATGCTGTCATAAAAGGAGCTCCCAGCAGGATGATGCCCAGATATTTCTCCGTATAGGGAAGGATAGTAGGCGTTGAACCCAAGGCAAGTGAAAGAGGAGTGAGAAATATAAGCCCTAAGACAGTGATAGCAACCCCGGTGAAAAGTGCGAAGAAGAACCCGGTAGCAGCCATCTTCTCTGCGTTGTCCATCTCCTGTGCACCCAATTTACGCGAAATATAATTGCCCGAACCATGCCCGAAAAAGAATCCTACCGCCTGTATCACCGACATGATAGAAAAAACGATGCCCACCGCCGCCGTAGACTGCGTATTGATTTTCCCTACAAAGTAGGTGTCAGCTATATTATAAAAAGAGGTGACCAGCATGCTGACAATGGTCGGAATAGCCAGAGAACCAATCAGCCCCGGAATGGGCGCTGTGGTCATCCGCGTAAATTGGTCTTGCTTCATCTATTATTGTAATGCCCGAATACGTACTTCGGTTTCTTTGTCGTCTTTGAGTCCGTCTTTTACTTTCCGGATGTCAGTGTCTCCGTAATGATAAGGATAAAGAATGCGAGGACGGATGATTCTTGTCGCACGGATAGCTTGGTCGGGAGTCATGGTATAAGGCTGGTTGACAGGCAAGAAAGCTATATCGATATTTCCCAGCTCTTTCATTTCGGGGATGTCCTCCGTATCTCCGGCGATGTAGATGCGGGTTCCTCCCACAGTAAGGATGTATCCGTTATCACGCCCGCGGGGATGAAATTTATCCCGTCCCGGTGTAGTATTATAGGCAGGAACTGCTTCGAGGCGGATATCCGGGTCGAGTTGAAAGGTATCTCCATTCTTCATCTCCCGCCCCCTGCCCAGCAACTTCCGGCAGTTGGGATTGGCAACAATCCGGGTCTCCGGGGTTTCAATAGCTGCAATGGCTTTCGGGTCGAAGTGGTCATGGTGCTCATGCGTAATCAAAATAATGTCTGCTTTGGGAAACTGGCTATAATCGGCGTATTCCGAAACAGGATCTACATAAATCTGCTTTCCTTCAAATTCCAGCAACAGGCTGGCATGCTTGATGAAGGTCATCTTAAGAGGTTTCCCTCCCCGAGTGGTCACTATGTCTGTTTCAAAATGTTGCATAACTACGGTTTGAAGGCACGTCGCAAGCATGAGGAGAATTAGCTTTTTCATCTTTTCTTAAAGAATGGTGTTGACAAAGATAGGAATTCTCCCTTTCAAGTGGATACGTGCAAGTATAATGTTTAACGTTATTTTCATCACATCATTCTATAAAGATAACAGCCGGAAAGAAGAAATTGTTTCATCCTTACGGCTGGTTTTCCATTCTGGCAAAATCAAACCTTACAGACAGCTATCTGCGCCGTAGTCCGCTTGCTAGCTCCCAACGCACATGCTAAAGAGCAAATGGCACATACGACAAATACAACTCCAGTAGAAACTAAGGTATTCCCTAAACCAACCAACGGAGAAACGATACCTCCTGCAGCAAAGCAAAGAGCACCGAGCAACGCGGAAGCCGCTCCTGCCTGTCCGCGTTCACAATCCATAGCCAGGATAGTGGAAGTAGTGAAGGTAAGCCCCATTGTCAACATTAAGGCAAACAATAGCAATTCGTATACCCAGAAATTGCACCCGATGGAAAGTGCAACCATTTCGAGGACAGCAAATACTACCATACCAATACATCCGCTCACTGTGCCATTCTCCAATTTATGGAATTTCACGGACAAAGCGGCAGCTAACCCGATAGCCATCGCATTCACCGCAAAACAAATGCTAAATCCCAAGGGTGAAAACCCATAATGTTGCTGCACAATAAACGGTGAAGAAGCAATATTAGCAAAGAGAATACCCTGAGCAAAGGCTAATTGCAAGACATATAATACATACCTCCGGTTACGGGCAATTTTACCGAAACTTCGGAAAGCGGAGAGCACACCAGCAGAAGAACGGCTCTCCATCGATAATGATTCGTTGAAGCGAACACAACCTATCCCCAACAATACACCGATAAACAGCAATACTACAAAGATTCCTTTCCAGCCCAATGTATCCGTCAATAACCCGCCCGCTACAGGGGCGGCTACCGGAGCTACTCCATTGATTGCTCCGATAACAGCCAACATCTTAGCTAATTCTTTTCCCGAAAACTTATCCGTAGCCACCGAACGGGAAATGACGATTCCTCCCGCTCCTGCTATGCCTTGTATCAACCGCAATGCAATAAACGAATAAATATCCGGTACAAAAAGACATAATAAGGTGGAAACAATAAACAATGCCATCGAAACCAGCAACAGTGGTCGCCTGCCGTATTTATCACTAAGGGGACCGAAAAAGATTTGTCCTAACGCCAATCCTATCATACTTGTAGTAAGCCCCAGTTGTACCTGAGATGAATTGGCAGAAAAATAATCTGCCATCGAAGGCAGACTGGGTAAATACATATCTGTCACAAAAGGACCGAATGCGGTCAGCATACCGAGCAATATTAATAAAAACCTTATTGAATTTTCTTTCTTTATTTTTGCCATAATCAATTTTTATAAGTTTGGTGGCAAAGGTAAACCATTTCTATCATGACCTTCTGAACTATATAAGAACAAAAAAGGACTTTTTCCGAACAAGAGATATAGCGGGAATACCAAGAGATACTATTGTGTTAACCTGCTAAAAAACGAAAGACTAGCAGAATGTTATTTTTCATTAATAAAGAGAACTTTGCTGCATCATAAACCCTTTTGAGCAAAAATAGGGCATCTTATACATTCATTCATTACAGCACCATGCAGTTAAAGAAATATATATTTAAAAAAGGAGGAGCACACAGGCTTCGATTATTACATACCTTTGCCTCCCTGAATGCGCAGATAGAATCGTATGAAAGGACATAATAAAAAGATATTCCTCCTCTCCCTGGGAGGTCTCGCAGTGATAGTTTTAGCCGGCCTATATCTGGGACGCAACAATATCCTGAATCACGTGGTGCAACAACGCATCGAACGTCTGGAGCAGAGATACGGACTATCGGTCTCTTATGAAAAATTGAAACTGAAAGGTCTCAGCACAGTAAGCCTCCAGAATCTTAGTGTAGTACCTCAGAAAAGAGATACACTGCTTACCTTGCAATCTCTCGACGCGCAGCTCAGTTTTCCTAAACTTCTTAAGAAAGCCATCGAGATAGAATATCTGGACGTAGACGGATTGCAGTTCTCTTTCATCAAGCAAGACTCTATTGCCAACTACGACTTTTTATTCCTCCAAAGAGAAAGCTCTGACACTTTCCCCTCTGAAAAGAACGAAAAGGTGGATTATGCCAAGCGGGTGGACAGGCTTTTCAACTTGCTTTATGGCTTTCTTCCCGAAAATGGACAGCTCAATCATGTGTACGTCCGCGAACAAAAAGACAGTCGTTTCGTATCTATCCAGATACCCGAACTCCGCATCAAGGACAACCGTTTCCATTCAGATATTCAAGTGGAAGAAGATACTCTCTCCCAACAGTGGACCGCCCGCGGAGAACTCAACCGTCATGGCAACATTCTCAGAGCGGAGGTTTATACATCGGACGCACAGAAAGTGGTCCTTCCCTACCTTACCCGACGATTCGGAGCTAAGGTCACCTTCGATACCTTATCATATAGTCTGGTAAAAGAAAAACTATCCGCCAACCAAATCCGTCTGAAAGGCAAAGCGCGCATCAGCGGGCTGGACGTCTATCACAAGGCACTCTCTCCCGAAACAATTCATCTAGACCGCGGACAAGTGGCTTATCAAGTAAATATCCGCGAGAATATTCTCGAACTGGATAGCACCACTACCGTCATATTCAATAAACTGCAATTCCATCCCTATCTCAAAGCGGGCAAAGAAAAAGGATATTGGCATTTCACGGCTGCCGTGGATAAGCCCTGGTTTCCGGCAGAGAACCTATTCAATTCTCTGCCAAAAGGTTTATTTAGCAACCTCGAAGGGATACAGACCAGTGGGGAATTGGCTTATCACTTTCTTCTCGATATTGATTTTGGACTCTTGGACAGTCTGAAACTGGAATCGGAATTGAAAGAGAAAGACTTTCGCATGCTGAAATATGGTGCAACGGACTTAGGGAAAATGTCGGAGGAATTCATATACACTGCTTATGAGAAGGGACAACCTGTAAGAAGTTTCGCTGTAGGTCCCTCATGGGAACATTTTACCCCGCTACACGAAATATCTCCCCTGTTGCAAATGTCCGTGATGCAAAGCGAAGACGGCGCTTTCTATTACCACCACGGCTTTTTACCGGATGCTATGCGCGAGGCGTTGATTCATGACCTGAAAGTGAAACGGTTCGCACGGGGAGGAAGCACCATCACCATGCAGTTAGTAAAAAATGTGTTCCTCAACCGCAATAAGAACTTTGCGCGCAAACTGGAAGAGGCACTCATCGTCTGGCTGATAGAAACGGAAAAGCTGACGTCGAAAGAGCGGATGTATGAAGTGTATCTCAACATTGCCGAATGGGGACCGCTGATCTATGGCGCCCACGAAGCGGCAACATATTACTTCAATAAACGTCCCTCTGAATTAACAGTGGAAGAGAGCATTTTCCTCGCTTCCATCATCCCAAAGCCCAAATATTTCCGAAGTTCTTTCGACGCAAACGGGAAACTGAAAGAGAACCTCGAAGGATATTATCGACTGATAGCAGAACGCCTGGCTAAGAAAGGGCTTATAAACGAAATCGAGGCGGAAAATATCCGCCCCGACATTCAAATAACGGGCGAAGCCCGGAATCGCTTGGATTCTCTCGCAAATATAACAAAGAAAAAGGAATAGGTTAGTTAACGTCTAGAACTTCGGTTACTCTCGGAACTACGAGAGTTATTATCTGTTGTTGTACGGCTACTCCGACTGCTACTGGAACGCGAAGAAGAGCTGTTGCTACTACTACGGCTCGGACTAGCAGTAGTTTCTTTACGGCTGCCGGTAGTAGTAGTGCTACGGCTACTACTGCTGTTAGTACGTCTACTTGGAGTAGTGGTTTCCCTACGACTACGGCTACTGCTGTTTATATCACGCCGTGGAGAAGTTGTAGTGGACTCCCGCCGGCTGCTACTCGTATTGCGACCGGGTGTAGTGGTAGTATTATCTTTACGGCTGCTATTGTTCGTGTCACGTTTGGGAACAGTGGTTGCATTTTCTCTGCGGCTGCTACCGCTACTAACCCGTCCCGGAGCAGTCGACTCGTTCCGATGAACACTATTACCCGGTCTACTAGATGAAGTACCATCCACTCTTGACGGGCGCGTGGAAGGACGTGTCGCCGGGCGCGTGGAAGGACGTGTCGCCGGACGCGTTGAGGTATTGGGACGTATCTTTACTGAACCAAAGTCTGAGCGACGATGGGTGTGATACACACGGTGATCTCTCACGCTGTGCGGACCCGAATAGAAAGGATGATGATAGCGTCCCCGGTAGAAACTTACATTGTTATTATGTGTACGGTAGTGCCCTCCGTAATAAGTCCGGTAATGATAGGGCTTGCCGAAATAGAAATAATTATGATTGGTATAAGTAATATATACCCTGAAATACCATTTACCTCCGCTTGCATACACCGGACGATAGAAATAATCCGTCCTCATGAGCCGACGGTACTGGGAATCGGTCAACACCCAACGTAAATCATCATTCCGAATATCCAGATAATGGTAATAATCGTTCAAAGCCCATTCTTCTCCGTCCACCACATCGTCTATCACATAACGAATGGAGTTGATAAAATCATAATTGATTTCATAGGTATCGTTGTATTGTGCAGGAGACAGATTGAGTTCATAAGCCATCCTATCCGTGAGGAACCGGGCATCCTTGCGTACCCGGCTAGTGCTCATCGCAGCCATAGCGGTCATACCGGACGTAAATCCGATAGTAAACAATATAAGTAAAATACGTTTCATAACTCCATTCATTTTAAATTAGTTATTCTCTGAAAATTGATCCACATACTCCCATATAGCATCCTTATCCATCTTGAAAGTGAGGCAGTCCACTACTATGGAGAAATTCTCTTTATCAGTGATATGTGGATATATCTTTTTCATCACTTCCTTTTTCTCGCTGTCGAAGGAGAACTCTTTCACAATCCGGTAACCCTGACTGGAAGTAATCCAATTCTTCTCCAGAACTTTGCCGATAAACTTAATACGGTCGGAAGCAAAGGGTTGCTGCTTCATCTCATTAAAGAACCCCTGAAAGTTTTCTTTGTTCATTGCCCGCTTGCGCAAAGGTGTATTATGGATATGAACTTCGGTAGTAGGAGGAACGACCGGCGCCACCACTGTACCTGCATTCGGAACTACCGTTTCAGTCGGTTCCTTGAATGTATCCATGCTAGCTACCCTCCCATCCACAAACTGCACAATCACCACCGAAGGATAGCCACCTACATAACGGCGAAACTCCCATTCCTCCACATCATCATAGAACCGGCGGTAATCCATATTACCTAATATGGCAGTAATTTCTTGCTTTGTCATTCCCTGCTGAACCTCGGCTAACTTTGTCGTAGTAAGAAAATAACTTCCCTTGCACGCAGCACATAAAAGGAGTAGAGACAGGAGTAAAACAGTATGTATCTTTTTCATCATCTTTATTTATTTGTTATTTGGATAGCACAAAAATAGGATGAGGAAACTCCTCATCCTAACGGTTCTCTCTATTCGTCAATAGGGATTTCCCTAATTCAGTTAGGAACGCACCAGTTCCAGCCCATCATCATACACCAATATCAGGCGCTTCTTATATAAATCGCTCACCCCCTTCTTGAAGGTTTTCTTGCTGACGCTAAACGTAGCATAAATATCTTCGGCAGGGCTTTTATCGCACAGACTGATATGGCCGCCGTGTTCCTTTATATAATCCAGAAGGATTTTCGAGAAGTCTTCAACACGACTATATCCGGGCTTATCCAGCATCAGATCTATCTTGCCGTCCTCGCGTATCTGTTTCACGTAGGCTTTCATCCTCATGCCGGGCGCTAATTCGCGAAACACTTCGTTCTCATAGAGCAACCCGCTATAAGTATCCTCTATAATAGCTTTAAATCCCAAGTCGGTTCTTTGCCAGACGAGGATGTCCACTTCTTCCCCCGGTGTGTATTCCGCTTTCTCTTTCGATAAGTAACGCTCTACCTTTGCCGACGCCACGATGCGATAGCTTTCTTCGTCGATATGGGCATGAATCATATATTTCTTTCCCACTTCCATCTTGGCTTTCTGTTCGCGGAAAGGCACAAAGAGGTCTTTCATCAACCCCCAATTGAGAAAAGCACCGAACTGATTGACCCAGGAAACTTCCAGATAGGCAAACTGCCCCACTTGCACCAAAGGTGTCAAGGTGGTAGCTACCAGCCTTTCTTCATTATCCAGGTATAGAAACACATTCAGCATATCCCCCACTTGGCAATCTTCGGGCACATAGCGTGCGGGCAACAATATTTCTCCTTCTTCTTCTCCTCCGTCGAGATACATTCCGAAATCGACTTGCTTGACTACTTCAAGCTGATTGAATTTTCCCAATTCGATGCTCATATCTTTCTCTATAATAATATTATGTGGACAAAGATAACGTTTACGAACGGAAATACGCCTACTTTGAGAGAAGAAGTTGGCAGCGGAAGGAAGAACTCAACTCCTTTTATTTACTGTTTCCCTGCTTTCCGCCACCTCCACCAGATAGACACCGATGCAGATAAAGACGATGGCAAAAGTCTGGGGCCAACTGAAACGGTCTTGCCCCAGAATAAGTGAAGTGATGGTAGCTACAATCAAAATAAGATAACCATAGATGGCTACAACCGTAGTCTTGAGATACTTCAATCCGATGGGCATCAACAGATAACTCAACGTTGTAGGGAAAATCAGGACGAACATCAACACTGCGAAAGGAAACCAATGGAAAGGAGCATCAAAAACGGGAGCCTTGAACCCCGTAATCAAAGACACGATAACAGCAGAGCAAGCAGCACCCAAGAAAGAATATTTCAGCATAGTCAATCCTGTGACATGGGCAAGCACGCGTTTACTCATCACCAGATAGATGGCATAGAGGACGGAACTTATCAGACAAAACATATTACCGGTGAAAGCATCCGATGCCAAGTCGTCGCTCTGTTGAGTGAGGATGCACACCAAGGCGCCCGCCAAGCCGATGGAAATGCCCAATATCTTCTTCCGCGTAGCTTTCTCTTTATAGAAGAAGACCATGATGAGAAACACCCAGATGGGTTGCAGACTGGTGAAGATGGAACTGGATACCGGCGTAGTCTTGCTCAATCCTATCAGATAAAAGAACATGAAACCATACAGGCCAAAGGCTCCCAAAAGAAACGCTCCCCACCTATACCGGGCAACAGCCGGAGGTGCTTGCCGCTCCGAAGGCATAAAAGAGGATATCACCCAGAAAGCAATCGCTCCAAAAGCACACCGGAAAGTGGCTCCCGTGAGCGGACTCAGCCAAAGCGGAAGAAGATACTTCAACGCATTCATGTTTAAGCCGCCGAATACTTTCGCTATCGCCATACTCAAGTTGGCTTCCAGTTTCTTATTTTTCATCTTTGCTGCTATTTATTCCTATTTCTACTTAATCACTCTTCAGGGTTATTGCCAACCTTACTATGGCGACACCCGACGTTCCCGCTACTGCACAAATGGCTACTCCTTCAAACCATCTTTAAACAAAAAGGTATCCTTCTTATAGTAGGCCCACACCAGCGCCAGCAACGTAAGGCAGAGATTGAACACAAAAGCAAACTGTTGCGTCTTGACATGAAACATCGACTGGAAGAAATCCACAATAAACGGACAAAGCAAGATAGCCAGATAATTCATCGCCATTACAAAAGCCAACGCCAACGTCACCTTGCGGGGAACAGCCGTGCGAGTGGTCTGATCGTAAATAAGCGGTTGGATAATCCCATACCCCAATCCCGTCAGTATGCATCCCGGAGCAATCATCCACTCTTTAGGGGAAATCCATATCAACGCCAGCCCGACAGCAATAGAAACAAGACTGAAAAACTTAGTCTTGTCCTTTAAAAGCCCGATGATAGGATTCAGGAAAAAGCCCGGCGCCATAATAGCAAGAAAGAACAAGGAAATCATAATCCCCGACCGTCCGCTCGTGAAGTGATACTCTTCCATAAGGAAAGGTAGATTGAAAGTGACGATAAGCACCAGATAAGTGACCAGCCCGTAGAAAAGCATCAACTCCACCAGATGGCGCACATGTATGCCCGACTTACTGTTTTTCAGCTCCACATCCGTCACTGCCTCCGCCACTCCGCTACTGCCGGCAACAGCTTGTTGCTGCTGCTGTTGTTGCTGCGCAGCCGCATTTTTCTCGCTCTCCATACTCTTTTTAAGATACACCGAAAGCACCAGTGAAACCAGCGGAAGGAGATAGACCAGAAAAGGCAAGTGCCAGTTGATTTCTGCCAAATAGCCTGTAATCATTGTTACGATGACAAGCGTCACATTGGTGATGGCGGAACTGAGACCGAACTGTTTCACCCGGTAGGTTCCTACGAAGTAGCGCGAAATGAGTCCTGTAGATAAAGGAACAATCATGCCCGACCCCACTCCAAGCAGAGCACTGACAGCTATGAGTTGCCACATCTTGTTGGAAAGCAAATACAACACCCCGCTCAAAGCAAACAAAGCAAGTCCTATTTGCAAGATGCGGATAAGATTCACTTTCTCCGTCAGCGTACCGGCAAAGATAATAAAAGGAATTATCAGCAACGAAGGTAATGAAGTCAGCATCTGGATGTCCAATTCCCGGGCGTGGGGAAAAATAAGCGAGAGCTTTCCCAAGATAGGAGAGACAGCCAATCCCGGCAATGCATTCAAAGCGGAAATAGACCATATACCGATTAAAGTAATCAAGGGAATTGTCCCCCTGCCTGTTTGTATTCTCATAACTAGGTATTTGTTTAATGTCTTGATGGGAAAACAACAATCTATTCCGGCGAATGTTCAGCCCCCGGAGCGCCCCTCCTTAATAAAGCCCAAATAATGTAAAACTCAGGAACTTTCATTAAAATATTCTGTTCGTTATGACACGTCCGGTGGGCGCCCGCCGGAAACGAAAATGCATTTTAATAACTATAAAAAGAAAAGAAAATGGAAGATTCAAATTTTAGAAAAGGTGATGCTAAAACCGATGTCTTTGGCTCTGAAGAGATGTTACAACCCTCTCCCGTAGAAAAAATACCCGACGGCCCGACTACTGCGGAAATTGCCTATCAGATGGTGAAAGACGAAACCTTTGCACAGACTCAGCCACGCCTGAACCTGGCTACCTTCGTCACTACGTACATGGACGAGTATGCCACCCGCCTCATGAATGAAGCTATCAACATCAATTACATTGACGAAACGGAATATCCTCGTATTGCCGTCATGAACGGCAAATGTATCAACATCGTTGCCAACTTGTGGAACTCTCCCGAAGAAGAGAAATGGAAAACCGGTGCACTGGCTATCGGCTCTTCCGAGGCCTGTATGCTGGGTGGTGTGGCTGCATGGCTCAGATGGCGCAAAAAACGCCAGGCAGAAGGCAAACCGTTTGATAAGCCCAATTTTGTTATCTCCGCAGCCTTCCAGGTAGTGTGGGAGAAATTTGCCCAACTATGGCAAATCGAGATGCGCCAGGTTCCGTTGACACTGGAAAAGACCACCCTCGACCCCGAAGAAGCCCTCAAGCTGTGCGACGAGAACACCATCTGCATCGTGCCCATCGAAGGTGTCACCTGGACAGGTCTGAACGACGACGTGGAAGCACTGGACAAAGCACTCGACGAGTATAATGCCAAAACAGGCTACGACATCCCTATCCACGTAGACGCAGCCAGTGGCGGTTTCATTCTTCCTTTCCTTTATCCGGATACAAAATGGGATTTCCGCTTGAAGTGGGTACTCTCCATCAGTGTTTCCGGTCATAAGTTCGGTCTTGTCTACCCCGGTCTGGGATGGGTGGTATGGAAAGGCAAAGAATATCTTCCCACAGAGATGGCATTCAGTGTAAACTATCTGGGAGCCAACATCACGCAGGTAGGACTCAACTTCTCCCGTCCGGCTGCACAAATCCTGGGACAGTACTACCAGTTTATCCGCCTCGGATTCCAGGGATACAAAGAAGTACAGTACAACTCGCTGCAAATTGCGAAATATCTCCATCAGGAAATCGAAAAGATGGAACCGTTTGTCAACTACTCCGAAGATGTGGTGAACCCACTCTTCATCTGGTACATGAAACCGGAATATGCACAGAATGCCAAGTGGACGTTGTATGACTTGCAAGACAAACTGGCTCAACACGGTTGGATGGTTCCTGCCTACACGCTGCCCGTCAACCTGCAAAATTATGTCGTAATGCGTATTGTTGTCCGTCAGGGATTCAGTCGCGACATGGCAGACATGTTGCTGGGAGACATCCAGAATGCCATTGCCGAACTCGAAAAACTGGAATACCCCACCTCTACCCGCCTCGCGCAAGAAAAAGAGGAACCGATTCCCGCCAAAGTGTTCAACCATACGGGAAGCGGACACCACACCGACCAGAAAAACGAAGAAAGCCAAGGGCAACAAAAGAAATAATAAAAACCATTCATTATGGACAAGAAAATCACTGTCTCTCAACTGAAAGAAGCAGTACACGAAGCCTACGAGCAAGTGAAGGGAAACACTGACGGAAAGAATGCCGACTACATCCCCTATCTGGCCAATATCGACAAGAATCTGTTCGGTATCAGTGTCTGCCTGCTCAGCGGAGAGACCATCCAAGTGGGAGATACCGACTATCGTTTCGGCATCGAATCCGTATCTAAAGTGCATACCGCCGTGCTTATCCTGCGGCAGTATGGTGCACAGAAGGTATTGGAAATGATTGGAGCCGATGCCACAGGCCTGCCCTTCAACTCTATCATCGCCATCCTCCTGGAGAACGACCATCCTTCTACCCCGCTGGTGAATGCAGGAGCCATCTCGGCTTGTAGCATGGTTCAGCCTGTGGGAGATTCCGATAAGAAGTGGGAAGCCATCGTGAACAATATCACTGAACTCTGCGGAAGCGCTCCCCAACTGATAGACGAACTATATAAATCCGAGTCGGATACGAACTACAACAACCGCTCCATTGCCTGGTTGCTGAAGAACTATAACCGTATCTATGACGACCCGGACTTGTCTCTGGACCTCTACACCCGCCAATGTTCGCTGGGCATCACAGCAGGCCAATTGTCTGTAGCCGCAGCCACACTTGCCAACGGCGGAGCGAATCCAGTGACAAAGAAACAAGTGTTCGACGCAAGCCTCGCTCCTAAAATCACTTCTATGATTGCTTCAGTGGGCTTCTACGAACACACGGGCGATTGGCTCTACAACTCCGGCATCCCGGCAAAGACGGGTGTAGGCGGAGGCGTAATGGGCGTATTGCCAGGACACTTCGGGATAGCAGCCTTCGCTCCCCCATTAGACGGGTCGGGCAATTCCGTGAAAGCACAACTAGCCATTCAGTATATCATGAATAAGCTGGGACTCAACATCTTCGGAAACGAGCATGTGACGATTGCGGAATAAAATTTCTAACTTTTCTTTGAGAGAGTAGGGTGTGCCAACGCTGCATGCCCTACTTTTTTTATATCTCTCCGCTAACTTCCACCGCACCGGAGCACTATAGACAACGGCTAGAATATGTAGCATAAAGAAGCGGATGATAACGGATGAAGACATGGATAGTAATTGGCAAATATGCAAAACATGGGGATGTTTTCACCCACAACATGGGGATGTACTTATATAAAACATGGGGATGTTTAGTAAGCATTCGGCCTGGTGCGTGTTTCTTTTCCTTTTTTTCCTTCCTATCTTTGTGTCTTGATAATCATCTTAATCCATTATGTGTTCAGT
>JAUUNK010000411.1 GCA_030844565.1 Bacteroides ovatus
TATGGCTGAATACCCGGTAAACAAGGGTATCGGTCGTCCGGTAGAGTTCAAGGGCGCGCACGTAATGGTTCATTGGCAAATACGTCAATAGCAAGACGTTAGGCAAGTGTTCGATAGCCTATCATCAATCGGCTTATCCGAAAGGGAAACCAGACGGGGAGTATAGCCTGCCGATAAACTGATAAGTCATATAGTTGCCAGATATGCGACTGAATCAGGAGATGAAAGATAGATATGAGGATAAAGTCTGGATTGATTGAACGATAGTCCAAGTGGTACAACTCGGAACTATGGCGGAAGGTAACTACAAACGCCATACTGTAACACACTCGATTCGACCTTTGAGGATTGGGTGCAGAACAGGTTACAGCACAACTGCAATAAGCAGAAACGAACGAAAGTCGTATCCGACAATCTATCAAGCTACGTTGCCAAAGAGCTAAACGTGGATTACCTAACCCGGAATGCCGAAAGGCTATTAGGTTTCAGACCTATGAAAATCCGGTATGGTAACGGAGCCACCGTAGTAGTCCGAGCGAGGGAAAGCCTCGTACATGGCGAAGGGTGGCAGCTAACATTTTTTAATACAAATTAATGGAAAATGTGTGAGACATTATGAGAAGTCCAGAGAAAGTATTAAACAGTCTGTCAGAGCACAGCAAAGTTTCGGACTATAAGTTTGAACGGCTCTACAGGGTTCTATTCAATTCGGATATGTTTCTACTTGCCTATCATAATATACAAGGTAAGCAAGGGAATATGACGGAGGGTTCCGACGGTAAAACAATCGACGGAATGAGTCTAAAACGGATTGAAAATTTGATTGGTGCGCTTAAAAATGAATCGTACCAACCGAAACCAGCGAGAAGAACATATATCCCGAAGAAAAACGGGAAAATGCGACCTCTCGGCATACCGTCATTCGACGATAAATTAGTGCAAGAGGTACTGCGAATGATTATGGGAGCAATTTACGAAGGAAGTTTTGAAAACACCTCGCATGGCTTCCGACCAAAACGCAGTTGCCATACCGCACTAATACAGGTGCAGAAGAATTTTACTGCGGCTAAGTGGTTTATCGAGGGCGACATTGAAGGATTTTTTGATAACATCAACCATGATGTGCTTATCGGAATCCTGAAAGAACGCATCGCAGACGACCGCTTTATCCGGCTGATATGGAAGTTTCTAAAAGCAGGCTATATCGAAGATTGGGCGTTTCACAGAACGTACAGCGGAACACCGCAAGGTGGCATCATTAGCCCGATACTGGCTAATATTTACCTTGACAAGCTGGACAAGTATATGAAAGAATACGCTGATAAATTCGATAAAGGTGAAAGACGGGGAATGAACCTTGAGTACAAAAGCTATTCCGGAAAGATTTGGTGGCTCGGCACAAAGCTGAAGCAAACCGAGGATAGAGAAACTCGGAAAGAACTGATTGATGCAATTAAGCAACATCAGAAAAATAGGATGCACTTGCCCTCTGTCGATGAAATGGATGAGGGATATAGACGGATTAAGTATGTGAGGTATGCCGATGATTTTATTATCGGAGTGATTGGGAGCAAAGCGGATTGCGTAGCTATCAAAGAGGACATTAAAAACTTCCTCAGCGAAAAACTGAAATTAACGCTGTCCGAAGAAAAGACCTTAATCACACACGGAAATCAAAAGGCTAAATTCCTCGGCTATGAAATCTATGTCCGACCGTTCACGGATAAGACATTGAGGGGCAAGAAATCGGGAGTTCTTATCAAGGCTTACGGTAAAAAGGTTGTATTAGAAGTACCAATGTCCACGATGCGGGATAAACTTCTTTACTACGAAGCGATGAAAATATATCAATTCGAAGGTAAAGCGAAGTGGAAACCCACAAGTCGGACGAAAATGTTACATCTGGACGACCTCGAAATACTGGACGCTTACAATAGGGAAATCCGAGGATTTGCAAACTATTTTTCAATCGCCAACAACAGTTCGCACTTAAATTCTTTCAAGTACATCATGCAATACAGTATGTATAAGACTTTTGCACGAAAGTACAGCACCACAGTCCGCAAAATCATTGCGAAATACCGATTCAACAAGGATTTTGCAGTTTTCTATGAGGACAAGAAAGGTAGAAAGAAGATGCGGGTGTTCTTCAATGGTAGCTTCAAGCGCAAAACGACCGCTATGGAAGCGAGTTGTGATAATGTAGCCAACACAATTTTCAATACCACTGTTTCAAGCCTTATACAAAGGCTGCAAGCCGGAAAGTGTGAATTGTGTGGTGCTGAGGGTAATATCGAAATACACCATGTCAAGCGTCTTAAAGACCTGCAAGGCAAAAAGCCTTGGGAAATCCAAATGATTGGACGTCAGAGAAAGACTATGGTAGTATGTATTCCCTGTCACAACAAAATACATGCCGGTAAGATAGACTGAATATGTTAGTGGAGAGCCGTGTACGCTGAGAGGTGTACGCACGGTTCGGAGGCGAGTTCTCGGAAACCTACCGTAGAAATACGGCAAGGCGCTGGGCTCTTAGCCTACGCTTGAAGGCTCAGTACCTCTTCATCTTCTGCGGAGGTCTGCTGGCTCTCTTCGT
>JAUUNK010000074.1 GCA_030844565.1 Bacteroides ovatus
AATCGATGGATTCCCCGTGAAGTGTCGGGAACTTACGAAACGGATAATCCTAATGAAGATTGGCCTCGTCTGACTTATGGGAATAATGGAAATAACAATCGGCCTTCTACTTTCTGGTTGAAAGATCGTAGATACTTACGTTTACGTAATGTGGAAATCACCTATGACCTACCTCGTACCTTTTGTCACAAATTCGCTATGACTAATATGCGTATTGGATTTATAGGACAAAACCTGTTAACATGGGCGCCGTTTGACTGGTGGGATCCGGAAGGTACAAATGAAATGGGATCTAATTATCCGATAAACAAAAGTGTTTCCTGTTATTTGCAAGTAAGCTTCTAATTCTAAAAAATAATAATTATGAAGAAAATACTATATATCATATTATTCTTTTGTGGTACAGGTTCTTTTTTCTCCTGTACTGATTACCTGAATGTAGATAAATACTTTTATGATCAGCTCACATTAGACTCTGCCTTTTCCAAGCGTATTTATGTAGAGGGCTGGCTGGCTACAACATTTGATGTAATGGGGCGTGCCGGTGAGTTTTATGAACCATTCCGTTGGGCGAGTGATGACCTCTATCATCCGGACATGAAAGATTATGTAGAAGGCAATTATAGTGCAACCAATCAATTATGGGATGGGGCGGAAATCGAAGGTCGTATATGGCGAATGTATGAAGGTGTCCGCAGGGCATCTACCTTTATCCAGAATGTGGGGCGTTGTCCAGAACTGACGATGAATGAGATCAGTGACATGAAAGCTCAGGCGCGTTTTCTACGGGCATATTCTTATTGGGGATTAATACGTGCTTTGGGACCTGTACCGTTTATTCCGGTAGAAGGCTTGGACGTGAATCTTTCCTACGAAGAACTTTCTTTACCCCGTGAGCATTTTGATAAGATTGTGGATTTCATAGATACGGAATTGGCGGAAGCTGCCCGTTCGTTGCCTACCACCCGCACTACTAATAACATGGGACATCCCACCCGCGGAGCCGCCCTTGCGTTGAGGGCACGTGTGTTGCTGTATGCAGCAAGTCCGCTCTTCAATGGAAACACGGATTTCTTCAATGTGAAAGATAATAAAGGAAATCAGTTGGTATCCCAGGAATATGATGAGAGCAAATGGGCGAAAGCGGCTGCGGCGGCCAAAGACGTAATGGATTTAAGTATTTATCAGTTGTATACGGTTGCTCCGGAAGTTACAGTGACCAGCTACGAGCGTCCTCCCTATCATGCTGAATATTCTAATAAAGATTTTCCCAATGGTTGGGCTAATGTAGATCCGCTGAAGTCTTATAAGTCTATTTTTGACGGAACAATCTTAGGTTCTAAGAATCCGGAACTGATATTTACGCGGACCGAAGTAGGGACAGAGACTATTAAGGACTGGACTTATCGTTCTATGCCCCGAACCTTGTTTGGAGATAATCGGCTTTCGGTGACTTTGAAACAAGTAAACGCCTATTATATGGACAATGGGCAAACCATTGACGAAGCGGAAAAAGAGGGCTATTATAAAACAGAAGGATTCACTACTGCTGCCAATTCTCAAGATAATCCTTTCCTGCCTGCCAATGTTTCGTTGATGTACAATCATCGGGAACCGCGTTTTTATGCTTCTATTGCTTATAACGGATCGGTGTGGAAAGCGGAGAGTGCTGCCGAAGCAAATTTCCGTGCCCAGCAGATTTTTTATTATAGAGGTTTGAATGATGGCAAACAAGGCTTTAAGGAAGATTGCCCTTTGACAGGCTTCTCCGTAAAGAAGTATTATAATGACGAAGATGCTAAATCGCAGGGAGGGTATCAGGTAAATAAGACAGAGCCGACTATACGTTATGCTGAAATCCTGTTGATTTATGCCGAAGCATTGAATGAGCTCACCGAGGGAGTGGTTCATCATGTAACTAACTATATGGGAGAAGAAGTAGCCATCCAGCGTGATGTGGAAGAAATGCAGAAGGCTATGAAGCAGATCCGTATGCGTGCCGGAGTTCCTGATTTTACAGCGGATGCTTATCGGAATCAAAAGGATTTCCGTGTGAAGTTGAAGAGAGAAAGACAAATAGAACTATTTGCAGAAAATGCCATGCGCTATTTTGACCTGAGACGTTGGAAAGATGCATTGGTAGAAGAAAATCAACTCATGCAGGGATGCAATATCAATATCAGTGACGAAGAAACGCATATTCAGGATTTCTACAAGCCTACAATTATCACTTCTGTTCATAAGTTTTTCGAGCAAAGGATGTATCTTTGGCCTTTCCCCAAGTATGAGTTGAAGCGTAACGTTAACTTAACACAGAACCCAGGTTGGTAAATTATATAAATTATTGATTATGAAAAAAATAATACTTGTATATAGCGCTGGTTTGTTGTTGCTTGCCGTGATAGCTGCCGCGTGTAATGATTCGCTGGCTGACGAGTTGTTTCAGAAGTTTTCTTATATAACTCATAACGGTTGGCAAGAATATGAGTTGGAAGTATCGGATGATAATACGGCTACATTGCCCATCTATTGCGGAGTGAACGGAACGTCCGGCAACGGCAAAGACATTGTTATCCGCATGGATGTAGACCCGGATACGCTGGCAGGCTATAATAAGGAGAAGTTTAAGAATCAGACGGAACTGTATTATAAGCTGCTCCCCAAAGAATGCTATTCTTTTAATTCCGATTCCTATACTATTCCCGGGGGAGAGTTAAAGACGGGGGCTTCTGTTCTCATTGACTTAAATAAAATCAAGCAAGTGGGAAGTTTATATAATGACTATGTCTTGCCTGTGGAGATTGTTTCTTCCGAAGGAGAACCGGTAGGTCCCAAAAAGTATGCTACCGTCTTGGCACATATTGGTTTCATCAATGATTTCTCGGGCAATTATGTCGGTAAGGGTGTTGTAAAGCAACAAGGAACTTCTTATACTACAGAAGTGAACAGCACTCGTCTATATGCCATCAACAGCGAGACATGTTACATGTTTGTGGGAGAGAAAAACCGCTCCAACACGGATGAGTATCTGCGTTATGTCATAGAGCTTACCAAAGATGCGTCGGAACACATTACCGTGGTTCCGGGAGAAGGAACCGAAGGGCTGAACTTTAAACTCAACAATGTGAATATGAAGCGGGTATATGAAATGAATTATAATGATGGCCGTTATTATTCGGAAGTGACAACGTTGGATATTTCCTATGAATATGTGGATTCCACCAACAAACTGGAGCCTTTGAACATGTCATTCGAAGCCACTTTCTCCATGTCTAAAAATGTGTTGAGAGTAGATCATCCCAATGTCGATGTAATAGAATAAGTTCATTAATAATTTTGTCCGGAAGATCAATATGATAAGACAGAGAATATTAACTTTATTGCTGGTTAGCGTGATAGGTTCTGCTATGAACGCGGTTGCCGGTTCTTACGTTAAAAATCCAGTAGAGTATGTGAACCCTTATATGGGGAATATCAGTCATTTGCTGGTACCTACTTATCCGATAGTGCATTTACCCAATAGTATGTTGAGGGTGTATCCTCAAAGAGGTGATTATTTATCGGATAAAGTTCACGGATTGCCTTTACTGCAAATCAGCCACCGCGGTTCTTTTGTTTTTAATCTTTCTCCTTTTCAGGGTGAAGAGTCGGAACTTACACGGGTGTTCGATTTTGATTATGACAATGAGACGGTGAAGCCTTATCGTTATGAGGTCGATCTGTGTCGCCAGCAGCTTCATGTAGAATTTGCTCCTTCCCATCAATCTGCCATTTATCATTTTGATTACAAACAAACGGCGAAAACGCCTTATCTGATACTCAACGGCGGAAATGGCGAGTTAGAGATTACTAAGAACGTCATTTCCGGATATCAAAATATATGGAATAACCTGCGGGTATATGTGTATATGGAGATGGATGTGGAGCCGCAGATGACGGGCGTTTTCCAGTCCGGGCAATGGAACAAAAACAAGCAGAAAGCAAAAGGCGATGATATATGCGTAGTGGCTGCATGGAAAGATGCTCCCCTGTCGGTCAATGTGCGTTATGGAGTCTCGTATATCAGTGTGGACCAAGCCAAGAAAAACCTGAGAAGGGAGATTGGACATTTTGATTTGGAGAAAGTCGCAGATGCGGGGTATCGTATTTGGAATGAGGAGTTAGGGAAGATACAAGTGGCAGGAGGCACGGAGAACGACCGTCATGTCTTCTATACTTCTTTATATCGCTGTCTGGAACGCCCCGTAAACATCAGTGAAGACGGACGTTATTTCAGTGTATATGATAATCGGGTACACGAAGATGGCGGTCACGATTACTACACCGATGATTGGATTTGGGATAGTTATAGAGCTGCCCATCCTTTACGTCTGTTGATTGACCCGGAGAAACAAGTCAATATCATCCGTTCTTATTTAAGAATGGCTGAATCGAGTACTGACCCTTGGCTCCCCACTTTCCCCGAAGTGACGGGCGATTCCCGGCGGATGAACTGTAATCATGGAGTATCGGTCATAGCCGATGCCTGGTATAAAGGGATACGCGACTTTGACCTGGAGCAAGCATATACCTATGCCAGGGGAGCGATAGAAGAAAAGACCTTGGCTCCTTGGTCGAGTGCGAGAGCCGGCTGGCTGGATAAGTTTTATAAAGAAAAAGGATACATTCCTGCGCTTGCAGCGGGGGAGAAAGAGACGGTTCCCGAAGTGAATTCTTTTGAGAAACGCCAATCGGTAGCTGTCACCCTGGGGACTTCTTACGACCAATGGTGCTTGTCGCGTATTGCAAAAGCTTTAGGACGGGAGAAGGAAGCCTCTTATTATTCTTCTTGTTCTTATAATTACCGTAACCTGTTCAATCCGAAGACCTCCTTTTTTCATCCCAAGGATAAGAACGGCAATTTCAT
Source organism: Bacteroides ovatus (assembly GCA_030844565.1). GTDB lineage: Bacteria > Bacteroidota > Bacteroidia > Bacteroidales > Bacteroidaceae > Bacteroides > Bacteroides ovatus_A. The sequence continues at coordinate 4,907 of JAUUNK010000074.1, forward strand.
AGAACCGTTTGATTATCGTTTCTCCGGTGGGCTGGGAGCACGCGAATATTATGGCGAGAACAATGCTTGGGTCTATCGGTGGGATGTTCAGCACCAGGTGGCGGATTTAGTGAAGTTGATGGGTGGTCCGGAGAACTTTATCCGCAATCTGGACGCCACTTTCAGCGAATGGTTGGGCAAGTCCAAATATGAGTTCTATGCCCAGCTTCCGGACCATACGGGAAATGTCGGTCAGTTCTCCATGGGCAATGAACCTTCTTTGCATATCCCTTATTTATACAACTATGCGCAAGCTCCCTGGAAGACACAACATCGCATTCGCGCTTTGATTCACCAATGGTTCCGCAACGACCTGATGGGAGTGCCCGGTGACGAAGATGGGGGCGGTCTTTCCTCTTTTGTTGTTTTTTCCATGATGGGCTTTTATCCGGTTACGCCCGGTTTACCGGTTTATCAGATAGGAAGTCCTTTCTTTTCGTCCGTCAAACTGAAGCTGGGCAATGGAAAAACAGTGGAGATTATAGCGCGTAACTGTTCGGTAGATAACAAGTACATCCAATCGGCTAAACTGAATGGCAAGCTGTGGTCCAAACCCTGTTTTAGCCATGAAGATATTGAAGACGGCGCTAAGCTGGAATTTGTGATGGGGAATCAGTGCAATACGGAATGGGGGATAGAAACGGAGGTTCAAAAAGCTGAGATTTACACTACCTCGGAGAAAGTAAAATGGCAGCAATCGTATATAAACGTTCAAAAGAAAGAAAGTGCCGAAGCGGATATTATCATCTCTGAAACCAAAGACCAGGTTATCGATGGCTTCGGAGGAACGTTTAGCGAATTAGGTTGGGACGCTTTGTCGCTCCTGACCGAAGAACAGCGCAATGCTGTGTTGCGTGAATTGTTCGGACCCGACGGAATGCGATATACTTTTTGCCGTATCCCGCTTGGCGCTAATGACTTTGCCCGCGATTGGTATAGCTATAATGAATGTCCGGGCGATTTCGAGATGAAGAATTTTAGTGTGGAACGGGATAAAAAAGGGATGATTCCTTATGTGAAGGCAGCCTTGTCTTTTAATCCCGACCTCAAGTTATGGGCTTCTCCGTGGAGTCCTCCCGTATGGATGAAACGGACCCGGCACTATGCGACGGCTCCCGGCGACCATAATGATTTTACGGAAAAGAATCAAGTAGAAGGCGACCATTTCATCCAAGAACCCGAATACCTGGCTGCTTATGCGCTTTACCTATCAAAGTTCATAGATGCCTATAAAGAAAACGGGATAAATATCTCTTTGCTGCAATTTCAGAACGAGCCTTATACGAAACATCAATGGCCCAATTGCCTGTGGCTGCCGGAGTCAATGGCCAATTTCATCGGGAAATATTTAGGACCTGCTTTTAGCAGGAAACATCCCGATGTCCGGTTATGGTTCGGCACTTTCAACTGCAATAAGATGGAAGATTTGGATGAGGTCATGCAGCATCCGGATGCCTCTAAATATCTTTATGGAATCGGCTTGCAGTGGGAGGGCAAAGATATTGTAGCGGAAGTGCATCGCAAGTATCCTGCCATGAAACTGATGCAGACGGAGAATGAATGTGGAGGAGGCTCCATCGATTGGGCTGCGGCAGAACATACGTTCGATTTGCTGAAAGCTTATTTGAATGGCGGAGTAAACTCTTATATGTATTTCAATATGGTGCTCCGCGACGAAGGCGCCAGTTCGTGGGGATGGAGACAGAACTCGTTGATTCGGGTAGACTCGCGCACCAGAGAAGTACTGTATACTCCCGAATTCTATTTGATGAAGCATTTGAGTCATTTTGTAAAGGTGGGAGCCTATCGGTTGCAGGTGTCGAGGGGAGACAACGTTTTAGCGTTTCAAAACCCGGATGGGCAGGTTGTGGTCCTGTGCGTGAATAAGGATGACAAAGCGCAGAACCTTCTTCTCTATTGCAAAGGCTCCACTCTGAATATACAGTTGGCTCCTAAAACTTTTAATACAATACTAATTTAACAAATACCCGATATGAACTCCTTAAAACTACTAGGTTGCGTCTTTTCTTTCTCTGCATTGTCATTGGCGGCGCAAGCACAAACAGGGACGGAACTGTTTCGCAACATGGACGCCCCGCAGCATGAACGTATTTTGGACTTATTGTCCCGGCTCACAGTGGAAGAAAAAGTTTCCCTTTTAGTGAACGATGCACGGGGGATATCCCGCCTTCATATAGATAAGTACAATCACGGCAACGAAGCACTGCATGGTGTGGTGCGTCCGGGAGAATTTACAGTATTTCCCCAAGCCATAGGTTTAGCAGCTATGTGGAATCCGCAATTATTACAGAAAACCTCTTCCGCTATCTCCGACGAAGCCCGCGGGCGTTGGAAAGAACTGGAATACGGCAAAAAGCAGATTGCCGGTGCCAGTGACCTGCTAACCTTCTGGTCGCCCACCGTGAACATGGCACGCGACCCTCGCTGGGGACGCACTCCTGAGACTTATGGAGAAGATCCCTTTTTGAGCGGGGTGCTCGGTTCTGCTTTTGTAAAAGGTCTGCAAGGAGATCATCCCCGTTATCTGAAAGTTGTTTCTACTCCGAAACATTTCGCGGCTAATAATGAGGAACACAACCGGGCAAGTTGCAATGCCCGCATCTCCGAACGTGATTTACGTGAATATTATTTGCCGGCGTTTGAACATTGCATTGTGGATGGGAAAGCCCAATCTATCATGATGGCGTATAACGCTGTAAACGGCATTCCCTGCACGGTGAATACCTATTTAATTAAGAAAGTACTGCGGGGAGACTGGGGTTTTAAAGGGTATATTGTATCCGATTGCAGTGCTCCGGAATGGATGATAACACAACATAAATATGTGAAAGACCTCGAGCTGGCTGCTACGTTGGCCATCAAAGCGGGACTGGATCTGGAGTGTGGCAATCGTGTATATGGCGAAGGGCTCATAAAAGCTTATAAACAATATATGGTGGGCGAAGCGGACATTGACTCGGCGGCTTACCGGGTGCTTCAAGGAAGAATGCTTTTGGGGCTTTTCGATGATCCTTCACAGAATCCTTATAACCGGATAGAACCGTCAGTCATCGGTTGCAAGGAGCATCAGCAACTAGCGTTGGAGACAGCCCGACAGAGTATGGTTCTTTTGAAAAATGAGAAGAACTTTCTGCCTTTAAACCTGAAAAAGATTAAATCGATTGCCGTTGTAGGCATCAATGCGGGGCATTGCGAGTTTGGGGATTACAGCGGAACTCCGAAGAATACTCCGGTTTCCATTCTGGATGGTATTAAACAATATGCGGATAAGGCGGGTGTAGAGGTGATGTATGCTCCGTGGGTTTCTCCTGCTGCGGAGTTTGATATGGTAACCAAAAACTATTTCCCGCACGGGCTGAAAGTAGAATATTATAGCAATGCCAATCTGCAAGGCACTCCCTCTGCCCGCGTAGAGGAAGAGTTGCTTTACGACCCTGCCCATAAACCCGACCGCTTTCAACCGGAAGCTCCTATGTCTATCCGTTGGACAGGAGTTTTGAAACCCTTGGTTTCCGGTACTTATACGCTGGGGCTAAAGACAGACGACGGTTGCCGTTTGTTTCTAAACGGTAAGAAACTGATAGACTCCTGGGCCGAACGCAGTGCGCAGATGGACCACGCCATAGTGAATCTGGAAGCCGGAAAAGAATACAACCTCCAGGTGGAATATTTCGATAACGGAGGACAATGTTTTGCCGGGCTTTATTGGAAGGCTCCCCAAGTGGATAATGCAGACCGCTTGGCACAATTTGGAGAGGCAGGCAAGTTTGCCAAGGAGTGCGACGTAACCGTAGCCGTTCTCGGAATCAACAAATCCATCGAAAGAGAAGGCCAGGACCGTTATTCTTTGGAATTGCCCGTTGACCAGCAGGAATTTATCAAAGAACTGTATAAAGTGAATCCCAATACCGTGGTTGTTTTGGTTGCCGGCAGCTCTTTAGCGGTCAATTGGATGGACGAAAACATTCCTGCCATTTTGAACGCCTGGTATCCGGGAGAACAAGGGGGTAATGCCGTTGCAGAAGTTTTGTTTGGCGATTACAATCCTGCCGGACGGCTTCCTTTGACCTATTACAATTCTTTAGACGAACTTCCCGCCTTTGATGATTATGCGGTAAAGGGCAGGACATACCAGTATTTTGAAGGCAAACCTTTGTATGAGTTCGGATATGGTTTGAGTTATACGAAATTCCGGTATAAGGATAAAAAGATTACCGTAGACAAGGATACGGTAAACGTCACCTTTGAGATTGCTAACGTAGGCAAGTATAATGGAGAGGAAGTACCCCAAGTATATGTCCGCTATCCTGAAACGGGAACTTCTATGCCGCTAAAACAGTTACGCGGTTTTTCCAGAGTTTATATCGAAAAAGGAAAGTCTGCACAAGTGACTATCTCCATTCCCAAAAAGGAGTTGCGTTATTGGGATGAGAAGTCCGGTCGGTTTGTCACTCCCCAAGGAGCGTATACGTTTATGGTAGGCGCCTCTTCCGAAGATATTAGATTCCACAAAATAATTGAATTATGAAAAGAGTAGCATTCACTTTATGTTTAAGCATAGCGGCATTCATTGCTGTTCCGGCACAAAACGAACCTTATAAGAACCCTCAACTCTCCCCGGAAGAGCGTGCGGAGGACTTGATAGGCCGGTTGACATTGAAAGAGAAAATAGGATTGATGCAAAACTCTTCCGCCCCGGTAGAGCGTCTGGGAGTCGCTCCTTATAATTGGTGGAGCGAGGGACTGCATGGCGTTGCCCGCAATGGAGTGGCTACGGTGTTCCCGATAACCATGGGAATGGCATCCAGTTTCGACGATGAAGCGATAGAGAAGGTATATACTGCCGTCAGCGACGAAGCCCGTGCCAAGTTTCACGAGGCTCATCGCCAGGGGCGCTACGGGCGCGGCAACGAGGGACTTACTTTCTGGAATCCCAATGTGAATATTTTCCGTGACCCGCGATGGGGACGGGGACAAGAAACCTTTGGCGAAGACCCTTACCTGACTACCCGGATGGGAGTTGCCGTAGTAAAAGGCATGCAGGGGCCGGCAAATGCCAGATATGACAAAACGCATGCCTGTGCCAAGCATTATGCCGTGCATAGCGGTCCCGAATCGAAGCGGCATTCTTTTGATGTGGAGAATCTGCCTCCCCGGGATTTATGGGAGACGTATTTGCCTGCTTTCAAAGCATTGGTGCAAGAGGCGGACGTCAAAGAAGTGATGTGTGCCTACCAACGTTTCGAAGGTGAGCCTTGTTGTGACAGCAATCGTCTGCTGACACAGATCCTGCGGGATGAGTGGGGATATAAGCATCTGGTGGTCAGCGATTGCGGCGCTATCAGCGATTTCTTCTATAAAGGCCGCCACGAAACGCATAAAGATGCCGCAGATGCCAGCGCTTCTGCTGTAATAAACGGGACCGACCTGGAGTGTGGCGTGGAATATGCTCATCTGGAAGAAGCCGTAAAGAGGGGGCTTATCAGCGAAGAGCGTATAAATACCAGTCTGCAGCGTCTGCTGCAAGCCCGTTTTGCCTTAGGTGAGATGGACCCTGACTCCATCGTTCCCTGGAGTAAAATAGGTATTGATACGGTGGATTGCGATTCCCACAAAGAGATGGCATTGGATATGGCGCGCAAATCGATGGTATTGCTCCATAATAACGGGATACTGCCTTTGGCCAAGACGGGAACGCGCATTGCCGTCATGGGACCGAATGCCCTTGACTCCGTGATGCAGTGGGGAAATTATAAAGGAGTTCCTTCTCACACCTACACCATTCTCGAAGGCATCCGCAACAAGGTGGGTAATGTGCCTTACGAGAAAGGATGTGAATTATTGGAAAACCGGGTTTTCGATTCCCACTTTAATGAAATCTCCGGTAAAGGCGGCCCCGGACTGACGGCTACCTATTGGAATAATATGAATCTCGCAGGTGACATAGCGGCTACGCAGCAGCTTACTTCTCCGGTAAACTTGAGTAATGGCGGAAACACGGTTTATGCTACAGGCGTCGGTTTATATAACTTCACCGCTTCTTACGAAGGAACCTTCTGCCCGAAGAAGTCGGGAGACTACACCTTAATAATTGAAGGAGATGATGGTTACCGTGTCTATGTAAACGATAAAAAGGTAATTGACTATTGGGGAGAGCATGCTGCTGCCAAAAGGGAATATACCTTGAAAGCAACGGCAGGCAAAGATTATAAGATTAAGATAGAATATATGCAGGCAGGTGCCGAAGCGGTGCTGAAATTCGATTTGGGAGTCTACCGGCAAATTCCTGCGGAGACAGTAGTAGAAAGGGTGCACGACGCTGATATTGTTATTTTCGTAGGCGGCATCTCGCCGAACTTGGAAGGAGAAGAAAAATCTTTTGTGAATTGTCCCGGCTTTGTGGGCGGAGACCGCACCGATATTGAGCTCCCCCGGGTGCAACGTGAGATTCTTCAAGCATTGAAAAAGGCAGGTAAGAAGGTTGTTTTCGTTAACTGTTCCGGTTCGGCAGTTGCTTTGGTTCCCGAGGTAAAGTCGTGCGATGCCATCTTGCAGGCATGGTATCCCGGACAGGCGGGCGGACTGGCTGTTGCGGACGTCCTGTTCGGTGACTTCAACCCGAGCGGCAAGTTGCCCGTAACCTTTTATAAGAATACGGCGCAATTGCCCGACTTTGAAGATTATAGCATGAAGGGACGTACTTACAGGTATATGGCGGAAGCTCCGTTGTTCCCCTTCGGTTACGGATTGAGTTACACTACTTTCTCTCTCTCCAAAGGCCGTTTAGACAAGAACTCCGTTACTGCCGGGAAAGGTGTGAATTTCAAGGTCAATGTGAAAAATACGGGTAAAAGGGATGGTGCCGAAGTTGTCCAAGTATACGTCCGCCGGGTGGGTGACAAAGAAGGGCCTCTGAAGAGTTTGCGTGCCTTTCGCCGTGTCTTCCTCAAAGCAGGGGAATCCCGCACGGTGTCTATCGACCTCTTGCCGGATACATTTGAATTTTTTGATTCCGGCACGAATACGATGCGTATCCTCCCCGGGAAATATGAGATTCTGTATGGCAATAGCTCGGAGGCGGCTATGAAGAATACAATAAGCGTGGCACTTACGCCTTCTGAATAAACTCATACAACTTTTTATAGAAGGGATGCTTTGCCAGTGTGGCGGCATCCCCCAATATAACCAGTTTCATTCGTGCCCGTGTAATGGCTACGTTCATTCTCCGCAGGTCATTTAAGAAACCTATTTGTCCCTCTTCGTTGGCACGCACCAAGCTGATAAATACGACGTCGCGCTCCTGTCCCTGGAAGCCGTCCACGGTGTTGACCGTGAGGAGATGCCGGAAAGGCCGGAAGAAGCTGTTGCCTGTTATTTTATTCCTCAAGTATTGCACTTGGGCTTTGTAGGGAGAGATAAGCCCGAAATCTATTTGCTCTTCCAGAATACGTCTTTTGCCGATTTTTAAGATATAGGCTTCCAATTCTTGCAGCAGGAGGTCGGCTTCCGGTTTATTGATGCGGCCGAAGCTTTCGCCTACAAATTCCTCGTGAAATTCCATTCCGGAAGTGTCAATCCATGACAGAGGGGTATCGAAGTCGAGGATACCGCGGTGGCGTACTTCGGGAGCAGCTTCCAACTCTCCGTGGTAGAACCATTCGGAGGGAAATTTCATGATGGCGGCATGCATCCGGTATTGCATCTTGAGCAGAGAGACGGATGCGGGTTTGCGCTGCACAATCTTTTCCATCAACGTATGCCCCAACCCTCCCCGAATGGCCTCTATGCACTTCACGGTAGGAGGCAATTGGCAATGGTCGCCTGCCAGAATTACCCGGTCTGCCTTGCGGATGGCAATCCAGCAAGCCGCTTCCAGTGCCTGGGCGGCTTCGTCGATAAAGAGGGTGGGGAAGCGGCGCCCGTTTAAGAGGCGGTGGTTGCTGCTCACCAGGGTGGAAGCGATGACCCGCGCTCCGTCGAACAAGTCCGCATTGATTTGTATTTCCAGTTCCGTGGCACGGTCGCGCAGGCGGCTCAGGTGGCTGCGCAGCCCTTCCCGTTCTTGATAGCTTCCTCTTCTCATCTTGTTTCCCGCTTCACGGATAGCTTTCCGGATACCCCACAATTCGGGATAGGCAGGATGACTTTCGAAACGCCGTTCGTAGGTGAAAGAGAGCATCTTGTCATTTACCCGGCTGGGATTTCCGATGCGGAGGACCGCTATGCCCCGGTCCACCAGTTTTTCGCTGATCCAGTCCACAGCGGTGTTGCTTTGGGCACACACCAGCACCTGCGGTTCGCGGTGGAGAGTTTCGTAGATAGCTTCTACGAGGGTGGTTGTCTTCCCTGTTCCCGGGGGACCGTGCACGATGGCTACTTCTCTGGCGCACAATACTTTGTTGACAGCCGCCTCTTGCGTAGGGTTCAGCCAGGGGAAACGAACCGGATAGAGTTGGCGGAATCCCGGCTCTGCCGTGCCCAGCAGGGTGTCACGCAATTCTGCAAGGCGGTTGCCTTTGGCGCGTATCGTGTCTTCGAGGGCTTCAAACATGGTGCGGTAGGAAGTCTCATCAAAATAAAGTTGCACCCCTATCACAGGTTCGGCTTGTAGCTCAAGCAAGGCTCCGGCACCCGGTAGCACCACTACCATCCGCTCTTCATCGGCGTAGCTTACGGTTGCTATCGAGCTCATATAAGCCACTTTACCATCGAAAGATTGACGGAAAAAACACACCGGCCGCCCGAACTCAAAAGCATGTTCGATGTCTTTGTCTGTAGTCCGGGTAATCTCTATAACAAGTTGGTTGAGTGAGTTATAGTAGCTTCGTCCGGGACTTGCAGGATACCAGCAAAGCCCTCTTTTCACTTTGCGGGCAACACCCATCGCTTCCGTTTGGCGTTTAAATTCTTCTTTCTCGTACTCGTATTCCATCCGCAGCAAAAGCTGTTGTTGCTGGAGGTCGGCAAGAGGAGATATGGGGGGCGTATTCATTCTTTTTCGATGTTTAGGAGGTGCAAAGATATGTTTTTTTTCATCCCGGGGCTGGAACTCCCTTAGCCCGGGGGTTACAAAATTCATCCCGGGGATCGGACCACTTCATCCCCGGGGTTACGGAGACTGAGCCCGGGGATGAAAACACACTTCCGGGGAGCTGGTGAATCTCTTGGAAGAATGCCGCGTACCGAAGCTATGCCGATGGGACGGTATTGGTGGAGGTAACTCGTTTTCCCGATTATTTAAAACAGCAGCAGCGGCGGTGGTAGTTTCTTCTTCAATACTGTTGCTGCTGTTGTATTCAACAGTAGTAACAGTATTATTCTTTTCTTCTCTTTTCCTCTCTTTGGTTAATTTGGGTTTTTCGCCCGTGGTGGCGGGCGTTTCAGGCGTTTTGCGAATCTTCTTCGGACGTCCTCCTTTTTTTCCGTTTTCTGCGTTTGCTTTCCATCGTTTTTCGAGCGGTTCCATCACCCGGTCGAGGTAAGGAGAACGGAAAGTCTGAACCTCTTCGTTTATCTCAAAAAGACCAAAATCAAGCAATACCTGCAACACTATTTCTTTCCTTACTTGGTGCCTCTGGCAAAAAGCTTTCAGGCAAGGTTCTGAATACGAGGCTTCATATTCATCCTTTATCCGGAGGTGCAATAATAGCATCATGTAGATTCCGAAAGCTTCAGCCGGATTTTCCAGCATCATCATCATGGTAACGACCTGGTCATCTCCCAAGTATTGTACTTCCAGATTGAAATATTGTTCTTTTTTCATTAAAGAGTTTATTAGCGGAAATACGGTGCATCCCGTTTCCGCCCGTAAAGATACGGAAAAAGATTGGATAATTAAAGGCGAATTCGCCCCCTATTATATCATTTTTATTTATTATTTTTGCATCTACATCAGAAGAGTGCAGGCAATCTTCGAGATGGCTCTGCCATTTGGAAAACCCATAGGTTTTTGGTCTGCCGGAGAAGATGGCTTCGTGTTAAAATAAGTTATATAATGCAGGAGGGAAGAGATGATGAAGAAACTTCAGCAAGGAAATTTGCTTTATATTAAGAACATGGTGTGCAACCGCTGCATCATGGTGGTGGAAGAACAACTGAAAGCATTGGGATTATCTCCGCTTTCGGTGGAACTGGGAGTGGTGACTCTTCCCGGACCCTTGGAAGACTGTATGCTGGTTCCGGTAAAGAATGCTTTGGAAGCCATGGGTTTTGAGTTGATAGACGATCGCCGTACGCGCCTGGTGGAGCAGCTGAAAACTGCCGTCATTCAACTGGTGCATCACAACGACGGTCAACTGAAAATGAACCTGTCCGACTATCTCACGGAAACCCTGCACGCGGACTATAGTTCGCTGAGCAAGCTCTTTTCCGAGGTGGCGGGCATTACGCTTGAAAAGTATTTCATTGCCCAGAAGGTAGAGCGGGTGAAGGAACTGCTTGTCTACGACGAATTGTCGTTGAACGAGATTGCCGATAAGCTCAACTATTCCAGCGTTGCCCACCTCAGCTCTCAGTTCAAGGCTGTGACAGGGCTCACTCCCCGGCATTTTAAGCAGATTGGAGCCGGGCGCCGGAAACCGCTGGACCGGGTATAAGACCGGAATCTTATAAATTATATCCAGAATTCTGTAACAGGAAGGGGAACTTTCCGGCGTAACTTTGCAGCAGTAGTAAAAACAATAAGGTAATTAAGAAAGATGGATAAGAAGACTACCATTCAAAAAACGTTTCCCGTGACGGGGATGAGCTGCGCTGCTTGTGCCGCCCGCGTGGATAAGACACTCAACCGACAGGAGGGGGTCGACTCTGCTTCTGTTAATTATGCGGCTGCCACCGCCACTGTGAGTTATGATGCTTCGCAATGTTCGCCTGAAGCCTTGCAACAGGCGGTGCAGGCAGCCGGATACGATTTGGTGATAGAAGAGAAGAAGCAACTTCCCGAGGAATTGGAACAGGTACGTACCGCTCATTTTCGCGCTTTGCGTTCCCGCACGGTATGGGCTGTAGCCTTGTCCGTTCCCATCGTCATAATCAGCATGTTCTTTATGGACTGGACGCCGGGTAATTGGATTACGTGGTTGCTTTCCACTCCTGTGGTATTCTGGCTGGGGCGCGATTTCTTTATCAATGCCTGGAAACAGCTCCGCCACGGGTCGTCCAATATGGATACGCTGGTGGCTATCAGCACAGGAGTTGCTTATATATTCAGTTTATCAAACTTATTTTTCCCCGGTTTCTGGCTTTCGCGGGGCATTCATCCCCATCTCTACTTTGAGGCGGCGAGTGTGATAATTGCCTTTATTCTTTTAGGACGTTTGCTGGAAGAACGTGCCAAAGGGAATACTTCTGCCGCTATCCGGAAACTGATGGGGCTTCAGCCTCGCCACGTTACGCTTGTCACTTCTACGGGAGAACTTAAAGAAACAGCGTTGGAAGAAGTGGTTCCCGGTGATCTTTTATTGGTGCGTCCCGGCGAAAAGGTGGCGGTGGACGGACGGGTGACCGAAGGAACTTCGTATGTGGACGAAAGCATGCTGAGCGGAGAGCCGGTTCCCGTGAAGAAATCTCCCGAAGCACGCGTATTTGCCGGGACTGTCAACCAGCGGGGAAGCTTTCGTTTTCGTGCCGAGCAAGTGGGGGCTGACACGATGTTGGCACATATCATCCGCATGGTGCAGGACGCTCAGGGCAGCAAAGCTCCGGTCCAGAAGTTGGTGGACCGCATTGCTGCCATCTTTGTACCTACCATTCTGGGCATTGCCCTTGTATCGCTTATCGGGTGGTGGATGTTTGCCCCTTCCGAAGGCTTTGCACACGGTATATTGGCTTTCATCACCGTGCTGATTATCGCCTGTCCTTGTGCACTGGGGCTTGCTACTCCTACTGCCATCATGGTGGGAATCGGTAAGGGAGCCGAGCGGGGCATACTGATTAAAGACGCGGAAAGCATAGAGATAGCCCGTAAGATTGACACATTCGTGCTCGATAAGACCGGAACCATTACTGAAGGGAAACCTATGGTCACCGATCTGGTATGGTTGACGGAAACGGCAAGCGAAGAGAAACGTGTCTTCTATAATCTCGAAAAGCTTTCCGAACATCCTCTGGCAGAAGCTGTTGTCCGCTATTTCTCTGGGGATGCTCTCCCCGTGCTGAACATAGAAGGATTTGAGAACCAGGCGGGAAGAGGTGTGAAGGGACACTATGGCGGAAAAACCTATTATGCCGGAAACCGGAAGTTGCTCGAAGAACAGGGCATCTCTATCGACCACTCTTTGCAGACAGCGGCTTCCCGCCTGGAGCAGGAATCCAAAACATTGATATGGCTTGCCGACAACCACCAGGCTTTGGCAGTGGCAGGCATCACGGATAGAATCAAGGAGACATCCGTGCAAGCGATCCGTGAACTGCGTTCGTCGGGTATCCGTGTTTATATGTTGACGGGAGACCAGGAAAGCACCGCCCGTGAAGTTGCTTCCCAAGCGGGCATTGCCGACTTCCGTGCCGGCATGCTGCCGCAGGATAAAGCGGCGTTTGTCAAAGAACTCCAATCGCAGGGCAAGCGGGTGGCGATGGCAGGCGATGGCATCAATGACAGCGCGGCATTGGCACAAGCCGATTTGAGTATCGCCATGGGGCAGGGCGCGGATATTGCGATGAGCGTGGCGCAGATGACTATTCTTTCTTCGGACCTTACGAAGATTCCCGAAGCTATCCGGCTGTCCCGTTTTACGGTGCGCACCATTCGCCAGAATTTGTTCTGGGCATTTATCTACAACCTCATCGGGGTGCCTCTTGCCGCGGGCATTCTCTATCCTTTCACGGGATTCCTGCTGAATCCTATGATTGCAGGAGCGGCTATGGCGTTCAGCAGTGTAAGCGTGGTGACCAACAGCTTGCGCCTGCGCCGCAGAAAGATTGAAACAGATGTAAAACCAGTTAATACAACCGTTATGAAAAAAGAATTTAAAGTGGAAGGCATGATGTGCAACCATTGTCGTGCCAGTGTAGAAAAAGCATTAAATAGCATCGAAGGCGTCACTGCTACCGTTACCCTCCATCCTCCTGTAGCCTCGGTGGAATTTGCCGACGGGGAGAAGCCTCTGGCAGAGCTCCAGCAAGTGGTTGAGGAACGTGCCGGCGAATACACTTTGTCGGAATAATCTCTTTTTTCCCGGGGAGGGACGAATTTTGCTTCTTTTTCCGGAACATTCATGGATTCCCATTCGTTCTTTTTATAGACACACTTAATTGTTAAAGCGTATGGTGTATGATATGAATATGTTAAAGATGTTCTATGCGGATTATAAAGTCAAGTTAGAACAAGTGCGCATGGCGCTGAAACGTCCCCTGACGTTGACCGAAAAAATCCTTTATACTCATTTATATGACACAAAAGAGATAAAGGACTATAAACGCGGAGAAGACTATGTGAATTTCCGTCCCGACCGGGTAGCGATGCAGGATGCTACTGCCCAAATGGCGTTACTTCAATTTATGAACGCCGGGAAAGATAAAGTAGCTGTCCCCTCAACCGTACATTGCGACCATCTCATCCAAGCTAATCTGGGAGCAAAAGCCGATATTGCTACTGCCAATCAGACCAATCAGGAAGTATATGATTTTCTGCGGGATGTTTCTTCCCGCTACGGCATCGGATTCTGGAAACCGGGCGCAGGGATTATCCACCAGGTAGTGCTCGAGAACTATGCTTTTCCCGGTGGAATGATGATAGGTACAGACTCCCACACTCCCAATGCCGGCGGGCTCGGCATGGTGGCTATCGGAGTAGGGGGAGCGGATGCCGTGGACGTGATGACAGGCATGGAGTGGGAACTCAAAATGCCCCGTATCATCGGCGTGCGTCTCACGGGAGAACTTAACGGATGGACGGCTCCGAAAGACGTCATCCTGAAACTGGCGGGTTTGCTCACAGTAAAAGGTGCAACCAATGCCATCATCGAATATTTCGGTCCCGGTACTGCTTCTCTTTCCGCCACAGGAAAGGCAACTATCTGCAACATGGGAGCAGAGGTAGGCGCCACTACCTCGCTTTTCCCATACGATGAACGAATGGCTACCTACCTGAAAGCTACCGAAAGAGCCGAAGTGGCTTCTATGGCAGGTGATTTAGCCTCTGAACTCCGTGCCGACGATGAAGTGGCGGCATGCCCTGAAGACTTTTACGACCGTATTATCGAAATCGACCTCACTACGCTCGAACCTTATATCAACGGTCCTTTTACTCCCGATGCAGCTACTCCGATTTCAGAGTTTGCCGGGAAAGTGGTGAACACCGGCTATCCCCGCAAAATGGAGGTGGGGCTTATCGGCTCTTGTACCAATTCTTCCTATCAGGACCTTAGCCGTGCCGCTTCTCTGGCACGTCAGGTATCGGAAAAGAACCTGGGTGTGGCCGCTCCTTTGATTGTTAATCCCGGGTCCGAACAGATTCGCGCTACTGCCGAACGGGATGGCATGATAGCTGCCTTCGAACAGATAGGGGCTACTATCATGGCTAATGCTTGCGGTCCTTGCATCGGACAATGGAAGCGTCATACGGACGACCCTACCCGCAAAAATTCTATCGTCACTTCTTTCAACCGGAACTTTGCCAAGCGGGCGGACGGAAATCCCAATACTTTTGCTTTTGTAGCTTCTCCCGAGATAACCATGGCGCTGACTATTGCAGGAGACCTTTGCTTCAATCCTCTCAAAGACCGCCTGATAAACCATGACGGAGAAAAAGTGAAACTGGCTGAACCGCAGGGAGATGAATTGCCGTCCAATGGGTTTACTTCCGGTAATGAAGGATATGTGGCTCCCACCGGTGCAGAGGTGGACATCTGCGTAAACCCCGATTCCAAGCGATTGCAATTGCTGGCTCCTTTCCCGGCATGGGAAGGTACGGACTTGCTGAATATGCCGCTTCTTATTAAAGTGCAGGGTAAATGCACTACGGACCATATTTCGATGGCAGGTCCTTGGCTCCGTTTCCGGGGGCATCTGGAAAACATTTCCGACAACATGCTGATGGGTGCGGTGAATGCTTTCAACGGACAAACCAATTCCGTGTGGAACCGCCTGACCAACACTTACGGTCCGGTTTCGGGAACGGCAAAGATGTATAAATCCGAAGGGATATGTTCCGTCGTTGTTGCGGAAGAAAATTACGGAGAAGGCTCCAGCCGTGAACATGCGGCTATGGAACCGCGTTTTCTCAATGTACGTGTTATTCTGGCAAAGAGCTTTGCCCGTATTCACGAGACAAACCTCAAGAAACAAGGTATGCTGGCACTCACTTTCGTAGACAAAGCGGATTACGACCGTATACAGGAGCATGATCTTATTTCCGTCATCGGTCTGGTAGACTTTGCTCCGGGACGCAATCTGACAGTAGTCCTGCATCACGAAGACGGCAGCAAGGAAAGCTTTGAGGTACAGCATACCTACAACGATCAGCAGATAGCTTGGTTCCACGCCGGATCTGCTCTTAATAACAATGTGGCAACGAGCCGATAAAGAGAATTAACAGAAAAAAATCATGGATAAGATAATGAAAGAGAATCCTACTATCCCTTTTATCACCGGAGATGGAGTAGGCAAGGAAATCACTCCCAGTATGCAGGCTATAGTAGATGCAGCCGTGGAAAAAGTGTATCAAGGCGCGCGCCAGATAGAATGGTTGGAAGTCCTGGCGGGCGAGCAGGCTTTTAACGCCACTGGTTCGTGGCTTCCCGAAGAGACAATGGAGGCTTTCAAGGAGTATGGTATCGGCATCAAAGGTCCCCTCACCACTCCCGTGGGCGGAGGAATCCGCTCGTTGAACGTCGCTTTGCGTCAGACCCTTGACTTGTATGTGTGCCTGCGCCCTGTCCGTTGGTTTGTAGGCGTCTACTCCCCGGTGGTTGCTCCGGAGAAAGTGAACATGTATGTGTTCCGCGAGAATACCGAAGATATTTATGCAGGCATCGAGTGGGAGGCAGGTACACCCGAGGCGGAGAAGTTCTACCGTTTTCTGCACGATGAGATGGGCGTTACCAAAGTTCGTTTTCCGGAGACTTCTTCGTTTGGTGTGAAACCTGTTTCGCGGGAAGGCACTGAACGGTTGGTGCGGGCTGCCTGCAGGTATGCATTGAAACATAATTTGCCTTCGGTCACTCTGGTGCATAAAGGAAACATTATGAAGTATACCGAAGGAGGCTTCAAGAAGTGGGGCTATGAATTGGCGGAGCGCGAATTCGGCGAAGAACTTGCCAGTGGGAAACTGGTTATAAAAGATTGCATTGCGGATGCTTTCCTGCAAAACACGTTGCTGGTCCCCGAAGAATACTCAGTGATAGCCACTCTCAACTTGAACGGGGATTATATCTCCGACCAGCTTGCCGCTATGGTAGGAGGTATTGGAATTGCTCCCGGAGCAAACATTAACTATGAGACGGGGCATGCTATCTTTGAAGCTACTCATGGCACAGCTCCTTCTATTGCGGGAAAGGATATTGTA
>JAUUNK010000412.1 GCA_030844565.1 Bacteroides ovatus
ACCACCGGACCTTTTTCCAATAGTTGATAAAGGTTGACTTCTTTTCCATTCTGATTTTTCAGTGTAAAATCGGGAGCTTTATCGCCCAAACGAATACCCTGTTCCTTATGTTGGGCATTGCCCGCCAAAGTGCTGACTACCATAATAATTAGAATAGCTGATTTAATGAATTTCATACAATTTTATTTTTAATGATTGACGATGGAAGTTGCCGCTTTAAAGCCTCACTTCATTTCTATAGTCTGTACTACATCCAAATACTGACAGAAAAAACAAACTAATTTTCTGTACTATTCATTTTTATACTTCAGATTACTTTGCACAAAGCAAAAACAAGTCAGATTTTGTTGGTAAATTATTGAGATTAAAATACGTTTTTCAGATGGAATGAAGCAGAGTCTGTTAGTTTCCTACGATTACCGCCCCTTCATGGGTGGGAATGGTTACCGCCCATTTATCCATCGGAACGGCTGCGGTGTCCGACTGTTTTTCCGGAAGTAACCTTTCGGGATGATGCGCCACAGGACAAAACAGCACACAAGAACCAAGAACACCACCAACCAAAGATAAGCGAACCCGGCAATGTCTCCGGCTTTCATCCTGTCCCAAATTTCCCCGAAATTGAGATCAAGAACCGATATAACCTTTACCATAAACACCGCCCATACGATAAAGAACGCCAACAGGCAACCTTTTTTCTTTCCTCTTTCAAGCTCTCCCCTTTTCATAAGCCCCTGCCTCCTATTCCTTTAACGATCTTCTTTGCAACCTTGTTTGTGATCTCCTTCTCCGCTTCCCGCTTCTCTTGATACTGAACGGCTCTCAATGCCTGTTTTTGTATCTCTGCGGGCGTGCCGTTTTTTATGGTGTTCAGATACTCAAAACTTTCCTTTATGTCCCGGTGGTAGTTCGTCCGGAGATCGAACCCGGTTTCGCACTTCTGGAAAAAGTTGGTACGGTCAAAACCTCCTTTCACCGCTCCTTTCTCGGTGCTGCGGTGGTTGGTTTTCGGGCTTAACTTCATCGTATTGCTGTGGTCTTTCCGGCTTACTATGATATGGGCGTGCATATCCGTTACCCCTGTATCGTTCCTGTTAAAGTGTATTTTTGCGTAATACTCGATATTGTCCGCTTGTAGTCCCTTGTTGAAGTTCTCCGCATAGGTCGGGATAACGTCTTTACGGATATGCTCTTTCATGGCTCGTGCCTGCTGTTCTTGAGTGGCTCCCATTGCTGAGAGTTCCTTCTCTGACGGGCTGGCGGTGATAACAAAAAATTTTGCGTCTGTCTTATGAAGCTGCGCCCGGTTATGGTCTATTTTGTAAGTGACCTCGTTAGGGCTGATATAGTCCCGGCTTTGGTTAAAGAACGGCTCTGCCTGTTGTCCCTGCCGGATGCGCTCAAGATCTTCATGCTGCAAATAGGTCACTACCCCGGTACAACTTCCGGTATTTGCATAGGTTCCACCCCCCACCCTCTTGTATTTTCACGTTCATAGGCTATTTCTCTAAGTCGTAAATATCCGAAATATCTTTGATTAATTTCGGTGCAAAAACATAACGTACTGAAATGCGAAAACCGGATTTATTTCGGTACACTTTCCCGATCGGTACAAAAAATACGCAACAAACAGATTTTATAAGGGTTCGCATTTTTCATCTCCTAAACTAAAGATTTCGGGGATTAAAAATGTGGGGTAGCGTAGCTACCCTTGGTTCTCAATGTACTTTCCGATAGTCTCCGGAGTTACGTTTTCGACTGATGAGACAAAATATCCATCTGTCCCAAAAATATTTTCCCTGTAAACTACATGTCTAAGGTAATTCTCCGATTACGCCAAGGCTAGAGATAATTTAAAATGGATAGAGAAAAAGAAAATGGAGTATAAGGATAGAGATAGTACGGAGGTGTTAGCCAAACTTTTGAAATGCAAGTATGCAATTTTTCCACCAAGGTTAAAGGTTAGGCAGAAGAGAGTTGGCGAGTTCTTACTCTCTCCCGATATGAAAACATGCTGGGGAAGGATGAAAGCTACGACTAAATAAGAAGAATATGAAAGTTCTGTTCTTTAAAGATTTTAGCAAGTTGTCAGAAACGAGCGATTTGTTTATTGTAAAAACAGATCAATTTGGGCTTATTGATGGCAACGGCGATAGCTATTTTTGATAGCAGAGAAAATTTCTTGAAAGAAAAATATAAGGGCTTGTTTGCTTTATATACACATGGATCTGGATTATATTTTGAGTATTGGCGGGCTTTAAGTGATAAGAGAGCAGACGGAACGAAATCGGTTCTTGCAATCAACCAAAAGCCCATTATCGAGTGGTTTAAAGAATAGTTCGACAAGCTAAGGTCATACGATAGCCCATGCAACTGCAAAGTAAAAGTAAGAGATTCAAAGCTATAAATGCTAAATCCTGCCCGATTTGCTGAAAAAAGTGCAGTGCGCTGTTCGTGACGTAGTGCATTTTTATATATTTGTAATTATATGACTTCTTGTCGCACACTTTTTTGCAAATACACAAATAGACTATATAAATAGATAGATTAATAT
>JAUUNK010000413.1 GCA_030844565.1 Bacteroides ovatus
CCGTATCTTCCTGCCGGATAGCCAATGGCTGGCATGGAGAAACAAAGTGGATTCCCTTGAATATATAGAAGCCGCTCATTATCAACAAGACCTTTTTGATAATGTAATCATGCAAATCAACTAATGATCGATTTATGGATAAACAACTAATCGCCGAACGTTTCTCTAAAGCCATTGCTACTTATCCCCAGGAAGCAAACGTACAACGGCAGATAGCAGATAAAATGATTCACCTGCTTACAGAACACATCTCTTTTCCCTGTTCAAAAGTGATTGAGTTCGGATGCGGCACAGGTATTTATTCCCGTATGCTACTTCAGGCTCTTCGGCCGGAAGAATTATTGCTAAACGACCTTTGCCCGGAAATGAAGTACTGTTGTGAGGATATATTAAGAAAAGAACAAGTTTCCTTTCTTCCGGGAGATGCAGAAACAGTTCCTTTCCCCGCTGAAAGTACATTAATTACTTCCTGCTCGGCTCTGCAATGGTTCGAATCTCCTGAAAACTTTTTCAAAAGGTGCAACGCCCTGCTTAATAGCCAAGGCTATTTCGCTTTCAGCACTTTCGGTAAAGAGAATATGAAAGAGATACGAGAGTTAACAGGAAACGGGCTCCCTTATCGTTCACGGGAAGAGCTTGTAACAGCCTTGTCATCCCACTTTGACATACTCCATTCGGAAGAAGAACTTATTTCTCTTTCGTTTGATAACCCCATAAAAGTACTTTATCATTTGAAGCAGACAGGAGTAACCGGAATATCCGGCACCTCTTCCCAACAACTGCGGACACGTAGTGACTTTCAGTTATTCAGTGAACGTTACACACAAGAATTTACCCAAGGCACTTCAGTGTCCCTGACCTATCACCCTATTTATATCATCGCAAAAAAGAAAAAAGTATGAAACAGAATGTATATTTCGTAAGCGGTATCGACACCGATGCCGGCAAGAGCTACGCCACCGGATTTCTAGCTCGTGAATGGAACAAGAACGGACAGCGTACCATCACTCAAAAGTTTATCCAAACAGGAAACATTGGTCACTCCGAGGATATTGATTTGCATCGTCGTATCATGGGAATCTCCTTTACAGAAGAAGACAAAAAAGGACTGACTATGCCGGAAATTTTCTCTTATCCCGCCTCTCCGCATCTAGCTTCCCAACTGGATAACCGTCCCATTGACTTCGGCAAAATCAAACGTGCTACGGAAGAGTTGAGCGAACGCTATGATTTTGTTCTGCTCGAAGGCGCAGGTGGCTTAATGGTTCCGCTAACAACAGAGCTTCTGACAATAGACTACATTGCCCAAGAGAATTATCCGCTTATCTTTGTTACTTCCGGTAAATTGGGAAGCATCAATCATACTTTGCTTAGCCTTGAAGCCATACAAAAACACGGTATTGTACTGGATACAGTACTTTATAATATGTATCCTACCGTAAAAGATAAAACGATTCAGAATGATACGATGAACTTCATTCAAAACTGGCTGAAGAAGTATTTCCCGGATACGAAATTTATATTAGTTCCGGAAATAAAAGAATAAAAAGACTTATGACTTCAAAAGACTAGCCTCACTATTTGCCGGGCTAGTTTTTTGTTTCTACAATCCACTTTTCAATATTACGGGTTTCCGCACTGAAATTTACTCCTATTTTAAAGAGTTTACGTCCGTCCATTTCGAAAGGAAGAGCATAATTCTTGTCGTTAATCTGCTGTAAAGCATCTTCTGCCGTACCGTTCAACTTAAATTCCATGATATAAATAAATTTATCGGTCTGCAAGACAAGGTCGATGCGCCCTTCACTCGTATGATACTCTACCTTGGTGTAGAAACCTAGCAGTTTAAAAACGATAAAAAGAACATTTTCGTAATGTAGCTCCTGGTCCCGAATCACTTCGTAAGTAGTGTCTGCAAAGAAACTTTGCAGACGGCGGAAGAAAGAGTTATAATCACCGGAACGCACTTCACGAACAAACTTCTGAATCTCAAAAGGCGACTCGACCTTATTTACGTTCGCATAAAAAGGAAGCAGGAAGCGGATAAAACCTTCTTCCACTTCGCGATTGGGGAAACCCAAGCGATACATTCCAAATTCTTCATCATACCCCTTAATGGTTAGGTATCCACTCTGATAAATTACCGGGATGGGATTGGTGGATTCAGAATCTATACTGTTCAACACTTGGACATCGGTCTCTTCATGTGCCATCCGCTCCAGGTCATAATGATGTTTTTTTAGCAATTTCACCAAATAGGTAAGCGTACCCGTTTCAAACCAATAACTACCAAACTCCTTACGCTTGAAAGCGTTCAGCAGACTGAACGGGTTGTACATGCCGATTGAATTGTGCGTAAAATGATAACCGTCATAACACTCTCTCAAATCTTCACAGAGTTTGTCATACGTTATTCCACGTGCTGCTGCAAATTCATGTAGTTCCGCTTCCAGATTTTCATGGATTTCACGCTCGCTGACACCACAAATTTCGACATACTCATTCCACATTGAAATATCATCCA
>JAUUNK010000075.1 GCA_030844565.1 Bacteroides ovatus
TTACATTATTGGGAGCAGGTTGCATTATTTTTGGAGTCTATCAGGCAGAGAAAAAGTGGAAGAGTAAAACTTGTATTTAGTTTGTATTGTTATTTTTTATGTATTCGGAAGGCACATATCCGAACTCTTCCTTGAAATATTTTGCAAACTGCTTGGGAGAAAGTCCTATTTGATAAGCTATTTGGGAAACATTCAGCTGACTTTGCTCCAACAGTTGTTTTCCGCGTTTGACACGTAGTATTCGTATAAACTCAAGAGGAGATTTGCCGGTAATCATTATTAGTTTCTTATAAAGATGTCCGCGGCTCATCCCTACATAAGAACTTAGTTCTTCAACAGAAAATTCGGAATTATCCATATTTTCTTCAACTGCACGGATCGCTTTTTCTATGAGTTGTTCGTCCAGGGAACTTACGGTTATTTCACTCGGAGATATGTCAATGGTTTTGAACTTCTCGTGGTTGTTTTTCGTCCATTTTAGTATCTTTTGAATACGCAGAAGAAGTATTTCCAAATTGAATGGCTTAGTAATGTAATCGTCCGCTCCTTCTTTTAATCCGCTTAATTCATGTTCGTCGGCTGTGCGTGCCGTTAGTAGAATTACAGGGATATGAGAATAACGGATGTCTGTCTTTATTTTACGACATAGTTCCATTCCATCCATTTCGGGCATCATAACATCGCTGATGACAATCTGTATGGATTGATGGGCAAGTATTTCCAATGCCTCTTTTCCATTGGGTGCGTCAAATACTTGATAAGTGCCTTTAAGGCAGTTGATAAGAAAGTTACGAAAATCGTCATTGTCTTCAACTATTAATAGGGAAGTTTTATGAGTATCTGTTGTGTCGGACACCTCATCAACTGCTTTTTCCCGGATTTCAGCCTCGTCTTGTTTTTCATCATTGACTGCATAATTGTGGGTGACAGGAAGAGTGATGGTAAATATCGTCCCTTGAGGAATATGGTTTTCCACCGTGATTGTCCCGTGATGCATAGTGACATACTCTTTCACAATATGTAGACCGATACCGTTTCCTATATAGGTAGTGGTAGAATGTTGTTCTTGAAAAAAACGGTCGAATATTTTATCTTTATTTTCATCTTTAATGCCGATACCGGTATCGGCAACCTGTATTTGTGCGTTCTCTGTTCCATTGGCTGTTATCTTGTCCAGTGCAACGATGACTTCTCCATTCTCGTAATTGTATTTTACAGCATTGGATAAAAGGTTAAGCAGGATACGCTGTATCTTGTTACGGTCAAAATCCATATCCATTTTCGTTTCGTTTATGTGTAGACGGATGTTTATGCCTTTTTTGACGGCTTGTGGGATAAAGGAACCGCATACTTCTTTTACGAAGTCCGAAAGATTACCGTGGGAAAGCATTAACTGCGTTTTCTGTTGGTCTAATTTCCGGAAATCGAGCAATTGGTTTACTTCATTTAAAAGAGTTTCCGAATTTCGGTGTATCAGTTCCAGCTCTTCTTTTACTCCTTTCTCCAGATTAGAAGACAACAATTTTTCTAAAGGAATGATTATCAACGATAAAGGA
This sequence comes from Bacteroides ovatus, assembly GCA_030844565.1. GTDB lineage: Bacteria > Bacteroidota > Bacteroidia > Bacteroidales > Bacteroidaceae > Bacteroides > Bacteroides ovatus_A. The sequence goes on from JAUUNK010000075.1 coordinate 1,557, forward strand.
GTGCGTAAATCATGACTGACATTCGTGAAAAAGCGCATTTTGGCTTCATCCATCTCATGTTGCTGGATTATCTCCATCTCACGCTTTTGCTGGCTAAGGTTGCGGATGTGCTTACGTTTCATTTTCAGGAAGAAGAAAATGATAACACCTGCTAGAAGTAGGGTATAGCCTATATATGCCGGAACGGACAACCAAAAAGGAGGTAAGACATGTATCGTAAGGCAACTGGCTTTACTGTTCTTATAACTGTTATTATTCTCGTATACTTTTACTTCCAATTGATAGGTTCCGGGAGAAAGCTTATTAAAGTAAATCCGGTTTCCTTCCAGTTTAACCCACTCTTCGTCCTTGTTCAGACGATAAGCATATTGTAATTTATGCAAGGAGTTGTAGTCCATGGAAGAAACCTCTAATGCAAAGTTACTGTCGGAATAGTCCATCGTTATTTCATTCAGCAATTGGATATTTTTGTTTAGTAATATACGTCCGCTACTGTTTTTGCTGCCTACTTCCATGCGCTGGTTGGCGAGGTAAAGACTGGTATATATAACCGGATGGCTTTCATGACGGTAGTTTATGAAACGTGGATTGATACGCAGATAGCCCCCAGAGCCCCCCATCAGGATTTCACCTTGTTGAGTACAAGTAATGGAATGATTGTTAAAAGCCATATTTCCTATTCCGTCTTCCTCAAAATAAGGATAACAGAGAAATTTGGACGAAGGTTCCGGTGAGTTGGTCGCTATGATGTTTGTCACGCCATGGTCGGTAGTAACCCATATGTTTTTTTCTTTATCTTCAGTGATTGCCCGTATATAATCATGAGACAATCCGTTTTTGGTAGACAAATGAATTCGTTCTTTTGTATTTTTGTTATATACATCCATACCTTTCCGGGTGCCAATCCATAAAAGCCCCCTTGTATCCTGATAAATACAGTTGATGTGTACTTCTTCAAATAAATTTGAAGCTGAATTGTTGTTTTCCAGGAGCGATATTTCTTTGGTTTCAGTGTTCATGCAATACAGTCCGCTACTGGTTCCTATATAGAGATTGATTCCGTCCGCACACGAGAATGTGGTGATACTGTTGGTGAGCATTCCGGTTTTTTCCATAGTATAAGGCGTTATATTTCCGGTATTATCCAGACAGTAGATTCCGTTCATGATGGTTCCCAACCAAATGTTCCCATATTTGTCTTCTGTGATGCAGCGGACATAATCGATAGAATATTTTTGTTCATATGTAGTTGCCACTTTGCTGAATTTTCCATTTTGCTCATAGAACGCCCCGTTGCCGTAGCTGCCGAACCAAAGCCGTCCTTTTGAATCCTTATATGAACATACAATTATATCGGAAGGGATAGCATCCTGTTTTTTCGAAATGAAAGTATAGTTGTTTTTTTTCCTGTCATAGTAAGCCAGTCCTTCCCCGTCAAATCCCAGCCATAGATTTCCGTCTTTGTCTTCCACAAGGCAACTTACATCTTCTTGCTGGGGCAACCGGCAGGTTTCAAATGTGACATTGTGCAGACTTGTGAAGGTGGCTCCCAATTTGCTTGTACCTACCCACATTATGTCCGAATGGTCTTTATAAAAACAACAGATATGATTGTTGGGCAATGAAAATGGATTGTCCACTTCTTTGCTAAGTCTCTCATATCCTTTTCCGTCCTGATGATAACTAATGTAAATGCCCTTGTTGTCCGTACCAATCCATATATTCCCTTTTCCATCGTCTATAACGGCTGTGATAAGTTCGTTGGTAATTTCTTTTTCTCCGGGAAAAGAAAACCATTCTTTGGCATTAGGGTCATAACAACATACTCCTTTGGTATGGGGGACATAAAGCCAAAGCCTGGAAAAGGTGTCTATGTACATTCGTTGTTTCCATCCGAGAGGCAGGACAATCTGCACTTCTTTGCAAAGGCTTTGCGCTCTCCAGTCGATGTGATAAATATAGCTGTCCGACAATAGTACATAAGCGTTTGACTGGTAACAGTCGATTTGCAGCACCTGGCAATTTTGAGGAAGAGATAAAGTATAAAGTTCTTTTTGCCTGAATACATAATAATAGAGGGTGGAATTGACTGTGCACCATAAATTCAGGTCTTTATCTATATATAAGTTGTCTGGAGTTCCATATATTCCGAATTGTTCCAGTATAGGAGTTATGTGATCATCAATTTCATCCTTCTCGCGATTATAGAAATAGTAAGATTTGGGAGTTTTTATCCAGATTGTGCCCGAAGCGTCTTCCGCTGTAAATTCAATGTCGTTGTTGTAGGCTCCCAGTTGTGTGGTGGTGTATGTCTTGAATTGATAGCCGTCATATCTGCTTAACCCGTTGAGAGTGGAGAACCACATAAAACCGTATCTGTCGCACAGGATAGATTGCACATAGTTGTCAGCTATACCGGATTTTACATCAAAGGTACGGAAATTAAGTCTTTCGCTAGCTTGCAACGTTAGGACAAATAGACAAAACAATGCAGATAAGAGATGTTTTTTCATATGGATTGATTCGTTTTTTGCAAAGATATGAAAATTAGGAATCGGAAATCCCTTTCCGGTCGTTTCTGATATTCCGAAATGTATCAGGATAGTAGCGCAAATGTATCAAGATACAAAAAGGACAGCCTGAAACTCATTTGGAGAAAGAGGGAGGGCTGCCCTCTCTCTATATTTGCTATCGAAATAAACTATGGATACAGGTATCAAAATAGGAAACCGGAATTAAATAACAGGATATGAAACGAAAACTATTAATAGCTGCAACTTCTTTTATGATAGCATCTTCCGTATGCGGAAAGGACTTTAATGTATTGACAAAAGACTTTCAGCCCTGGGGAAATACACAATTTGACATGGAAGGCATGAAAATAACATGGACACAGAAGTGGCAGGGTGGTGGCTGGTGGTTGGCGCAGGATTGTTCGGAATATGAATCCGCACGGATTGAGTTTCGGGAGGTTTTGCCCATGGATGTCGTGTTCATAGTCATCTATTCGGCGAAGGATGAAAGAAATGAGAAACTCAAATCTAAGGTTACAATTCCTGCCGGAAAAAAAGAGGCGGCGATTATGTTGGATATTACTTATAAGAAATCCATAGACGGTCTGGGTATCAGTGGTTCGAAACCGGGTACGGTTTGTGTGAAATCTCTGGTTTTGGAAGAAATGAAACGATAACTTTTTTATTAATCTTAATAAAACGATGTATTATGAAGAAAAATTTATTAATTGCCGTACTTTTGCTTTTAACTGTATCATCAGTGTGGGCGAAAGATTACAATGTGGAAACCAAAAAGTTTAAATCTTGGGGGGAAGCACAGTTTGATGCGGAAACAGCAACCATTACTTTTACTAAAAATTGGCAGGGAGGCGGATGGTGGCTGTCCCGCCTGGATTGCTCGGCATATGATTGTATTGTGATTGAGTTTGAGGAGGCTTTGCCTATGGATGTCATGTTTATGGCAACTTATTCCGCTAAAGATGATAAAGATCAGAAAATTAAATCCAAGGTTAAGGTTCCTGCAGGAAAAAAGAAAGCTGTTCTTGAACTGGAACCGGCATATAAAAATTCTGTTGACGGTTTGGGTATCAGTGCAACAAAAGCGGGAGTAGTCAAACTGAAATCCTTGAATCTCAAGGAGAAAAAATAGTTGCGGTGTGAAAAGAAATGGCAAATTTTAAAGGTTAACATTTAATTTGATATATATGAAAAAGAATTTTCATAAGAATATGTTGATAACAGGGGCTTGTCTGGCGTTGTTATTCGGAGGAATAGTGAACGTACGGGCTATCGCACCGGAGGAGTATGAAGCTGTACAGCAGAGTAGGACAATTAAGGGTACGGTTGTCGATAAGAATGGTGAGGCGGTCATTGGCGCCAATGTAGTGGTGAAAGGTACGTCCAAAGGTACGATAACCGATGTAGACGGTCGGTTTACGTTGAACGGTGTGCCGGAAAAGGCTGTATTGTCCGTTACTTTTGTCGGCTATAAATCGAAAGAAATAACTTTGAAAAGTGGGCAGTCCCAAATAAAGGTGGAGCTGTCGGATGACGCGGAATTATTGGATGAGGTCGTGGTAGTGGGTTATGGTACGATGAAAAAGAGGGACTTATCCGGCGCTGTGTCACAAATCAAAGGGGATGACTTGATGAGGGGAAATCCGGCGGATTTGAGCCAGGGACTTGCGGGAAAAATAGCTGGTGTGGTAGTGAATCAAAGTGACGGTGCTCCCGGTGGTGGTATCAGTATACAGATTCGTGGTACGAACTCTTTTTCTACGGATTCACAGCCTTTGTATATTGTAGATGGCGTACCTTATGACGCGGGGGGGACACCAAGCAGCGATGCCAATTCCGGAAATAATGAGTCCAATCCTCTGGCATTTATCAATCCGCATGATATACAGTCAATTGAAGTCTTGAAGGATGCGTCGGCTACGGCTATCTATGGTTCACGTGGTGCGAACGGTGTTGTATTGATTACGACCAGGCGTGGAGAACCGGGGGCGGATAAGGTGAGGTTTACTGCTAATTTCTCTTTTTCCCGGATTGCTAACCGCGTAGATGTATTGGATGCTTATCAATATGCGCTATACAGGAATGAGCAAGTAGAGAATAGTTATAAGTATCATGGAAAAGCATACACTTCTTTGCCTTATCCGGGAAAGTGGTCGTATAGCAATTCCGACAAGTCTCAAGGTAAGTACAATCCTGCACCGGAAGATTTTCTGAATCCGGGCATTTACACGGATGAGTACGGCAATGCAACGAAAGTCGGTGTGGCCGATTGGCAGGATTTGATTTATCAGGACGGTTTCTCGCAAGAATATAATATCAGTGTGTCCGGTGGCTCCAGAAACGGTAGCTGGCACTCGTTCTCGGGCAACTATCTGAAACAACAGGGTATTATCAAGGAATCTGGTTTTACACGTTATTCGATTCGTGCCAATATGGGGCGCAAGATTAAGAGTTGGCTTGATATGGGAGTGAATATCAGCTTTTCTCATACGGACACCGACTTTTCCCGGACGAACTCTAATGATTATGGAGTTATCCGTTCCGCGCTCGTGTTTCCGACTACTTATGACCCGAGTGACGATGAGACACTGAACTCGGACGAATTGAGCTGGCTGGCATCCAACCCTTATGCTTATATTAACTCGGCAAAGGATAACCTGAAGTCCAATAATGTATTTACTTCTTCTTATTTGGAAATAAAGCTGTTCCCGTTCTTGAAATTCCGTCAGAACTTGGGTATTAATTATACAAACAGGGAACGCGGCACGTATTATGGTCGCAGGACATCAGAAGGTTCCGAAGCTAATAATATAAACGGTAAGGCAGGACAGTCTACCAACTGGAGTATGGGAATTACTGCCGAGTCATTGTTTACTTTCGATAAGACATTCAAGAAAATCCACTCCGTTAATGCCGTGGGCGGTTTTACTGTCGAGAAGAGGGACTATGGAAGTAAATCGATGTCGGCTACGGGATTCCCCAGTGATTTGACTCAGGAATATGATATGAGCCTAGGTACACTTCCCGGCAAATTGAAGAGCGACCGTACGGATTCGTCATTGGCTTCATTTTTGGGGCGTATCAATTATACGTTGATGGATAAATACATCTTTACGGCATCTTATCGTGTTGACGGTTCCAGCAAATTCACGGAAAACAATAAATGGGCAAACTTCCTTTCGGGAGCTGTAGCATGGCGTTTGTCGGAAGAGAAATTTATTAAGAATCTGAATATTTTCAGTAATTTGAAGTTGCGTCTCAGCTATGGTGAGACGGGTAATCAGGGGATTGGAAGTTACCGGACTTTGCCCATGTTGAATCCTGCTAATTATCCTTTTAGTGGTGGTGCTATCAGCAGCGGTTTCGCAGAAGTGGAATGGCGTGGTCCCGTAGCGGAAGATTTGCATTGGGAGACAACTGCCCAGTATAATGCCGGATTGGATATAGGCTTCTTTAATAATCGCGTCAACCTGACTGTGGATTATTATTATAAGAAAACACGCGACTTGCTGCAGGAGGTGAAAATACCTTCCAGCACCGGTTTCTCAAGTATGATGGTGAACAGGGGATATGTGACGAATGAAGGGCTGGAGATTTCCGGGAAATTCTATGTATTGCGGAATACTCCTTTGAAGTGGGACATCGACGCCAATATATCTTTCAATAAAAATAAAGTTGGCGGACTTGATTCTGACCAGTTTTCCGCAAGACTATGGTATAAAGCGGATGATGTATTCTTGCAGCGTAACGGCTATCCTATCGGAACAATTTTCGGGTACGTAGAAGATGGTTTCTATAATAATCTGGCTGAAGTCATGGCTTCCCCGGATCCAAGTGTCCGTGCGAAAGGAAAGAGTATGATAGGAGAAATAAAGTACCGGAATTTTGACGATGACCCTGCCATAACGAATGCAGACAGGGTAGTGATTGGTGATACGAACCCTGACTATGTATATGGTATAACCAATAATTTCCGGTGGAAGAATTTCACTTTGAGTTTTTTCCTGCAAGGAAGCCAGGGAAATGATATTTTTAATGGTAACCTGATGGAAGTAAAGATGGGCAATACGGCTAATATTCCTGTAGATGCTTATAATACTCGTTGGACAGAAGCAAATAGGGCTTCTGCCAAATGGCCTAAAGCGGTGAATAGTTATGAACGGACTATGTTAATTTCAAATCGCTACGTGGAAGACGGCTCTTATTTGAAGTTGAAGAATCTTAGTATCGGTTATACATGGAGACCTAAGTTTAAAGGTATCAGTTCTATCAATATTTATGGAAATGCTACCAACTTGTTTACCATTACCGGATATAGTTGGTTTGACCCTGAAGTAAACGCCTTCGGTTCTGATACTTCCCGGCGTGGTGTGGATATATATTCTTATCCGAGCAGCCGTACATTCTCATTAGGACTAAAAGTCGATTTTTAAACTGACCATTAAGATATAGAATTATGAAATTATATAAATTGTATGTTGTTTTAAGTCTTTGGGCAACGGGCAGTCTGGGACTGGCTTCTTGCAGTGACTTTTTGAAGGAGGAACCTTATGCTTTTGTCGGTCCCGACCAGTTGGGCAATGATAATGCGGCTGTAGATTTATGGCTGACCGGAGTATATAGTAAATGGGGAAACAATATGTTCCGTTATAGTAGTTTTCCACGTTGCCTGGAACTTGATTCCGATTATATAACCGGGCCGGACTGGGCTTTCAGTAATTTGGGAGCGGGAAACTTTCAGGCGGACGAGTATGCGACTTCTATTTGGACGGGTTGTTATAATTTGATTCATCGGGCAAACGTAGCCATACATTATGTAAATGAAATAACCGGTGCGGATGAGAAAGTAAAACGGAATGCGTTGGGAGAACTTTATTTTCAGAAAGCATTCTCTTATTTCTTGCTGACCCGTGCATATGGTGAAATTCCGTTGTTTGATGTCGCTATCAGTGAAGGAGCCAGCTATAACCAGCCTCGTCGTCCTATTCCTGATGTGTATGCGGAGATTATACGTTTGTTAGAGCAGGCAGCCGGTATGATGTATAAAAATACGGATGCCGAATATCAAAAGGGACATGTCGCTGCGGGCACTGCGATTGGCCTGCTGGCAAAAGTGTATGCCACTATGGGGGCGGGTGCGCTTCCGGCAGGAGAAAAGATGATTGTGAAGTCCGGTCCTTCCTATAGTTATAATGCAGGAACGAAAATATTGACTAATCCGGTTTCGAATACATTCGAGAAGACACAGGTGGCAGGTTATGAATCGCTTAACTGGAAAGACTGTTATGAGAAAGCGGCGTATTATGCAGGTATTATAATGGGGAGGAATCCTGATGTGAGTTATGGGACTTACAGACTGTTGTCTTTTGATGAATTGTGGAAGAAAAGCGGTTTTGATGAAAGTGAACATATGTTTTCCGTACGGACAAGGAGTGCTGACGAAGAGTATGGTAACGGAGTACATCAATGGTACTGCGGCATGCAGGATGCCGGAGGGGTATTGCAGAAAGGCCCTTGGGTAGGCAATCGTTTTCATTGGTATTGCTTGTTTGATAACGAGGATTACCGTATAACGAAAGGAGTCAAGCATCGCTTCCAGTATGACAGTCAGGTGAAGAATGGCAGGGGATATTATTATCCGGGAACCCCGGAATATAAGTTGATGGCTACCGGTAAGAATATGGACGACGTGAAAGTGCAGGAACCTGTAGCGCCATTCAATGACGGACTCACCTATACGAACAGCATATCATCTAATTGCCTCGCCTTTACAACTAAATATGCCGATGTGACAGACCCCACGATTGGCCGTACGGATGCTTATTGGCCATTCTTGCGTTATGCTGATATTGTATTGATTTACGCAGAGGCACAATGCGAATTGAATGACGGGATTTCACAGGATGCGATTGATGCTTTGAATGATATTCGTATCCGTTCGAATGCCAAAGAGGCTTCTGTAACCGGAGACGGTGCTATTGAAACGAAAGTGGAGTTACGTTCGGTCATTTTTGAGGAACGTGCAAAGGAACTGGCTTATGAAGGTGACCGTCGTTGGGATTTGCTCCGTTGGGGAATATATTTGGACGTAATGAATTCTTTGGGTGGAATCAATGAAGATGGTACGCGTACTCCTTATGACGAGGGAAGTATTAACAAACGTCGTGAATTCCGTCACCTGCTGTATCCGTTGCCATCGTTGGAAGTTTCTACCAATATGGCTATTGATAAAAATAATCCGGGCTGGAACTAAGCCGTATGTTCAACCCAATAATTTATGAATAATATGAAGACTTTGAATAGAATATTGATAGGGACAGTGTTGTTGGCAACTCTGTTCTCTTGTCAGGATGTTGTAACTTATAATGATGGTTATGATGATGGCATGAACTCATTTGGAGCACCCGATGTGCAGGGCATCTATTCTCCGGATGATACGGATTTACAGGTTCCGCTGACCAAAGGGGGATTTGGTGAAATGATTGTGTTGGTCGGGGAGAATTTGAGCAATGTGACGAAAATTACTTTCAATAATATGGAAGTGGATTTGTCGGAAGTGTATGCGACGTCAAAAAAGGCGTGTTTCCCTTTACCGGGGGATATGCCTGAAGAAATCACGAACAAATTATATTATGAAACAGAGCGGGGGAATACGACTTGTGAATTCAAACTGGATGTCCCTGTGATGGAAATAAACGGTCTGTATAATGAATTTGCTTTGCCCGGCACGTCCTTACAGATAAAGGGCAAATATTTTGAATTATATGGATTTGGCAAGAATTCGTCATCTGTCATCAAGTTTGGCGATACGGAACTGGAGATAGAAAGCGTGACAGACCAGGTGATTACTGCCAAACTTCCGGGGGATATTCCGGATAACTCGATGATTGTAGTGGAATGGAATGGTACAGAAGGACATTGCTCTTATCAATTACCTTATCGGCAAACGGACAATCTTGTTTGGGACTTGGCTAATCCTTCGGATTATGGTATTTGGGGCGGTAAGGATTTTATAACCGATGGTTCCAATACAGGAGACCCTGTAGCTTTGGCCGGTTCTTTTTTCCGGGTAAAAGGCACTTATAAGGCTTGGAGTTATACAGGATTGCCTTCCGGCAGTATTATATTAGATGAGGAAGTTGCCGCTAATCCTTCTGACTACCTGTTCAAATTTGAAGTTAATTCGGCTTCGGATTATCCGTTCTATGACATTACGTCGAAGACAGGCGGTTATCTGATTAAGCTGAATGGCGGTAATTACCAGTGGAAATATTCATTAGATGAGAATATGAATACATTTGGAGAATGGTATACTGTAACTCTGGAACTTGAAAATGTAGCTACTGCCGGATTGGTTTCCGGAAAAATAGCTTTAACTTTGGCAATGCAACCTAATGTAGAATGGAATGTAGACCATAGTTTTGCCAATATCCGTATTGAAAAGAAGATAGGACAGTAATTCGATAGTGAGTTTGCACTTAACTGATAAATAGAAGTAGAATGATAAAAAGAATTTGTTTTTTATTGAGTCTTTTGATGTGTGGCGTCCTTTATGCCCAGGATATTACGTATCGTACTGTAAAGGATTTGTCATATAGTTCTTCAAAAGACCCTTATGCAACGGAGCGTTGCAAGCTGGATGTTTATTATCCGGAAAATAAGACCGGATGTCCTGTGGTAGTTTGGTTTCATGGCGGGGGGCTTACCCAAGGCAATAAATCAATACCGGGCAGGCTGAAGAAAAATGGAATGGTGGTTATTGCCGTAAATTATCGCCTACTTCCGAAGGTGGCTATTTCCGAATGTCTGGATGATGCCGCTGCTTCTGTTGCGTGGGCTTTCCGGGAAGTGGAAAAATATGGGGGTGATAAGAATAAGATATTTATATCCGGCCATTCTGCAGGCGGCTATCTGACGGCTATGGTCGGTCTGGATAAAAGATGGTTGAAAAAATATGATATAGATGCTGATTCTATTGCCGGATTGATACCTTTCAGCGGGCAGGTGATTAGTCATTTTTCTTATCGGAAGATGAATGGCATAGATAATCTTCAGCCTACTGTTGATGAATTTGCTCCTTTGTTTCATGTTCGCAAGGATGCTCCGCCTTTGGTTCTCATTACAGGCGACCGGGAATTGGAACTTTTCGGACGTTATGAAGAGAATGCGTATATGTGGCGGATGATGAAATTGGTCGGGCACAAAGAAACATTCCTTTATGAAATCGGGGGTCATGGCCATGGCCCTATGGGCGATCCGGCATTCTATATCTTGAAGCAGCATATAAAGAGGATATTAGGAGAGCCTGAAAAATAATTCAAAATAAGACGGCATCCGTTAGTTAGAACGGAACTGCTTGACGAAATCCCTGGCAATGTTTATTTTGTCAGGGATTCTTTTTTCCCCGAATGTATCTGAATACTGTTCCAAATGTATCATGTGACAAATAGGATAGTGTGAAAACCATTTGGGAGCCATATTTCATGTGCACATCTCTACTTTTGCTTTCGGAAAGATAATTCTTTATTACCTACATTAAACTTAAAAATATTACAATGAAAAAAAGTAGACCGACCATTGGTATAGTGAAATCCCGAGTGTTCCTGACAGGGACTGCGTTCGTACTTATGGCATGTTCGTCGGGAGAAGAATTTGCCGGGCATTCGGGCAAAGGAGAGGAACCTGTTATTACACCTGTCCTTTGTACTTCCGGTGCTTCGGAGCAAGCGGTGAAAGTATATGATTTCTTAAGGGAGAACAGGAATAAGAAAACACTGTCCGGAACAATGGCATGCCCGAGTTGGAATGTCAATGAGGCGGAATGGGTATATCAGCATACAGGCAAGTATCCGGCTATTGCTTTTTTTGACTATCTCTCTTTGGAGTATTCCCCTTGTTCGTGGATTGATTATTCGAAAACGAAAATAGTGGAAGACTGGTGGAACAAGAACGGGCTTGTGGGTGCGGGCTGGCATTGGAGAGTGCCATGTGTCCAAGGAAGTGCCGAACGGCACTATACTCCGGGGGACGGTTCTGTAGATCCGGGTACGGGAAAAAGGACGACGACTGTTTTCAGTGCTGCTAACGCTACAAAGGAGGGCACTTGGGAAAACGAAGTCGTCAAGGCCGATTTGAAGAAGCTGGCGGGCTATTTGAAGTTGCTTCGCGATAAGAGAATTCCTGTAATATGGCGTCCTTTGCATGAGGCTGCCGGTAATATCTATAATTATAAGAATGGAAAAGCCTGGTTTTGGTGGGGAAATGACGGGGCGGAAGCGTACAAGAAACTATGGATTTATATTTTCAATTATTTTAAGAAAGAAGGAATCAACAATCTGATTTGGGTATGGACTACACAAACTAAGGATAGCGAGTTTTATCCGGGGGATGAATACGTCGATATGGTGGGGCGTGATATGTATCCTGCAAAGGATGAGTACACTACTGGGGAATACTGTTTCAGGCAGTACGGTACGATAACTGCTTCTTGTCCGGGTAAGCTGGTGGCATTGAGCGAATGTGGAAATGGCGAACAAAGCGGGAAAGTGTATCATCTTGCCCGGATATCCGCCCAGTGGGAGGCAGGGGCAAAATGGACATACTTTATGCCGTGGTATGATTACAGCCGTACGAAAGAATTGGATTCGGAAGCTTTTACTGCGACATCCCATAGGTATGCAGATAAGGATTGGTGGGTGGATGCAATGTCACAGGATTATGTAATCACCCGCGATCAATTACCCTCTTTTAAATAATACTTAATAGCTTGAAGATGAAAAATAAACTAGTTATGGCAGGCGTTTTCCTGCTTGCTTTAGGAATGGGCGGATGTGTGATAAGAGAGCAACAGTCTGCTTCGAAAACTGCGGAGACGGAGGCATTGTTGGATAAGTTAATCCGCTTGCCGAAGAAAGGATTCATGTTTGGTCATCAGGATGATCCGGTATATGGTATCCGGTGGGATGGAGACGAGAACCGTAGTGATGTCAAAAGTGTGTGTGGCGATTATCCGGCAGTGATGGCTTTTGACCTGGGGCGTATTGAAAGGGGAGGAGAGAAGAACTTGGATGATGTTCTTTTCGAACGGATACGAGCAGAGATTATAGCACACTATAACAGGGGTGGTGTTTGCTCTCTTAGCTGGCATGTGGATAACCCTGTGACGGGAGAAGCGTCTTGGGATGTGAGTGATTCAACGGCAGTTGCTTCCGTCCTTCCCGGAGGAGAGAATCATGGGAAGTTTCTTGGATGGCTGGATAGGGTAGCAGATTTTATGAATTCGCTTGTCACGAAGGAAGGAGTTAAAATACCGGTGATTTTCCGTCCCTGGCATGAACATACGGGGAGCTGGTTTTGGTGGGGACAAAATCTTTGTTCTGCCGAAGAATATAAGTCGTTGTGGAAAATGACTTATGATTATCTACAGGAAAAGGGAGTGAATCATTTGCTATATGCTTATTCTCCGGGTAGTGAGCCCGATAATGTGAATGAATATCTGGAACGCTATCCGGGTGATGGCATGGTAGACTTGTTCGGGTTTGACACTTATCAGTTTGAGCGTGAAAAATATGTGGATACAATGGAGAAGTCATTGACGATTCTTACGGAGGTCGGAAGGTTGCATAAAAAACCGGTTGCAGTGACGGAGACTGGATATGAAGCTATCCCGGATTCCACCTGGTGGACGGAAACCTTGTTTCCTATAGTGGACAAATATCCTGTCAGCTATGTATTGGTCTGGCGAAATGCCCGCGAAAAGGAAGCGCATTATTATGCCCCGTATCCGGGACAAATATCTGCACTTGATTTTGTGGAGTTTTATAAGCATCCTAAAACCATTTTTGTGTCTGATTTGAAATGAAATTAAAATACTAAATAGATGAAAGCATTTAAAGAAAAAATTCGCGACTTATTTGATGATTACGAGAAACTGGTAACTCGTAAGAATATACCTGTTGAAGGTGGAAATGGAATTTTCACACGTTATCAATATCCTGTTCTGACTGCTGCCCATACTCCTGTGTTTTGGCGCTATGACTTGGACGAAAAGACAAATCCTTTCTTGATGGAACGTATCGGCATGAATGCTACGTTAAATTCGGGAGCTATCAAATGGAATGGTAAATATTTGCTGGTGGTGCGTGTTGAAGGAGCGGATCGTAAATCTTTCTTCGCAGTGGCTGAAAGTCCTGACGGCATAGATAATTTCCGTTTTTGGGATTATCCCGTGACTATGCCTGAGGACATTATTCCTGCGACAAATATTTATGATATGCGCTTGACGGCTCATGAAGACGGATGGATTTATGGTATTTTCTGTGCTGAACGTCATGATGATACGGCACCTGCGGGAGATCTTTCCTCGGCTACCGCTACGGCAGCTATTGCCCGCACCAAGGATTTGAAGACTTGGGAGCGTTTGCCGGATTTGAAAACAAGAAGCCAGCAACGGAATGTGGTTCTTCATCCTGAATTTGTGGATGGAAAGTATGCGTTGTATACCCGTCCGCAAGACGGTTTTATAGATGCCGGAAGTGGCGGTGGTATCGGTTGGGCCTTGGTAGATGATATTACTTGTGCGGAAGTAAAGGAAGAGACGATAATCGACCGGCGTTATTACCATACAATTAAAGAGGTGAAAAATGGTGAAGGCCCTCATCCTATTAAGACATCGAAGGGATGGTTGCACTTGGCGCACGGTGTACGTGGGTGTGCAGCCGGTTTGCGTTATGTGCTGTATATGTATATGACTTCCTTGGAAGATCCGGCGAAAGTGATTGCTTCTCCTGCGGGCTTCTTTATGGCGCCGGAAGGAGAAGAGCGTATCGGAGATGTCTCTAATGTATTGTTTACCAATGGCTGGATAGCTGATGAAGATGGTACGGTTTTTATTTACTATGCTTCTTCTGACACCCGTATGCATGTGGCGACTTCTACAATAGATCGGTTGGTCGATTATTGTATGAATACGCCTGCGGACGGTCTTTTTACTTCTACTTCAGTGGAGACGCTGAAGAAACAGATTGATAAGAATCTGAAACTGATGCATACTTTATGATAGGGATTAGGGAAAAGATAGGCTATGGTTTCGGTGATATGGCTTCGTCCATGTTCTGGAAATTGTTTGGCTCCTATTTGATGATATTTTATACGGATGTGTTTGGCATGCCTGCAGCAGTGGTGGGCACGATGTTTCTCATCACTCGTGTTTGGGACTCGGCGTTCGACCCTATAATCGGGATTATTGCCGACCGGACGCAATCGCGGTGGGGAAAGTTTCGTCCTTATCTGTTGTATCTGGCTATTCCGTTCGCTGTGATCGGTGTGCTGACTTTTACAACTCCTGATTTCAGTGATGGGGGGAAAGTAATATATGCGTATTTTACATATTCGTTAATGATGATGGTGTATTCAGCTATCAATGTGCCTTATGCTTCGTTGTTGGGAGTGATGAGTCCGGAATCGAAAGACCGGAACATGCTTTCTACGTATCGTATGACTTTCGCTTACATCGGAAGTTTTATAGCATTACTTTTGTTCATGCCGATGGTGAATCGGTTCAGTATGGGACACGACGAGCAGCATGGTTGGATGATGAGCGTCATTGTAATTGCGGTGTTGTGTGCGTTGCTGTTTTATGGTTGCTTTGCATGGACTACTGAACGGGTAAAACCTATTAAAAAGCAGCAGAATTCCTTAAAAAGTGACTTGCAGGATTTGCTTCATAACCGTCCCTGGTGGATTCTGTTGGGAGCCGGTGTAGCTGCATTGGTCTTTAATTCTATTCGTGACGGGGCAACGGTTTATTATTTTAAGTATTATGTTGTAGAAGAAGAATATGCTTCCATTTCTTTATTTGGAATTTCCTTTGTATTGAGCGGGCTTTATTTGGCTGTCGGGCAAGCCGCCAATATTGTCGGAGTGGTGTTGGCAGCTCCATTGAGCAATCGTATCGGCAAAAAAAAGACATATATGTGGGCGATGTCGATAGCGACGGTACTTTCAGTAATTTTCTACTGGTTTGATAAAGAGCAGTTGATGTTGATGTTTATTTTTCAGGTGTTGATAAGTATTTGTGCGGGTAGTATCTTCCCGCTTTTATGGTCGATGTATGCAGACTGTGCTGATTATTCGGAACTTAAAACGGGTAACCGTGCTACGGGGCTTATCTTCTCTTCTTCTTCCATGAGTCAGAAATTTGGCTGGGCTATCGGAAGCGCCGTTACGGGCTGGTTGTTGGCTTTTTACGGTTTTGAGGCCAACGCGGTGCAGGGCGAGGAAGCTATTCATGGAATAAGGATGTTCCTAAGTTGGCTACCGGCTATGGGTACGGTGCTGAGTGTCATCTTTATCAGCCTTTATCCGCTTTCCGAGAAAGAAATGAGAAAAATCACTAACCAATTGAATGATAAAAGAAAGTAATAAGATTATGAAAATACATAGATGGATTATTAGCCTGGTATTCTGTTGTTGTGTAACTTTTCTTTCCGCACAAATCCGTGGAACGGAAATTACTGTAGTCGTATCTCCCGACCATACAGACTGGAAATATCAGTTGAAGGAAGAATGTTCGTTTACAATTCAGGTATATAAGGCACAAAACCTTTTGCCCGGAGTGGTAATAGACTATGAGTTGGGGCCGGAATGGTATCCGGTGGAAAAGAAGAAAGGGGTTTTATTGAAAGACGGAAAGACAAGTGTAACGGGGTGTATGGATGTTCCCGGTTTTTTGCGCTGTAAAGTGCGTGCATCTGTTGACGGGCATGTATATGAAGGATTGGCTACTGTGGCTTACGCACCTGAAGAGTTGAGGCCGCATACATCACTGCCTGCAGATTTCCGTCAATTTTGGGATACTGTTTTGAAGGAAGCCCGACAGATTCCTTTGCTTCCTACTATGGAGCTTATTCCTGAGCGTTGTACGGATAAGGTAGATGTCTTTCATGTCAGTTTCCAGAATATTTGTAACGGTTCGAGAACGTTCGGCATTCTTTGTATGCCCCAAAAGCCGGGTAAGTATCCGGCGTTACTTCGCGTGCCCGGTGCCGGGGTGCGTCCTTATTCGGGAGATGTCCATATGGCTTCCAAGGGAGTGATTACGTTGGAAATAGGCATTCACGGGATTCCTGTGACAATGTCGCAGATGATATATGACGTATTGTCGAAAGGAGCGCTTAACGGGTATCCTTATCAAAATGATAATAGCCGGGATAAGAGTTATTATAAGCGTGTTTTCGCAGGTGCTCTTCGTGCGGTCGATTTTATAGCTTCTTTACCGGAATATGACGGAAAAAATATGGGAGTGACAGGTTCCAGTCAGGGGGGAGCACTTTCTGTTGTAACGGCGGCATTGGACAAACGGATTACCTTTTATGCGGCTATCCATCCTGCGATGTGTGACCATCAGGCACATTTAAAGAAGACTGCCGGAGGATGGCCTCATTACTTCTATTATTTTCCTCAACCGTCAAAAGAGCGGATTACCACAGCAGCGTATTATGATGTGGCAAATTTTGCACGGCTTATTACTGCACCGGGTTGGTTCAGTTGGGGATATAATGACGAAGTATGTCCGCCTACCTCTATGTATGCAGCTTACAATATTATTACAGCTAAAAAGGAGTTGCATCCTTATTTAGAGACGGGACATTATCTATATCAGGAGCAATCCGATGAGTGGAATAAATGGCTTTGTCGTCAACTAGGTTTATAAATTGGCAGATGATATGGAAACGACAGTTAGAAAATTAAAGGAAGAAATGCAGTGTATGCTAACGGGCAATATTCTTCCGTTTTGGATGAATCATATGGTAGATTCGGAGTATGGCGGTTTTTATGGACGAATTTCCGGCACAGGAGAACGTGTTCCCGGAGCTTCTAAGGGCGTTGTTCTGAATGCAAGAATTTTGTGGACTTTCTCATCGGCTTACCGTTTGTTGCATAAGGATGAATATCTGAAAATGGCAACCCGTGCCAAACAGGAATTGATAACTCATTTCTATGATCACGAATATGGAGGGGTATTTTGGTCAGTTTGTGAAGACGGTTCTCCTTTGGATACTAAAAAACAAATTTATGCATTAGGTTTCGCTATCTATGGATTGAGTGAATATCACCGGGCTACGGGAGACGCAGAAGCGCTTGAATATGCTATACGTCTGTTTTATGACATTGAAGAACATAGCTTTGATCGGATTAAGAACGGTTATTGTGAGGCGTTGACCCGTGAATGGAATGAAATAGAGGATATGCGTTTGAGTGAGAAGGATGAAAATGAGCGGAAAACGATGAATACGCATTTGCATATTCTAGAGCCTTATACAAATCTTTTTCGTGTTTGGAATAATGAGTATCTGGAATGTCAGTTGCGTAATCTTATAGAGCTCTTTACCGACCGGATACTGGATATTGAAACCGGGCATTTACGGTTGTTTTTTGATGATGACTGGAATAGTAGACATGACATGGTTTCGTATGGGCATGATGTAGAAGCGTCATGGCTGCTGCATGAGGCTGCCTTGCTTATCGGTGATAAACGATTGATAACCCGGATAGAACCGCTTGTGATAGAGATAGCGGAAGCGGCTTCCGAGGGGCTTCTTCCAGGTGCGGGTATGATTTATGAAATGAATAGGAGTTGTGGTTCTATAGATGCCGAACGGCATTGGTGGGTACAAGCGGAAGCGATTGTTGGATATGTAAACCTTTACCAGCATTTTGATGACCGTTTGTCACTGTTGAGGGCAGTACGATGTTGGGAATTTGTGAAAAGACATCTGGTTGATAACGACAATGGAGAATGGTTTTGGGGAATACGTGCAGACGGAACAGTGAATCGTGCAGAAGATAAGGCGGGTTTTTGGAAATGTCCTTACCATAATGGGAGAATGTGTATGGAGATAATGGAGCGGTTTTAGGTGAATAATAAAGAAAGGAGTATTAAGATGAAGAAATGGATTTTAATCGTTTTGCTTTTTACCGGATGTTCGGCAGACCATCAGGCACAGGAAGCGGTAGTGCAGACACAGGTGAAGGTGGATTTCAGTAAGATGCATTTCGGTTGTGACGGGAATAGTATTACTGCGGGTAATCAGTGGTCAAAAACGGTTGTTGATATACTTGGTTTTGCCACTCATCATAATGTTGCGGTAGGATCGGCAAAATGGGCATGTTATATTGATACGCAAGAATATGGCAGTAAGGACTTTGTCGGTATTTCCGGTGGGTGGAAATCTACAGATGATAAAGTGGAAATACAGAAAAGACACAATAATGTGGCAAAAGTACATATTCAGAAGTTTATATCAGAAGTAGAAAACGGTAGTTTTCCGGTACCGGATATATTTGTTTTTTCTATGGGTACAAATGATACTAAAATAGGAAGGGCGTCTGACGCTTTGAAAGAGAAAATATTGGATAAAGTGGATCTTACTACTATGGCAGGGGGAGCTCGCTGGTGTATTCAGACTATAATTGAGCGTTTTCCGGAGTGTCGGGTATTTCTCTGTACGCCAATTCAGTCGGGAAGTGTGTCTCATAATGACCTGAACTTGAAAAAAATAGCAGTTTTGCGGGAAATATGCAATGCTTTTTCTGTTCCAGTGATTGATTGTTATTCTGAATGTGGTATTAAAGCGGAAGATGAAGTTTGGGAAGAACGTGGGCGTTATTTGAAAGACGGATTACATCCAGATGTAGAAGGGCAACAATTAATGGGGCAATATATTGCAAAGAAAATACAGGATTATTTAACGGTAGTTTTGTGCTCAAAATCTCTTCTGTAGGGGATTTGCTGGTCTTGCTTGCTACCCTGTCTCCATGAATAAATAATGTAGACTACTTTAATAAAGGTATCCTGTATTATATTGAGTGTTTATCTGTCATTCAAACTGAAATAAGGAAGAATGACAGATCTGTTTTATATCTTATTTAGCGAGTAATTGGAGAATTTTATTAC
>JAUUNK010000076.1 GCA_030844565.1 Bacteroides ovatus
GATCAGGTTTACACTGTCATTCTCTTGTAATTCTTTGTAGCGCGCGAGGATTTCGTTGAGCGCTTTTGCTTTTTCTTTATCCATAATTTTTATCTGATTTGATTGTTGTTGCATATGAGTACATTGCCGACGATAAAGTCTTTTGAAGAGGGAAAACGGGAATGGAATTCCCTGTCCGCCCCGGCATTGTAGGGCATGCCCAAAAGTTTCCCTTCCTCGTTCACGACCATCGTCGTCTTTTCGTCCAGTTCTACCAGTTCGATATTTCCGCCGACTATCGCTTGCATCTCCTTCAACGTGAAGTCGGTGCCGTTTGCGGGACATATTTCCTGGCGTGTCCCGTCTGTTCTGATGATTTGTGTCATTGTCGTTCAGGATTATGTTCTTTACAGAGTTCGACATGATATTTTCTTTCAGCAAGGAGCCGTTTGTATTTTTCCGGGCTTTCCTCCTTACGTACCGTCGTAGGATTTCCACAGGCAAAATGTTCCACCATCACGCAACCGCAGGAGTGGGTGATCTTGATGGAAGTAGTGAGGTTTTCTATCTTTGCATCATCCTTGGGCACGGCATCACTTTCGATGATGCGCAGTTTGTCGAGCGTATCCATGGTTATCCTCCCTGCTTTTCCCTGCACCATGCGTGAAATCGTTTCACGGTGCGCAGTTGGTTAATGATATGGCCAAAAAGCTCGCGTGAATAGATGCGGTAATGGAACACGGCCGAATACTCGCATACATTGCCGTGAAAGTCCACGTGGGAGCGGTCATCCGCAAAGTCGAACAAGTCGCCCTGGATTTCCAGCGTGTATTTGTTCTTCCGTAGCCAGTCAAAAAACTCGAAGATGTCCTTCTTTTGGGAGTAGAAAGTGCAGTATTCGTAGCGGTTTCCGCGCAGGTTCCTCAGCAATGCCGCCATCTCGTTCCGTTCCCGGCGGTCGCCAAATTCGGATCCCGTCCGAGTGGCGAGGTTCTTCAGGAAATATATTTTACCTCCATACTCGAAATAGTACGGTATGTAGGTGACCGTCTTTTTGTACCAATTGACATATTTGACAAAGGAAGCCTTCTTGACGATAGCGGGATGCAGGTTTACTTTCTCCATGTGTTCCCGAATCTGGCGGTAGATTTCCGCATTGGAAAGACGTATGGGACGTTCCGCTCGGAAATACCTGCCGTCCGACTCGAAACAGAGCGCGTACAGGTTTCGGTAATACGGTTCCCCGACAAAGAACCAGTCGCTCTGCATGCGGGCCGGAGGCAGGCATTCCAGCAGTTCGTAATAACGTTCCTCCGTAATTTCATGGAAAGGCTTGCAAAGTGCCCGGGTATAACGCTTCACAAGCAGTGTCATGCGTACCGGTGATACAGCGACCAGGTACGGATTCTTCTCCCTTTCGCGCAGTGCTTCCAGCGTCTCGCCGCCGTAGTCGCTGTGCATGTCATCCGACATCGACGTGAGGCATGTTCCGTCGAAATAACGTGAATCTATGATGTATTTCATGATGCCGGTATGTTAGAAGTCGATACGCAATACGTGCCGTGCGGCGGATTCTGCCGCCAGTGTCAGTTGCCGCTGCCATGCCTGGTGGCTCGGCGCCCATTTGAATGCGGTCTTTTTCAACAGTGTCCGGGTCTGTTCGTCCGGTTTCCCGTCGAAAAGTATCTGCAGTCGGTTCTCCCCGTAATTCCATACCAGTCTGCCGCCGTCAAACGGTATTTCACGGTTCTCACGGCCGGCCTGTTCCTGCTGTTTCTCCCGCACCTTGCGGGCAATCTCGGGGTATTTGAAGATGGAATGACGCTCCGTGACGACGGGTTTCCCGCCCTTGCCGTTCCACTCGCGGAGGCGGGCGACGGCACGGTCGATCATTTCGACATTGCCATGGTTGGCATATGTGGAGAGCCGTCCGGCAAGATTGCTGACGAAAAGGGAGCGGCTATAACCGCGTGATGTGCCCGTATCAATGCCACGGATGGTGGCGGCCGTGTCGTCGATGTCAGCTTTGACCCTCTGCCATTCCTCTTCGGCACGCCGTTCTTCGGGCTTGGCGGCTTCGAGGGCCTTGCGTATCGCTTCGAGGGCACGTTCGCGCCACTCTCTGAATGCCGTAACACTCTTGTTGTGGCTGTTGCAGGCCTTTTCGTTACGGGCGGTGTTAAATCTCGCAGGTCCCGTGATCATCGCGCTGGCACAGCGGCTGTTGGCGGCAATCATTGCCGAGAAATAGCGTTTGTAGTTTTCCATGTAACGTTCCCGCTGCTGTTCGGGCATAGACTGCAAATCCTCGTGCAGTTCCTTTTCGTGCGAGGCGATGTCCGTTTCGCCCCGCTCTTCGGGTGAGAACGAGGTGAGATTATAGGAGTCGCACGCCCGGCGGAAGTATTCTTCCAGATAACCCGGATGCGCCACTTCCACAACCTCCCAGTCCTTGAAATTCGCCGGGGTGAGGATTTCTTCCCCGCCCGGCTTCCCGACAAGGTGGGAATAGCTGCAATACCCGTGTCTCTTTCCCCTGAAAAGAAACGCCACCGGCTCGCTTTCCGGGGCATCCACACGCCGCACCATGGTCACACGGTGGGCATTTTCCTTTGTCAATAATGTTGTTTCCATACCTTTCTTCTTGATTTCGTTATTTGATTGTTTCCGATTTTTATTGTTGCTTCATCCGGGCGGCATGGTCCATTACAGAGGCGAACCCCACTTCAATACCTATCTGGTATCCGCCCTTGATGGTCGATTCCAAATCCGCCTCGCTTTCGATCAGGGATTCCGAATCATCGGCATAAAGCCTGTACAGGGAGAATACGTCTGCCTCCCATAGCTTCCGGGCATTTTCCGCTGATACAAGCAGCCACACGAAACCGTCCTCACAGGTTACCTTGACGGCGGCTTCGCTATGGCTCAGAGTCCGCCACTCCTTAATGTCCAGTGCCACCCTCCACACGATATACATCAGAGCGTCGTGGCGGCTTTTAACATCGGGGGAATCGCACAGGCGGCTGACCGCGTCTTTGAGGGTCCGAAAAGAGTCCGCCATGAACTGCTCCACGACATACGGCTTCCCGGCAATGGCAGAACAGGCTTCGTCTGCCCTGCCTGATTCCGGCACGGCCTGAATATCCTCCTCTTCAAGGAAGATTTCACGGTACAGGCAATCCATGTAATAATATGATTTCATTCCGGTTGTTCTTTAGGGGTGAAAGTGATTCTCGTATGTCCGTCATAACCGAACTTGACCTGCAGCCCAAAGGCTTCGGCATCGCTCGATATGACACAGATATCCCAGATACTGAGTTCCGTACCACAGGTTATGACAGTATTGTCTTCTGAAATCTGCGGTGACTTGTCTTTCAATGCGGCTCCGCCGCAGATACCGCGCAGGATCACACCACGCCGGTGGGTCGATAAGTTGTTTGTTCCCATGGTTCTCCTGTTTGTTTTTCCGTTATTTTTGCCATTCTTTTTTTTCTCCTGTTTGTAAAAGCATAGGGGCATTCCGCCCCCATGGTTGTTATTAATTCATATTATTTTGTACTGACTGTCTGTGGCGCCTGTTCCACAAGGGTGTACCGAAGTGCCGGTTTTCCATTTCGGAATATGGTAAACGAGTTGCCTTGTACCTGCACGTCCTTTGCTTTTGGCCACCAGAGCCACGAGAGTTTCCCGCCGCTGAGGAAAGCCACGGCATTGCCCTGTACTTTGCCGACCTCACGTACGCCCATATCCTCGTTGCCTCCGGACAGCCTGACGCAGTGCCAGTTGGAACCGAGTTCCATTTTTCTTTTTACATCTGCTAATGTTCTCATTATGTCTTGTTTTGATTATTGCATTATACCGCATGTATCCGGCATTTCCGGTTGCAACTTCTGAGATTGTCGGCATATACCGGGTATGACCTGTTCATCCAGTCAGGAAACCCTTCACGGAAGCAGTGTTCCGGAGTCAGGTATTCTTTGCGCAAACGTTTCCTGTGGCGTCTTTTTGTCCTGTTTTCGACGGCATGGGGAACTTTGGGTATCCGTGGCGTATGCCATTTCCCGCCGGAATAAGTTGCGACATATTCCTGTTGAGGTTCGTCATTCTTGTAGCTGCACACCATGACAGCCGGTTTTTCGCTGAGTATCCCGGCATCGGCAAGCCCGCTGAGTGTACCTTTGGCAGCCTTGAAATTTACAAAGCAGCCCAGACTCATGGTACGGTCTGTGGAGAATATCTCTACCATGTTGAAATATATTATAAGTTATCTGTTTTCAGTGTTTCCTTTTACCTCACGTTCCAAACTGGGGATAACAGCGGGACGTAGCTCACCCAGTGAAGGGTGATTTGAAGGCAGCCCTGCTGCACTACGTCAACCGTGTTATGTCGGGGGTGGGAACGGCATCTCACGACGCAAAGAAGTAAATTGTGGAAGTTAAATAGGAAGTGTGGGTGTACGGGAATCGAACCCGTTTTCAGCCAAGACCTGAAGCACCCGTGAATTTAATCTGGCATCTCCCTGTAAAACGGGAGTTATGCTGATGGCGGCATTTTGCCCGTAAGTGTTTGCCCGGATGTGCCACGCTGCATAACAATGGCGGTAATACGGCAAATAGCAACATCTTTACTCTCACAAACCACTTTGTTGCAGGATATACCATTGGCATACAGTGATATGTAGACAGTTGGACGGAAAAAGCCCGCAAAGTCGGCACACTGCCATACAATGCGGGCATGTTACCTGCAATTCACTGGAAATTCCAATGAATCAGGCGGCAGTTTTCATATCAGTGGCAGGTTGTTGTCCTGCCGCCTGTTCGGAAACAGATCCGGCGGTTGTTTCAGCGGTTACTTCAGCAGGCTGTTCTTGGGACTGTCCGGCAGCCGGTTGTTCGGTTGCTTTGTTTCTGCCTGCGTTTCTGCCTTTGCCCTTGCTTTTGGCGCCCGCCTGTTCCGCCACGGTTCCGGCAGTCGTTTCTACGGTCACTGCTGCCGGGACTTCGGCAGGTTGTGGTACCGGTTGTTCCGCTTCTCTTGGCAGCGCCACACGGAAACCAAGCGCATCAAAGGACGCTTTTGCGGCGGCGTGGATAGCTTTCTTGTAGTCACGTGCCGTGCGTTCAAAGTCCTTTTTGGTCGGTACAAGACCGATTTTTGCCCATACGGACTCTTCCAACTCAAAGCGTTTCACCGTTTCACCCTTTTCGGTGCGGAAGATGACGGCACACGGAGTTGCGGCACGGAGTTTCGAGCGGATGCCGTCGTTCGCCTCACGCAATTTGATTTCTTCGGCTTTGACAGCCCAGAAAGTCATCACCACATTTTTCCACACACGGAAAATTTCATCCTGCGTCTTGTCTTTCGGTTCATAATCCGCACCGAAGAACTGTTGGGCAGTTTCTTTTTCATTGCCGTCACGGTCTGTACTTTTGTACACAAGGATCACACCTTTCAACCCGTTCACCAAATTTACAAACTGTTCTGAATTTAATCTGCTTGTTGCCATAATGATAAAGTATTAGTTACTACGCAAAAGTGCGTATTGCGAGCACTTCCGGAATCGAACCGGAAATCTCACATTGCTGCGAAATGTGGCAGCCATTGCCACGTGCCCATACCCCGCCCATGTATTTCACCCTACATGCGCGGGTTTTAATTCATTTCCGCAACTTTCTTAACGTGCCCTATAGTTTGCTCGCAAAAAAATACTATATTTGCAATGTTAAATGACAAATTCCTGTAACTTCGCATCATGGCAAACGCTCGCTTACTCCAATTTCGACAAGACGTTTCTTTGGCACGTCCCGGATCTTTTCCAATCCGGCAGATAACTTTAAGGTGAGGCATTTAGGCGTTCTGCCGAGCCGGATATTGCGCATAGCATTGGCATATACATTTACCGGCGTCCCCTATACGGATAGTTTTTACCGTTACCGTGCATTTTATTCCGAGCGCACTGGGCGCAATTATGGCATTATTCTTACACGTCCTTTTTCATACAACTTGCACTTCCAAATTTGCGTGCTTTGTGTATGCGGTCTAAAAACACGTTTTTAGCCGTTCCAACTTGCTACATTGGTTTGTAGTCTTGCTCGGTGTGGTTATTTAACACCCTATTTAATCGCTCCAAAGCGAACAAGCGAATTTTTGATTTTCCAAGCCTCAAAAATAGGTTTCCCACAAAAAAGGCTTTTTGTTTCTCGCTCTTGGCGGTTTGGTCTGTCTGTTTCTTAAATCTTTTTTTTTACTATCTATTTTTTTATTCTTTTTTCTCCGTACTTGTTTGCCGTTTGTTTGGCTTTCGAGTACATGACTATTATAAAACCGTTTTTCAGAACTGCAAAACTTTTTGAGAAATTTTTTTTGATTGTTTCAAAAACAACCCTTTTGCGAATATGGAACGCACGCACGCGGGGAAGGTTTATAAGTAATTGAATATCAAACAAATATAAAAAGTGATTTTCTTTGAAAAAAATTTTTTCCTTTGCAAAAATCAAAAAAGCCCCGTTTCAATGTATGTATAAAATCAAAATTTGTTTGGTTTATTGATTATCAGACTATTATCTACTTAAAACGGATAAAATAGGACTGAAAAGTTTTTTTCGCTTTCAATTTGTAAGTAAAGATAATAAAAAAGACGTTTTTAGGCTTACTTTATATAAAAGTAAAACAAATAACTTATTGTAAATCAATATAGTAACAATTTTAAAAAGAAACGGGTGGGTGTACTCCAAGGTGCGGATTCGATTTCTATCCTCGGGGCATTTTTCCAAATCCCGTTTTCTAAAACGACCCAATATGGGGCCATGTCATAAAATTGTAAGTAGACGTCAAAAAATATATAGTAACGGGACATGGACTTGCAGCGGATTTAAATACAACCATAACTGTTATTCAGGTATTTATAAGACATGCCAAGCCACAGATACAAATACTTCCGGTTTTCATGGATATACAGACTTTCAGAAGACTTTCGTTTCTTGCGGGTAAGGCCGGTTTTGGGGAATATCGGAAATGGAGGCATAAATATATAGTGCCAAAGTACTCCGGCTCTTGGTGTATATTCTTAATTGTACCGATAAGAAACGGCTTGTTGAATCCTGTAAAACAGCATGTTAAAAAGGGATTCCCATCGGTAAGGATTACAATGTAACAGCCTATTTATTAACCATATAGAATATATACAGTAATGCATGTGTATGAGTTTTGACTTTTTTGTATGTTTTTTGTGTTTTTGTATAAGAATCTTGATAATTGGTATTTAAACGCCTGTCTTTTTTGATGGATTTGTGTATATTTGCCATAATTTTTCTCTTATGTATAAAATATGGCTTTTGAATGTTACAGGAAGGAAGCGAAGAAAAGGATGAATAATGAAACCATATCGTAGAAAGGATATCAGGAATATTCCGGGCAAACTCTGCATAAGCAAGGGGGTGGTCGTGTTCAATGAGGCAACATTGGAGACGGGGCTTGTGGGGGATGTTTCCGGCGAGTGTATTTCAGTCCCGGTCAGGGTGACAGCGGACAGACAGCTTCTTACGGACGATGTCGTAATGCCCCTGAAAGATTGCCGGGAAGCGGATATGGAACAGAAGATTGCGGTACAGCGTCTGTTGAACAAACGGCATCTGGTATGGGACAGGCGCAAAGGCGCATTGTCGGAATCCATGTACATACCCAAAGACGGGCAGCAGGTGAAAGTGAGTCTTTTGGACGGGCATGTCATATTGGGGGCGTTCAAGGAGATCGACAGGAAAGGAAATCTTGTGCTGTATTGCCTGATGGAGGAGGACGGTACCCTGCGTCATTCGCTGCATGAGGAAATCGGCGTTGCGGAGAATTGGCAGATTACCCCGATAGGAACCAGTGCCCGCAGCCGGTTTGCCGATGCGCTGCACCGGGAAGGGATTGTGTGGAACGGACGGCTGAAACGCCTTGAACCGCTGGAAATACGTATTAACCGTGGCGGGAAATACTATTACCTGAATGATGTCCTGGAAATTTGTGAATGCAGGGACAGCAGCCGGCCGTCAGACAGAAAGCGCCTGGAATGCGGCAACTATTTCAGGGAGCGTAAGGATGCCGAACTGGTGTGTGACTGTGTGCGTTCCATCGTCAAGCTGAACCGGGGCAAGGATGTCAGGCGATAAGCACGACAGCAGGGGTAGAATATTATTTTATCGTTCTCTCCTTTAGGAATCTGAAGGGGGAGCAGCCCTTTCTTTTTTTGGTTCTTTCCCTTATAAAAACAAAAACAGACGGCGATGCCGTCTGACATCCATTTGTTTCTTTTTTGGTATCTTTTTTCTTTGCTCCAAAGAAAAAAGTACATCTACCATCTTCTTCTTGTATAATACTGCTTATAGTATTGTTGCTACATTTGTAACACCCCTCGTCTCAGTCATCCGGTACATTTGTATCATCTTCAAGGTAAAAAAACGGGGCGTCCGGGGCTTCTCTCCCTGGCGCCATATTTTGTTTCAAATTGACATCTGTTGTTTGTCGCATATGGATACGGACATAAAAAAACAGACGGCAATGCAATGATACCGTCTGTTATTCTTCCATGTGCCTCTTTTCAGGGCGGACATGTTCCGTGCTTTTGTCCGTTCTCCTTCCAGCGGTAAACCTCCTTGTCAGAGACGGACATCACAGTTCTTTTTTCCACATCAAACACCTGCCGGCAGAATGCCTTGGTACAAAAGGATGTTTTCAGTTCCGCCAGTATTTTCACGAGTCTGTCATAAGCGCACATATCCCAGAGATAGTCATACATTCCGCCAAGCGGAACCCGTTTAAGCAACCCCATGCATGTTGCCTTCTTCACGCATTTATCAAAAAGGCGCGAACCGATCTCCATACTCTCCATATGATATCGTTTGCTACGCAAAGTATCATATCCCTTCTCCCGCAGACGCGTGCGTTCCGCCATGTACACCATGAATATGACCTCTTCCGGTGAAAACGCTCCCAGCAGTCCGCTGAAGCATTTCAGAAACGGTATCACGGCCGTTTTTTTTTCATTATTCCCTTTCATGGCGCGCTATTTCCCGGACACGTCCGTTTGTGAATTTCCCGTTTCATCATCCCTTATTGCGGGATTGACATAGAAGTGGCATATTTTGCCGTTTCGCATCGGTTTATACACGGAGTAACCCAGTTTCCTGGCATAACGTCCCACGGAAACCCGGTTGGCGAACTTGCCGGTATGTTCCCTCAGGTGTGCCGCCATCTCTTCGACGGTCATTCTGCTTTTTAATTCCATATCATTGCTTTTATTTGGTTTCATGGTAAGGATAGCCATGACTGGTGCAAATTGTTTTCAATTGATATGAATTGATAAAAGACGGCTCCATGAAATCGGCGCGGAGGAATTAACGGGTTATATCTTTGCATCATTCACGGAGCCGTCTCCTGACTATTTCTCCATCAGCTGGCAGGTCTCCCGTATCGTACCGGCATTCCGTTCGTCCAGCCCCACTCCCCGGCCTCGTTCCAGGAGAGTGATTGGCTGGATTTCAGGTTCTCCTTTGTGATGGTGTGTATGACGGTTTTCCTACCGTAGGTTTGAATCCGACGGAGTGCAGCCCGTATAAGCCGTCCCGGAAAAATGTACATCTTCCGGCGTACCAAGACACGGGGTGCGGCATTGCTGCCGGCATAGCGGACAGCGGCATTCCACCGGAGTCCTTCCTGTCTTGCGGATTATCCGCTGTAATGCTGTCTCCATCGTTATGCACCCGGTAAATGGTATTCCGGATTCTTTTTCCGCCATAACTCTATGATGCATTCACGGCCAGCCTGCGTCCAACGTTTTGTCGAACCGAAGGTATATACCTTTCCCCGGCTGTTCTCCCATGTGTAGGGGACATCACATTGCCATGCCCGGCAGGAGGGGAAGACCACCCACTGCCGTTTTTCGTACTTGCAGATTCCTTCCTCGGCAAGAAACTGATGCAGCTGTCGCGGGGAGATACCGAGCTCGTCGGCGATACGTGTACTCTTGAACCACTCCCTGTTCTCGATGAACTCCTCGTAGAAGACAATTTTGGGCATGGAGTCGCGCACCACTTTCCGTAGTTCCCGGATCAGTTCCTTTGCCCCCTCCATGTCTTGTGGCATAGGACAATCCAGACAAGGCATATTGGGTGGCGCCGGCTTCGGATGTTCACGAATGGCGGGCGTCGGGCGTCTCATGGACAGTTTTTCAATAGCTTCACCACACCATTCCGCCAGGGACAGGTCTTCCGGTGCGACCCACCGGGCCAACGGTATGACAAGGGGGGATTCCAGCCAGGTCGCTCCATGCCCACGTCCACGCGTGGTGAAGATTTGCGACTCATACTTTCCGGTACGTCCGTTACCCGCCAACTCCCTGCGGAGCATATCTGTAGAGGCAATGCGGAGCCACTCGGATGGTATCTTCCCGAAATGCATCGTGATCTGTGTGGCGTTGATCATCAGTTTGTCGCCGATGCGCCGGAATGTGACAGGAAACCCTTCCTTGAAATGAAGGATTATGTCATTCCGGGCTGCGGCGTGCCGATCATCAGACTCCTGTTCCAGAAGTTGGTTGCCCCATGCCTCCAATTCGTCGAGCATGTCGCGGGGTATAATAGTCTCCTTGCACACCATACGCAAAAGCCTGCGCATATCAACGGGCCGGAAACTCCACTGCTCCCGTCCGTTCTTCCGGAAACTGATCCTCAATGCCGTCGGGCAGATGCGGGCGATAGCCCCGTCTTCAAGCAGCTCGCTACGTTTAAGTATGTTACATACGTCCATGGCACAGATGTGCAGATGGCCGCTGTGGTCT
The DNA here is from genome assembly GCA_030844565.1 of Bacteroides ovatus. Lineage (GTDB taxonomy): Bacteria > Bacteroidota > Bacteroidia > Bacteroidales > Bacteroidaceae > Bacteroides > Bacteroides ovatus_A. Next base: position 10,799 of record JAUUNK010000076.1, read on the forward strand.
CGGGAAACCCGTATGTTCCAGTCCCGAAACGGAATGTTCCTATTCTCTCTCATTGTCATTTCCTCCTTTCTTCCTGTTGTCAGATTTATGTTTATTTTCAAGCAAGGCCCGCTTGTGGGCCATTTTGCGTACCGGATAGTATGTACGTTTTTCACCGCAAAGGGCATCATAATCCTTCAGCATCAGCGTGCCAAGGTCGGACAGTTCGATCTCGACATCCGGATGCAGATGTCTGAAATAGAGCCCTCCGCTGCATACGTACTTGCCCGTGCAACAAAATGAAATGGCCTGCAAGTTGCCTTTTGTCAGTTCCGCCGCACTATGCAACGAGCGCGTAATGGCGACAAGAACCTGTGCCCCGTTGAAAATGAGCACCATTTTCGGCCGTTTAAATGTACTACGTCTCATGTTGTCCTAATATTTGCGTTAATTCCTCCTTTGTAAATCTAAGGCAGGCAGTCTGTACCAGCCAAGTGTCTGAAACGGTAAATCCACCGGACAGCAATTCGGACATGCGCTCCAGAAGGTAGGCACCGAATGCAGGATCGATGTAAACGACAAATAATAGAGCCAGACATTCATCAATTAACAGATGTCCCGACGCCTCGTCACGGATAATCATATTCTCCTTGTCTATTCCGTAAACATCCGTCAGCGCTGTTATCCAATGATGGAAAGAGGCGCGGAAGTCACGGACGTTGTGCCGGCATGCGTCTCCTCGGACCCGGATAAAATGTGTTGCGTCGAAATAGACCGGTCCGTCCTCCTGTGACGTTCCAAAAAGCAAATCGGGGAATTCCCTGTACCGGACTGTCCGGCAGGAAATCTTTTCTTCTTTCATGTTCTTTTTTCCTTTGTTTTCAATTTTGTATTCAACATTGTGCAAATATATATCTTTTTATGGTGAAATATCACAAAAAAACAAGACTGTTTTTTTGTTTTCATTCAATTAATTGTCGTTGATAATAAGCAGTTTACATAAAATTTAAATCGAAATATCTATATATTTGGTTGTGTTATTTCGTTTTGCAAATCAAGCATTAAGAAGCTTGTTTTTCATATACTTTTTTTTGTACAAAACTTCTCTCCTGCCTGCGCTCTACTCTTTAGGTAAAAAAGCAAAAAAATATGGTGACATCGGACAATTCATTCAACGGGGAGCTTTTGGAGAGCATATTCAGGACCTCCAAGAAAACCATTCAGGAGTATGTCCGCGAAATCGAACGCAACAACCGCTACCGTTCATGCCGCCAGGATATAAGTTCAGGATACATCCTTGATGACCGTGCCAGGCTCATTGACTTATACGAGGCCTGCCTGCAACAGGATGCGCATATACGGTCGGTGGTCGAGACTTTGGAGAGTCAGATACTTGGTGACCGTTATATGCTTGCGCATGTGAACGGGAAAGGGAAATATACCAAAGACGTGGTGAACTCGCAAAAGATACAGGGCTCGCAATTTGACAAGATAATCAAGGGTATCGTGGAAGCCAAGCTTTACGGGTATACTTTACTCGAAATCATGCCGTATGTTGATTCCGGAACAGGCAGGCTGGCGGAAGTCAACATCATCGAACGGCGCAATGTACTGCCGGACCAGAGAGTCGTATTGAAAAGGCAGGGGCTATGGGAGCCGCATTGGGATTTGCGCAATCCGGCCTACCACCGTTGTTATGTGCTGGTGACGTCGGGGGACCTTGGGCTTTTTTCTGCCACAACGCCATTGATACTCGCCAAAAAGTTCACGGTGGCCAATTATGTTAACTTCTCCCACACCTACGGACAACCGATCATTCATGGAAAGACGGTCAGTGAGAGCAATGCCGACCGCAAACGGCTGGCCGGTGAAATAGCCAATGCGGCACAGAACAAGGTCGTGGTCACCGGCATCGAGGATGAGGTGGACATCAAGACCTTCACCATGTCCAATTCGGAAAAGATATATACCGGACTGATTGACTTTGTCAACAAGGAGGTTGCCAACCTTGTGCTCGGCTCCGAGTCCATGGCCGGAGGAATGCAGTCGTATGTGGGTTCGACCAAGGCGCATCAGGACATTTTCCGTGACCGTATCGAGGTTTACCGCAGATATATCGAGAATGTCATGAATGAGGAGATAATCCCCCGGCTGGTAGCCATCGGATATATTCCTGCAGGACTGGAATTCAGGTATTCAAACCGGATAGAGATGAATAACGAGGACCGTATCAGGCTCTATTCGCTCATTACTGAAAAATACGAGGTCGCGGCTGACGAAATCGAGAAGGAGTTCGGAATCAATGTGGGCAGGCAGCTTAATGCCATCCCGGCTATGGGGCTTGAAGCGGATGGCGGCCGGTACATTCCCGGCCATAACGACCGTGGTATCATGTCAGACGAAGAGTATTTCCGGCGTTACGGGCATCCTCGGGGGAGTAAGGTTGAAAATTTTTTGCGGGGAACGGAGTGATGGCCCGGCTTCCGTTCCCAAACGGTGTTCCATATGGAGCTGTCAGGGCGTCCGCTTCTCAGGAATCCGGTACGGAAAAGGAGTACCGTGTCATATTTGAGGCATTCCGCAGGTTCATTCTCCACTACGAAAACAGTGCCGAACGTCTTGATATTATGGAGGATATCATCACTTTGCGTGCTTCTTTCTTGATAGACAGAGCGTTGACAGGTTTACGTATTGACCTGGACCATGCATTGGAGATTCTGAGAAACCATAATGACTTTACGACGGAGAGAGAGCGGCTGCAGCGTGATATTCTCATCGCTGCCATAGACAACCTGGTTGATTTTGCGGCGGCCGAAGAGTATGCGATGTTCAAGGATATGCCTGAAACAGTGGATGAGCGGGATATGGAGGCATACGGAGAGATATGTCACCGGTATAACTTTATTTATGCGGAGAGAGAGAACAGCCAGGTGCTTTTCGCCGCTTCGATGGCGGCATGGTGGCTCACAGTGGATACGGACACGGTGCTGACCTATGTGACGCAGGGAGACGAACGGGTACGGGCGTGGCATCTGTCCCTCGAGGGACTCTCGTACCGTAAGTCGGAATTCCCGCCGGAGTTGATACCGCCCATTGAGTGGGGATGCCGTTGCTATCTGGTAGCGGACGGGTTCGCCGCAGTACGGGCTGCACTGCCCGTTCCGGAAAATTGCAGGAAGAGGATTGATCCTGTCTTCTGGGAGAGCCTGGCCACGGGCGGACGCATTTTTTCCAGGGCACACCGCTATTTCGACATGCCGCTGCCGGAGCACATGACTAAAATTGTAAAACGGATAAAAGAAAAATTTCATGCAAAAGATAACACTCGATGAATTTTGCGCCCATTGGGTGAGGGAAAGGGAAAAGGGAGGCTGGGATCCGTTCCTGCCCAGCCGTCTGGCGGGTAACACGTTTGATTTTGCCACCGAGGCCGGACAGTACAGCCGGCGGCAATTTCTTGCCTCCTTTCCCTCGGGAGGTTTCTGCGGCGGCACATGGACGCCACGTACCTCCCGTTGGGGGCGGAAGTTTACACATCCGGTCATGAATGACACGGGAGCTCTTGCCGCAGGTATCAAGGGAGAAGCGGACAGGACCGATATCAGGGGGCGGCGCAGCGACGGTAGTTGGATATTCCGTAAAGGGGCCCGCTACTCAATATGGACTACCGAGAAGAGCATTCCGGTCAAAGGCAAACGGGGACGTAGCAAGAACCGCTACGGGCATTATGCCGCCGTACACAATACCGACCCGAAATTTGGCCTGTACACTGTGAACCAGCATTCTGCACGGCGTCCCGTACACCGCCAGTTCATCGGTTTCTCCCCGAAGATAGAGGATTACATCGCTGATAACTTTATGGATATGATTTTTAAAGGATTTCCGGGCGTATGATAAAGGACAAGCATTCCGTAAGGCAACCGCATCAACCGGCTCCCGTGCAGGAAAGCCTGCCGGAAGAAGTGTCTGAAAATCCGTTTGTGAACATGTATCAGGCGGTGAAGCGGGCCATACAGACCATAAGGGAGGATCCGGACGATCCGCTCTCACCTCCCTTTTTCAAGACTATAGCCATTGACAACGGACAGTTCGCCCGTATCGTACGTGGGGAAAACACGGAATATGAGACCCTTTTTCCGGCCGTCTTTATCCATTTCGTCAACGTGAGGTACCTGGTGCAACAGCAGAGAATCGGCGAAGGACGCGCCACCATGCGTGTACGCTTCATTCTTAATACGCTCAACAATGGGGACGAGGATAGGGAGTGCGAGTCATTCATCGTATTCCAGAGGCTGAACGTGGCCATTCAGGATGCCAAGAACAGGGAATCCGCCCTTAATGAACGGTGTAACCTGACCTATTTTGACATGCCGACAACCACCAATATGCTCCAGGCGTATTGGGTGGACTATGAGGTATGGTTCCGGGAGTCTTCCGCATGGAAATACAGGGATTGGATAAGACGCTATCTGGTCATGCCGCCTTTCACGCAGCATGGCGATGCGCCGCAGCATGACGGCGGCGGGCACGGCTATCACCCTGAACCGGGCTATGATAAGGTGACCGGATTCAGTCGGGCGGTGGAAACAGACGTACATGACGGAAACAAGGATGACATTTCCGGCATTTGATGGTTGGGGCTTTGCACATTCACGATATGGATATCCGAAGGGGTAGCCCGGCACTTAGTCTGTTCAAGTAATGCATGGTCATTTTTCGATTAAATGTCATTATTCCGGAAGGTAAGTCCCGCTGCCATATCCCAATGTCTTATAAAATGATCTTAAAGTTACGTGGAGTGCAGATGGAACAGCCTGTCCGGTACTGTTTTCAACCCATAATCTTGCTTGACGCCTACTCTTCCATAAAAAGAAAAACATGAGTACAGAAGAATTGCAATATGTGGTGGGTGAAGCAAAAACGGGTGAACCTTCCGTTATCCGTTTCTTCGGCCGCATAACGGAAGAAACCACCTCCCAGTTCAATGACGAGTTCGACTTTCTTGAAAATATTATCCGTCCCTCCTGTATCCGCGTGTTAATCAATTCGGAAGGTGGCAGTGTCCTTTACGGCATGTCCACTTATTCCACCATCGCCAATGCCAAAGTGGACACCGAATGTGTCATCGAGGGTGTGGCGGCGTCAATGGCTTCCGTTATCTGGGCTGCGGGCAAACGTTCCCTTATGAGGGACTACGCCATTTTAATGATCCATAATCCTATACTGCCGGACAATGACGGGGAGGAGCCTTCGGACATGCTGTTGGCTTTCACCTGGCAGATAGAAACGATTTATCGAAAAAGATTCGGTTTGAACAAGGAGCATGTGCGCGCCATTATGGACGGGCAGGCCGGCAAGGACGGGACTTATTTTGATGCGCAGGCTGCCGTAAAAGCGGGCATCATTCCATCAGAGAACGTTATTCGTACATCGAGGCAGCTCTGTCGCAAAGTACATGACGAGATCGCCGGACTGGCGGACATGGCGGCCATTCAGGAGTTGATGGACCGTGTCAGTAAGGGGAATAAACCTTTTGAGGATATTTTTCCTACTCTTACAGAAACAGAAAACGATATGACAAACGAAAACAAGACACAAGGTTTTGAATATGGGGCGATTGCCGCCTCGCTGGGCATGAAGGACAGAGAAGTCAAGGACGTGATGGCCCGTATCTCCGAACTGGCAGCCATGGAACCTAAATACAATGAGGTACAGAAAGCCCTGAGTGACGCACAAACGGTCATTGCCGGCAAGGATGCTGCAATCCGGAACTTGCAGAAGGATCTGTCCGCTGCCACGGCGCGTCTCTCCACTTACGAACAAAAGGAGAAGGACGAGAGGACATCCCGCATCGAAACGCTGGTGGAGAACGCCATTGGCGAAGGCAAGATTGACCGTGAGGCAAAAGCGCAATGGGTGGAGATGGCGGAGGCCAACTTCGAGTTGGCGGAAAAAACACTGGGTTCCATCCCCGCGCGTGAGATCATCTCCAAAGAAATCGCCAATGATCCGGCCAACATCCAGGCCACGGCGGAGGCGAGCAGGACGGCCGAGCAGATGATGGCCGAGAAGGTGGCCGAGGTGGTCGGCGCGGATTTCAAGTTCCGTAAACTCTGACAGGCAGACATCCGATCTTAATTGACATGCCGGAGGCCGCAGGGCCTCGCGCGGAAACACAAGTATCCGCCAGTCGGCCAAGTTTCACATTCCAACGGAAAAACTTAAAACGACAATGGCCGATACAGTAAATTTTCTTCAAAATGGATATAGTGGTGAGGTTCTTGAGGACCTGCTGACCTATACCGTGCAGGGTAATGATACGGTTCGTGAAGGACTGATCCATATCAAGACTGGCATCCAGCACCGTTATACACTCCCTGCCATCAAGCTGGGCAATATCATTCAGGACAATGTGCCAACCCCACAGCCCATTCACGGTTCCAAAGGGGATGACGGCTCGAACGAGTACCAGTTCACCGAACGGTATCTTGAGCCCTCTGATTTTATGGTTTACCTTGAGTTCAACCCCCGGGACTATGAAAAGTACTGGCGTTTCGCACAGCCGGAGGGCAATCTTGTATTCCGGGAACTTGACCCGAAAATCCAGGCCACGATGCTTCGCCTGCTCATGGACAAAAAGAACGAGTACATCGGTAATGCCATATGGACCTCCGCACGTGGCGGAGATACAGCAGCAAAAATTACCGCACCGGAAGGCTGTACAAAAATTGGCGCCAACAAGGAGAAGTATTTTGACGGTGTTGTTAAACGCATCCTCGACAATGTAAGTTCTAAGGACACACAGGTAGTTGCCGGCGGACAGTGTATCGTTTCGGGAACGACCGAGCTGACAGACGGTGCGGCAGTGGAAGCGGCTCTTTATGCGATGTGGAAAAAATGTCCCAAACAAATCCGCAAGAAGACATCCTTGGCCTTTGTGGTCGGATGGGATGCCTGGGACGCGTATGACCAATACATCTCGGACAAACAGGTCAAATACTCCGAAAACACCGAGGTCAACCGCTATCGCTTTAAAGGCAAGAGGATTATCCCGATCGTGGGAATTCCCGAACATACGATGGTGCTCGGAGAGTTTTCCACCGGGATGGACTCCAATCTTTGGATGGGGGTGGATTATGCCAACGATACGGATATTCTGAAAATTGACCGGTTGCAGGCCAACTCCGAACTGTTCTTTTTTCAGATGCGCATGAAAATGGACGTGAACATTGTCCGTCCCGCAGAGATCGTGGTGCATACCGCCTACAAAAAGAGCGAATAACACACCTTTCTTCATTTTTCAATATCCACCCGGGGAGCGGAGGTCAGAGCCCCGTTCCCCTTTTTTATTCCACTGGCATGGCAAAAAAAATAAATACGGAGGAGGAACCTCAAAAAGAAGGCAACAAGGTTGCCGCACCGGAACTTCCGGCGGAAGCAATACCGGAAATGTCCGAGAAAATACCCGCTACGGTTGAAGACAAACGGCCCGTCCCGGCTGAAAAGACAGGGAATACGGAGGACGAGGTGGCAGACCCGTATATACTGACTATTCTGGAAAAATTCCCTGCATATCCGTCCCTGTATATCGACAGGCATGGTGGGACCTACACTCCGGACACGGCGGCAACCGTCAGAGGCGGGGCTGTACTTTACAAAAACCCTTTTTATAACGAACTTAAAACAAAACCATAATGGCACTCGGCAATGTCTTTATCAAGGATGTGGACGGCAATATCCCTTACGACACCGGTTCTTCCAACGAGAAGGTGACGGGATTATTGTTTGATATTTCCCTTCAGTCCACACTCTTTACGGAAGGGTATGGCAAAACCAATGAAACGAAGCTCAAACCGGGGGATGTATGCTACATCACCACATTCAAGTCCGCCGTTAAAGATTTCGGTATCGTTGAGCGTGTGACGGCTACCGGCGAGGAGGAGATGAACGTCAATTTTCTGCATGGCATTCCTGCCTACCATATCCGTGAGTTTTTCCGGATGTCAGGCAATCTGAACGGTTCGGGAAAACTCTATGTGATGTTTGCCGACTGTTCTGCGAACTGGGACGCACTCGAAATCATGCAACGTGCCGCCGGAGGCATGATCAACCAGATAGGAATTTGGACGGAACAGCCGCTGTGGAAAGCCAACGGGACTTCCGGAGTGTATAATCTCAACCTGGTAAAGGGACTTAATGATGTGGCTGTAGGGCTTGCCGGACAGAACCAACCCCTGTCAATCATACTCTCCGCCAATCCTTCCAATACTGGGGCGGATACGACTGCGGGGCGTCAGATTGACTTGAATAAAATTCCTTCATGTATCTGTGAATCAAGCCGTATCAGCTGTATATTCGGCCAGGCGCATCACGAAAGGATCTTCACGATGCAGATACGCAACAAGAACCACACACCGGTAGGATTCTTGGGCGCGGTCATGGGCGCCATTGCCAAGGCGAACGTCCATGAATCTATAGCATGGGTCAAACAGTTCAACCTCTTCACGGATGATTTTCAGGAGATAGAGCTGGGGTTCGGTGATATCAGTCTTGACGAGGCGGAGGAGCATTTTATCAGCCTGAACCGGTATGAGTCGTTGTCCCCGTCATTGCTTGACGAACTTGATGACAAGGGCTATATTTTTCCCATCAAGTATGCCGGCCGTGAGAACGGTATTTATATTTCAAAGGACCGGACCTGTTCAACGGGCGATTTCCGCACCATCGCAAGGAACCGTACTATCAACAAGAGCCGTCGCGCCGTGCGTGCCGCACTGTTGCCGTATGTGAATTCCCCGCTGATGGTCAATCCTTCAACCGGGTTCCTTGCCCCGTCGAAGATTACGGCATTCAAGACGCTTATCGGGGATATATTGGCCAAAATGCAGGCGGCACAGGAAATTTCAGGATATGCTGTCACTATCGATCCGAACCAGAATGTACTGGTGGACGATACGCTCCGTATCTCCTATGTCCTTGTGCCTGTCGGAGTGGCTGTAGGGATTTATGTAGAGGAAGGACTTTCATTAACCGCAAACAAATCATAGAAAATGGCAATAATTAACAATGTGGCATATTCGTGGTCTATGATAACCCTGTCATCGACCGCCCTGGGAATTGACGAGGGATCCACGACCCTTGAAGGTGTATCCGCTATCAAATGGTCGAAAAAACGTAAGGTGGAAAGTAACTATGGCATGGGTGGAAAACCTGTCAGTCGTGGATTTGGAAACATTACCTATACGGCAAGTATCACAATGGACTATGCCACGCAACAATTGTTGCGTTCAGTCTATGGCTCGTTGCTCGAAATCGGTGAGTTCGACCTGATCATCAGCTTTGCCAACCCCATGGCCAGTGATGATTGGACGACCACAACGGTGACACTCAAAGGGTGTATCTTTACGGAGGACTGTCTTGAATCGCAGCAGGACGATACCAACATCACGCATGAGTTCGACTTGAATCCGTTTGATATCCAGATAGGTAACGGCGATACAATCTGACTTGTCATGAATGTGACCTTTGAAGGAAAATCTTCCACCGGAAAAAATGAATGGCTTACACCTCCTTATTTGCTTGACAGGTTGGGAGAATTCGATTTGGACCCGTACTCACCGGTAAACTGTCCATGGGATACGGCGAGGCATCACTACACCGTCGGGGATGACGGGTTACGGCAGCCATGGTTTGGACGGGTGTTCTGTAATCCGCCCTATGACACGCCACTGATTGTCCGCTTTATCCGTAAATGTGTGGAGCACCGGAATGCTATTGCGCTCACTTTTGCCCGCACGGACACCCGGCTGTTTCATGAACTGATATTCCCTTATGCGGACACAATACTTTTCATCAGGGGGCGGCTCAGGTTCTATCATGTCACCGGAGAGCAGGGAGGCACTGCCGGGGCGCCATCCTGTCTGATCTCCTTTAACGGGGAAAATACCGCCGCCCTGAAAATGTGCGGTATCGAAGGGAAATTGGTAGCTCCCCGATTTTTATGATCATTCCCTGATCGGGTATACTGAAATTGGCCTGTCTGTCGGAAACGTAATTCCGGCGGACAGGCCGTCTGGTATATCAGGAACGTTACAAGCCCGGGCTATATGGAAATATGCGCTTCCCTGTCAAAGGACAGGTGCTCATTGCCGGACACATATCCCAATTGGTTACAGATACATCGGGTATGGCCGATAACCTTGTTTATATTACGGTGGGAATGACCGTAAATCCAGTATTCAATCGGACTGTCTGCAATAAAGT
>JAUUNK010000077.1 GCA_030844565.1 Bacteroides ovatus
CCCAACCTGATGGCGGACAGGAACAGACCGACGGCGTCCAGCAGGAGAACGTATAACGATAATCATCAAAAGTAGCGATAAACAACGAAGGGCCACAAACCGCATAAAAAGAATAAGGTTAAAACAAACCTACGATTCATCTTTTATTCGACAACATATCTATCTTGTTCAGTAAAAAACTGTGGAAAATGAAACCAATTATATCAGAAAACTAAAAATGTGAGTATATAAGGGGCACTTCAAAGTCGGATAGCCCCTTTTATGTTCCAATGAATTTTTTATAATAGTTGATTTAATCAACTATTATAAATATCTTTGCGGAATGAAACAAGAGTATATAGATCAAATCAGAGCTTTCAACAGATTTTACACCAAAATTTTAGGCGTACTGAACAAGTCCTATTTAGGCAGCGAATTCGGACTCCCGGAGATACGTGTTATTCAAGATGTGTATTTGCATCCGAATCGAAATGCAAAAGAGATAACCCGTGAACTCAATATGGATAAAGGGTTGTTATCCCGCATATTGAAAAAGCTGGAGGCAAAAGAATACATATATAGGGAGAAGGCAACGAACGACAACCGTAGGGAGTTCGTAAAGCTTACAAAACATGGAGAAGAAGTTTACCATACATTGAATATGGCCGCGAACCAATCCGTCGAAGAGATATTTGCAGGATTGGACGAAAGCCGATTACAAGAGATTGTAAAAAGCATGAAGACCATATTTTTCCTTATAACAAACACTAATTGAGTATCATTATCATGACAAATGTTATAGGCTATATAGGACTATTTCTCAACTTGTCATTATATAAGTCATTTATGGTTTGCTTTTGCACGCAATGCGGTTATTATAGGCTGTGCGATAGCGTTAGGAATACACGTCTATCACATCTACAAGATATTCAAGTCGAAGAAGATTCCAGTAAATTAAATATGAAATAAGATGATAGAGATAGGAACATATTCAGCGTGTGATATGGACGAAGTGATCGTACTTGTCCTGCATTGTCAGAATGACGGAACACGTCCGTTAGTAAGTGTCGAAGACCAACCGGAACTGCTTCATATCAAGGAAGAGTATATCGATGGCGGAGGAAACTTCTGGGTGGCGAAGGAGAACGGCAAGGTGGCCGGAACAATCGGCTTGATGAATAAGGGAAACGGTGTGTGTATATTGAAAAAATTCTTCGTGTACGAGCCTTATCGCGGAAAGCCGCATAATCTCGGCCGACAGCTATATTCCCTCTTCTTGGAATTTGCCCGGATACATGGCTTTTCAAAAGTCATCCTCGACACGCCCAAGAATACGGACAGGGCACATCTGTTTTATCAGAAAGCCGGATTCAAGAAAATAGAGAAAGAAGAACTCCCGGTAGAATACGACTACCCGTATGATGATAGTGACTTCTTCTGTCTGACCTTGAACGGATACCAATAAATTTATGGCTATTAGAAATTCAATCGGATAAGTAAGGTTTATGGATATACATAAAGTTCATTCTGTTTTTCAGTGTAACATTTACGACCAAATTCATTGTGCAGGGCATCGTCAAACAGCTACACGTCGATAATATCCAACATGACATTACGGAAAGTGTTTAATCTCCGATTTGAGATTGGGGCGCGATGAATGATTGGTCGTAGGTTTGCCGTCTTATTTAGGAAGAGTGCCCTTCACAACAGCTTTTACGAGTTAAGGGAGACGGTTCTCCTGCCATTATCGCTTGCTCCTATGAGAACAGAGACTATGAAGATACGCTTATCGAGCTTAAAGATTTGCTGACCTGACTACCAATGGGTTTAGAATCGTGTCCGCCGCCGCATTCATTGCCCGGCACTCCCGATTCCGATACTCGGCGCATTGCGGATTTCCGCTAACGAAAAGCGATAAGATTATTCCACATCTACTTTGATGGTCAGACTTCGTTCGCTTTATAAGAAATAAATCTCCTCCGAGTCTCACTTCAACAAACTCGAAAAAACTGATTTATTTACTTATTAAAGACGAACATTTATGACACATCATATCACGGCGGATCGTTTGGTAGAATCCGCCATCCGAGCCGTCACAGAAGAGTTGTTCCGCGACTTCGACAATACACTCCGTTCCCTCTGCGACGAGGAAGACGACCGCAAAGCCGTTTTTCGCACCTTGCGTTACGCGCGTATTCGTTTGCACGTATTATGCGGATATATCTCAAAAGAGGAAACGCCGGAGAGTTGTACCCAAATTCGTTTCCTGCATATCGTTATCGGATATATTGACACGGAATTGGACATATTGAATCGTTACGGCTATACTTATCCGTCAAAACTCCTCGTGAGCAAACGACGTTGGACGGGTACAATCGTCGAACTGGTAGAGTTGATATATGCCTTGCACGAGATAAAACGAATCGATGACGGAGAGACAGCTATAAACGAACTGGCCGGATTCTTCGGTGAGATATTCGGTATTCGCCTCGATGCGCGAAGCATTTATGATGCTTATGGGGACATTAAACGTCGCAAGGGCGAGAGCCGTACCTATTTTCTCGACAATTTGCGCGAGCGGCTGAACTTACGGATGCAACGCGACGATGAAAAAGAACGGGAGCGGCGAGGCTGATTAAATAATGCGGATGGAAAGTTCTGTCCGTATTTTGCATAAACACAATCGTCGATTTTGCTATTTCCAAGAAAAACGCTATATTTGCATAGAGTTGTTCGACGAGATGCAAAGCGCAGCAGTTCAGTGCAGTTACATGGTCGCTAAATCGTTACCGACAACTTTCTTTCTCTCTGCTCTGCACTATCATTCAGATAGTTATGCAAAAGTTCCTTATCCGTCATAAAGATAATATAAATATTGGTATTTCTATGCTTTACCTGCATTTATTAACCTTTTTCTTGCTGTTGCAACGTACATTAAAAAAGGAGGTCATCTAAAACACAGCCTAAAAACACACTTTCCGAAACGAACCTTTTAACCTAATATTTGTTATTATTTAAAACTTAAACTTTTCCTGCGGGGCGCCATCTGTGAAGACCGCAAACCGCGTTTTCTATATGTTATTGTTAACTCTTCCCAAAATACACTTATCATTAGGGGATACATTAATCAAAAAAGTAGTTATTTTGTTCTATCTTACGGTACTAAAAATACTTTGGAATAATTCATCTTAACTATAAGCAATATGTGTTTTCACAATTCCATGACGCAGAAAGCTATAAAGCTCGCTGCCCGCTACGGACGTAAATCGGATATCCTGGAAATATCACAGGACATTATCAACGAACAATATCACGTCAATGCTTTCAACTTTCCACGATGCCCCATTATTACCAATTCAGATGAGGTACAAGTCTTTAATTGGGGCCTTATTCCTTTTTGGGTACGGACCGAAGAAGATGCCGAAGAAATTCGCAAAATGACACTCAATGCGAAAGCCGAGACTATCTTTGAAAAGCCTTCTTTCCGTGAAGCAATCAAGTCTAAACGTTGCCTCATACCCAGTACCGGCTATTTTGAGTGGCGACATGAAAAGGGGAAAAAGATACCTTATTATATCTTCCTGAAAGACGAAGAAATCTTCTCTATGGCAGGTGTTTACGATGAATGGGTAGATCGCGCTACAGGTGAACATCATTCCACCTTTTCTCTTATTACAACCGATGCAAACCCGCTCACCGCTTATATCCACAATACAAAGAAGCGCATGCCTGCCATTATTTCCGAAGAAGATGAAAAACGATGGTTGAACCCAAGCACGAGTCGGGAAGAAATAAAAGCATTGCTCCATCCCTTTGATGTGGAAAGAATGGATGCTTATCAAATTGAAAACAACTTTATTAATAAATCTCCTTATGATAAAACGATACTGCAACGGGCTAGTTAAAGGCCCGATGCAGCTTCTTCGTCCAAAAACAATTCTACGTGGCGCGCCTGGTGGGCAACATAGGATGCCGGACCGTCCAGTTCCGGTTGATACATCTTTTCCACTACCTTGGCTTTCTTTTTACCGGTCACCAGGAAAATGGCATTCTTTGCCGTCAGAATAGGTCTTCCTGTCAGGGCGATGCGTGTCTGTCCACTTACGGGATGGTGGCTGACAACATATATTTTATCGGATGAAAGCAAGTCTTCCTGTCCCGGAAATATAGATGAAGTATGCCCATCGTCTCCTGCGCCCAACATTACAACATCGAACACCGGGTAACCATCTTGCCGGGGAAGCTGTTCCTCTACCAGAGCTGAATACCGTTCTGCTTCTTCTGCGGGTGGAGCTTCACCCCGGATACGAAATATATTTCCGGCAGGGATAGGTACCAATCCCAACAAAAGGGAGTAAGCCAACCCGTAATTACTATCTGCCGATTCAGGAGGCACACAGCGTTCGTCCACCCAATAGATTCTCATTCTTTCCCAAGGCGTGACTTCTTTATATTCCTTTGCCCACAGGTCGAACATAAGCGCAGGAGTACTCCCACCGCTAAGAGCTATATGAAATACTCCTTCCGCATCATGCGACATCTGCTCCAGCAGATGTAGAATCAGCCCGCGAGCTGTTTCTAAAGGAGAAGGGTATATAAATGTTTCCATTATAATTCACAATATTGGTCTGTATTCGTCAGGTTCTTGCAAGGATTAGTCCATTCGGCTCCATGTTCCCGCATCATTTCTTCACTTTCTTTAGGCCCCCAGGTTCCGGCAGGATATCCGTAGAGCGGAGCTTCAGGATGTTCTTTCCAATAACGAAGAATGGGGTCAAAGAAACGCCAGGAAGCTTCTACGGCATCACTCCGCGTAAAAAGAGTGGGATCGCCCTGAATACAATCGTCAATGAGACGTGCATAAGCGTCTCCGCCTGGTACTCCCCCGAGCTGGTCGTAACTGAAATCCATTGTCACCTGTTTCACCTCGAATCCTGCCCCGGGAACCTTCAAGCCGATTTTCAACACAATTCCTTCATTGGGCTGCAAACGCAGAATGAGTTTATTGGCTTTCGGACAATTCTTTGCCGAGCAGTTGAACATCTGAAAAGGAGCTTCACGAAAATGCACCACTATTTCCGAAACTTTAGTAGGCATCTGCTTACCCGTGCGGATATAGAAGGGCACGCCGCTCCACCGCCAATTGCTGATACCCAGTTTCATGGCAATATATGTCTCGGTACGGGAGTCGGGAGCTACCCCCTTTTCTTCTCGATAGCCTTTCTTATTACCCGAGGCCGTATATTGTCCACGAATGATATGCTCATTCAGGTCTTCTTCCACCAGAGGAGTCAGCGATTCATATACTTTGACGATTTCATTACGGAAGCTGTCTGCATTGAAGCGGGCGGGCGGCTCCATAGCAGTCAGCGCAACCAGCTGAATCAGATGGTTTTGCACCATGTCGCGGAGTGCACCTGCCGTCTCATAGTAACCGCCTCTTTGCTCGATACCAAGATTCTCCACAGCGGTAATCTCCACGTAATCTATAAAGTTACGGTCCCATAGCGGTTCAAAGATACCATTGGCAAAGCGGAAGGCCAGTACATTCTGTACGGTCTCTTTTCCCAAGAAATGGTCGATGCGATATATCTGATGTTCTTCAAAGACGGAAGAATAGATACAGTTTAGTTCCTGCGCCGATTGTAAGTCGTAGCCGAAAGGTTTCTCCACGATAATACGTGCTCCCTCGCCATTTAGCCCCACTTGCTTTAAATGCTGCGGCACCACCCCATACAAAGAAGGTGGAGTAGCCAGGTAAAACAACAAATTCGAAGGTTGCTTTTCTCCCGTAAGCTCTTGAAGGCGATGATGGAGCACAGGATAACCGTCTTCTTTGGCAGGGTCCATGGGCAAGTAGTAGAGATGGGAAACGAAACTGGCGAATAAGTCGCTAAGTTGATCCCCTTCTTTCACAAACTCCTTTAATTCCTCAAAGATATACGAACGGTAATCCTCATCCGAATATTTCGTCCGTCCCGTTCCCAGGATAATGAATTCTCCTTCCAACCGTTTCTCCTTATATAAAGAATATAAAGCAGGCATCAACTTGCGTTTGGTAAGATCGCCCGAAGCGCCGAAAATAATCATTGCGAATTTACTCATAATCTCTTCTTTCTATCTAAATCATACATTATAAGTGCCGGACATTGTATCTCCTCCATGTCCGGTCCAGTTCTCGTGGAAGAAATTCCCGCGCGGCTCATCCCGTCGCTCAAAAGTATGCGCCCCGAAATAATCCCGTTGCGCTTGTATCATGTTAGCAGGTAAATTGACGGATGTCAGCGAATAAAAATAGTTCAACGCCGATGAGAATGCCGGGACAGGCAATTCTTCATTTACCGCTTCGGCTACAAGATGTTTCCACCCGGCAAGCAAGTCTTGTATTTCATTACGGAAATAAGGAGCCAGCAACAAGTTCTCCGGTTTCTCGCCCGTTTCAAAAGCAGCAGCTATATCGTTGAGGAAGACGCTACGGATGATGCATCCTCCCCTCCACATGCGGGCAATAGTAGCCAGATGGAGATGCCAGTCGAATTCCTCGGAAGCCCTTTGCAACATGGCAAAGCCTTGTGCGTATGAAACAAGCTTGGAAGCATACAAAGCTGAATAGATTTCATCCACCAACTCCCGTTTGTTGTAAACGGCACGAACCGCTTGTCGGGGAAATTTCCGGGCGGCACGTTCGCGGAGCCCTTTTTGGAAAGACAAGCTACGTTCAAACACCGCCGTAGCAATCAGCTCCAACGGCATCCCCAGCTCCATGGCATTGATGACCGACCACTTACCCGTGCCTTTCTGTCCGGCGGTATCCAATATTTCGTCAATCAAATAAGCACCGGTATTGTCCCGATGTCTCAGAATATGCGAGGTAATTTCTATCAGATAACTACGCAGTTTGCCTTCATTCCAATGGCTGAAGACGTCCGCCATCTGTTCATTGTCCATTTCCAATAAATTCTTCATCACCCAATAAGCTTCGGCTATCAACTGCATATCTCCGTATTCGATGCCATTGTGCACCATTTTAACAAAATGCCCGGAACCGCCCGGACCTACCCACTCACAACAGGGTGTACCATCGGGTGCTTTGGCGGCAATACTTTGCAAAATAGGTTTTATTTCCGGCCAGGCTTTCTCCGACCCTCCGGGCATAATAGAAGCTCCGTTCAACGCACCTTCTTCTCCTCCGGACACGCCACTGCCTACAAACAAAAAGCCATGGGACTCCGCCCACGCCACACGCCGTTCTGTATCTTGGTAATTGGAATTTCCACCGTCAATCAATATATCTCCAGGTGAAAGAAAAGGGGCAAGCTGCTCCATCAGGTCGTCTACCGGACTACCCGCCCTCACCATCATCATTATCTTACGAGGAAGAGAAAGAGACTCTACAAAAGATTTTATATCCGTAAAACCTTCGATATTCTTGCCTTTTCCACGCCCGTTGATAAAGCGTTCTACCACGCCTTCTTCCACACCGGGCACAGTTCGATTGTACACCGACACACGCCATCCTTTACTCTCTAAATTTAAAGCTAGATTTTCGCCCATCACTGCTAAACCAATCAGGCCGATATCTGTTTTATTCTGATTTGCCATAGCTTATATGTTTTAACTAAGTTTACTACTATTATTTATATAACGCATCTATTCAGTCTTTGTTCGCCATATTTAGATTAAAATACTATTTTTGCAAAATAGAATAACAATCTCCCTTTTTATGAAGAAATTACATATCGGCTTATTGCCCCGTATCATTATAGCCATCGTGCTTGGCATTGCAATCGGAACCTTTTTCCCCGCTCCGCTGGTGCGGCTATTCGTTACATTCAACAGCATCTTCGGTGAATTCCTGAATTTCTCCATACCTCTTATTATTGTAGGATTGGTTACGGTTGCGATTGCCGACATAGGCAAAGGAGCTGGAAAAATGCTGGTCGTCACGGCCCTCATAGCCTACGGAGCCACCCTTTTCTCCGGCTTTCTGTCCTATTTTACCGGCGCAGCCATCTTTCCTTCCCTCATTGACAAAGGCATCCCCCTGGAAGAAGTGAGTGAAGCGAAAGGAATCCTCCCCTACTTCTCCGTAGCCATCCCGCCACTGATGAATGTGATGACCGCCCTCATCCTTGCCTTCACCCTGGGACTGGGGCTGGCTGCTCTCCACACTGATACTTTAAAGAATGCAGCACGCGATTTTCAAGAAATCATCGTCCGGATGATTAGTGCCGTCATTCTTCCCCTATTACCTATTTATATATTCGGTATCTTCCTCAATATGACCCACTCCGGACAAGTCTATACCATCCTGATGGTATTTATTAAAATAATCGGTGTCATTTTCGTCCTGCACATTTTCCTGCTCATCTTCCAATATACCATTGCCGCTTTGTTCGTACGCCGCAATCCGCTAAAGTTGCTTGGCAAAATGTTGCCCGCCTACTTTACAGCACTGGGCACTCAATCTTCCGCCGCAACCATCCCCGTCACCTTGGAACAAACCAAAAAAAACGGAGTATCGGCGGGAATTGCAGGTTTTGTAATCCCACTATGCGCCACCATTCATCTCTCGGGAAGTACACTGAAAATAGTGGCTTGCGCCTTGGCACTTATGATTATGCAAGGTATGCCCTACGACTTTTCTCTCTTTGCCGGATTCATTTTTATGCTGGGCATCACGATGATTGCCGCACCGGGCGTCCCCGGAGGAGCTATCATGGCCGCTTTGGGCATCTTGCAGTCCATGCTGGGATTTGACGAATCGGCTCAGGCATTGATGATTGCCCTCTATATCGCTATGGATAGTTTCGGGACTGCCTGCAACGTAACGGGAGACGGAGCTATTGCACTAGTCATAGATAAAATAATGGGAAAGCGCAAGGCATAAATATTACTCTGTAACTCAAACCTTTATTCAGGCTCTTCACGCAACGAAGAGCCTTTTTCCATGCCTCTCTTAAAGAGTAACTATCTACGGTTTGCTGGATATATATGCCCAGCGTGTTGAGTATATATGTCCTGCATGCAGGGTATATATGCCCAGCACGCAGAGTATATATGCCCTGCACGCGGAGTATATATGCCCTGCAAACCAGGTATAGATACACTGGAAATAAGGTATCCTTCTCCGGAACTGAAGACCATAAGTATATAAGAAAAACAGTAGGCAGGTACAGAAGAAGAATTATAGAAAAATCTTTTCTCATTCTTTTCTTTTTTCTAATTTAATTGATAGATTTGGAGAAATTTATCACTCCATACAAATAAACATCTAGAGAAAATAATTATGGAAAAGAATAACTTTATCAATTATTCCTTATTGTGGGATAAGATTGGGGAATATGCCAGAAAAGCAGGAAGAGTAAGCACAAGACCGCTGATTCTTTTATACTATGTAATGAAAAGTCCCGATACACCCCGGTCAGATAAATTGATGATTGTCGGTGCTTTGTCATATTTGGTATTGCCCATCGACCTCATCTCAGCCAAACGATTGCCTATTATCGGCTGGATAGACGAAATTATTTCAATCAATGTGGCTTATCAGAAAGTATGCAAATACATTACACCCGAAATGCAAAGGAAAGCGGATGGGGTGTTGGATAAATGGTTCCCGCAGTATACGGCATACGAGATAGTGTCAGAATAAAAAAACAAACAACAAGAACACCATGCTGGGAGCAATAGCAGGAGATATGATAGGTTCCGTTTATGAATGGAACAATATCAAGACAACGGATTTTCCTTTATTTTCTATAACAAGTCATTTCACTGACGACACGGTGATGACTTTGGCAGTAGCCAAATGGCTGACAGAAGATGCCGGGTGCACCAGTGAGCATCTGATAAAATGTATGCAAGAGCTGGGACGTAAATATTACTATGCCGGATATGGCGGAAGTTTCAAAAAATGGCTTCTTTTGGACGACCCGCAACCTTATAATAGTTATGGCAACGGTTCCGCCATGCGGGTAAGCCCGGTAGGTTTGTATGCCGACAGCCTCGAAGAAGCACTCCGGCTGGCAGAGACATCGGCATCCGTCACCCACAATCACCCCGAAGGCATCAAAGGAGCACAGGCAACCGCCGCCTGCATTTTCATGAATCGGCAAGGTGCAGAGAAAGAAGAGATTAAAAAGTATGTGACGGAGCATTTCGGATACAATCTCAATGGGACTATTGAAGAAATACGGCCGAATTATCGTTTCGACGTGTCATGCATGGGAAGTGTACCGCAAGCGATAATCGCATTCCTCGAAGGAAAAAATTGTGAAGAAGTTATCCGTCTGGCTATCTCTATCGGAGGTGATTCGGATACCATAGCGTGCATAGCCGCCTCCATCGCTGCGGCGGGAAAAGACCCTGTTGCTTCATATCTTCCGGACGAAATTCAGGAAGAATGCCTGAAACGCTTGCCCAAAGATTTGAAAGCAACTTTAATTCAATTTGAAGAATATCTGGCGGCTAAACACGTGAGTTAGAAGGCATTTCCCGTTGTTCGCCCGCCGGCTGCCGATAGCAGCATTCAGGAAAAAGAAAGAAAGAAAAGAAAATATGTTTTGAATATCCGGTAAAAATGGCGAAATTTGCCACGCTATATTAAAATATAAAAGAAAATTGTATGAAAAAGGCTCTAATTTCAGGCATTACCGGCCAAGACGGTTCTTATCTTGCTGAATTCCTATTGCAAAAAGGTTATGAAGTACACGGCATCCTACGCCGCTCTTCCTCGTTCAACACAGGACGCATCGAACATCTTTATTTTGATGAATGGGTGCGCGACATGAAACAAAAGCGGACTATCAATCTCCACTATGGCGATATGACGGATTCCAGTTCATTGATTCGCATCATCCAGCAAGTGCAACCGGATGAAATCTACAACCTGGCTGCCCAGAGTCATGTGAAGGTATCTTTTGACGTACCGGAATACACAGCCGAAGCAGACGCTGTGGGAACTTTACGTATGCTCGAAGCGGTACGTATCTTGGGAATGGAAAAGAAAACACGTATTTACCAGGCTTCCACCTCTGAGTTGTTTGGTAAAGTACAAGAAGTACCACAAAAAGAAACTACTCCTTTCTATCCACGTTCTCCCTATGGCGTAGCCAAACAATACGGATTCTGGATTACGAAAAACTACCGCGAAAGCTATGGCATGTTTGCTGTAAACGGCATTTTATTCAACCACGAAAGCGAACGGCGCGGAGAAACATTCGTTACACGCAAAATCACTCTCGCAGCAGCCCGCATCGCCCAAGGAGAACAAGACAAACTGTATTTGGGTAACCTGGATTCTCGCCGTGACTGGGGCTATGCTAAAGATTATGTAGAATGTATGTGGCTCATCCTGCAACATGACACACCCGAAGACTTTGTTATTGCTACCGGAGAAATGCATACAGTACGCGAATTTGCCACGCTTGCTTTCAAAGAAGTGGGCATTGAACTGCGCTGGGAAGGTGAAGGAGCAAACGAAAAGGGTATTGACGTAGCTACCGGAAAGTCATTGGTAGAAGTAGACCCGAAATACTTCCGCCCTGCCGAAGTAGAACAATTGCTGGGAGACCCCACCAAAGCCAGGACTCTATTGGGATGGAACCCGCGCAGGACTTCCTTCGAAGAATTAGTCCGTATCATGACAAGACACGATATGGAAAAAGTAAAACGCATGATTGCAGTGAAACATTAATATCAGCATGGAAAAGAATGCCAAAATATATGTAGCCGGCCATCGGGGGTTGGTCGGTTCGGCTATTTGGAACAATCTACAGGAAAAAGGATATACTAATTTAATAGGTCGCACGCATAGAGAGCTCGACTTGCTGGACGGCGCTGCCGTAAAAGATTTCTTTGACAAGGAACAGCCGGAATATGTTTTTCTGGCTGCCGCCTTCGTAGGTGGAATCATGGCAAACAGCATTTACCGCGCCGACTTTATCTATAAAAACCTACAGATTCAGCAAAACGTCATCGGTGAAAGCTTCCGCCACAATGTGAAGAAACTTCTCTTCCTGGGAAGCACCTGCATTTATCCTCGTGATGCAGAGCAGCCTATGAAAGAAGAGGTGCTGCTCACCTCGCCTCTGGAATATACCAACGAGCCTTACGCCATCGCCAAGATTGCCGGTTTAAAGATGTGTGAGAGCTTCAACCTGCAATATGGTACGAACTATATTGCCGTGATGCCTACCAATCTTTACGGCCCTAACGACAACTTCGACCTGGAACGCAGCCATGTGCTTCCCGCCATGATACGCAAGATTCATCTTGCACATTGCCTGAAAGAAGGCAACTGGGAAGGTATCCGTAAGGACCTCAATCAGCGTCCTGTAGAAGGCGTCAACGGTGAAAGCCCGAAAGAAGACATCTTGACAATTCTTCATAAATACGGTATCAGCGAAACGGAAATCACTCTGTGGGGAACAGGTACTCCCTTACGAGAATTTTTATGGAGCGAAGAAATGGCAGACGCCAGCGTCTTCGTCATGGAACATGTAGATTTCAAGGATACTTACAACCCGGGTGAAAAAGAAATCCGTAATTGCCATATCAACATCGGCACAGGAAAGGAAATCACTATCCGCGAGCTTGCCGAACTTATCATCAAGACCATCGGATACCAAGGCAAGCTTTCCTTTGACTCGTCGAAACCGGACGGTACCATGCGCAAACTTACTGATCCCTCCAAACTTCATGCCCTCGGCTGGCATCATAAGATTGAGATTGAAGAGGGGATTAAGAGGATGTATGGATGGTATTTGGGGAGTTGAGAGTTGAGAAGGGAGAGTTGAGAGTTGGGGAGGCTATAGCGGGGGTTTGCTAAGGCAATTTCCAACTTTCAACTTTCAATTTTCAACTTCTCCTACTTCTTCCTCTTTCAATTTATTGTCTCTTTAAATATATTGTTTATATTTGCACAATTTAATACCAAATGTGCAAGAACAATGGAACAAAGTTTTCTAGCTTACATTGAAAGCAGTATCAAGAACAATTGGGATTTGGACGCCCTGACCGATTATAAGGGAGCCACCCTCCAGTATAAAGATGTAGCCCGCAAAATCGAAAAACTCCATATTATTTTTGAAGAGAGCGGTATCCGGAAAGGCGATAAAATCGCTGTTTGCGGAAGGAATAGCTCTCACTGGGGAGTCACTTTTCTCGCTACACTTACCTACGGAGCAGTCATCGTCCCAATACTTCACGAATTTAAAGCCGATAACGTACATCACATCGTTAACCACTCGGAAGCCAAACTTCTTTTTGTAGGAGACCAGGTGTGGGAGAACCTCAACGAATCGGCAATGCCGCTACTTGAGGGAATTATCATGATGACGGATTTTACCCTTCTTGTATCACGCAGCGAACGGCTGACCCACGCACGCGAACATCTGAATGAAATGTTCGGCAAGAAGTATCCCATGAACTTCCGCAAACAACATGTCGCCTATCATCAGGACCAACCGGATGAATTGGCAGTCATCAACTACACTTCGGGAACAACCAGTTATTCCAAGGGAGTGATGCTCCCTTACCGTAGTTTGTGGTCGAACACCAAGTTCGCCTACGAAGCGCTGGACATGCAACCGGGCGATAAGATTGTCTCCATGCTACCCATGGCACACATGTACGGGCTTGCTTTCGAGTTTTTATACGAATTTTCAGTAGGATGCCATATCTATTTCCTCACACGCATGCCAAGCCCGAAAATTATTTTCCAGGCTTTTGCAGAAGTAAAACCCCATTTGATTATAGCCGTGCCGTTGATTATCGAAAAGATTATCAAGAAGAATGTGCTGCCGCGCCTCGAGACTCCTGCAATGAAGTTATTGATGAAACTACCTATTATTAATGATAAGATAAAGACCACTGTCCGCGAAGAGATGATAAAAGGTTTTGGTGGCAACTTCAAAGCTGTGATTGTAGGAGGAGCCGCCTTCAACCAAGAAGTAGAGCAATTTCTTCGTATGATTGATTTCCCTTATACTGTGGGATATGGCATGACAGAATGCGGTCCGATTATCTGTTATGAAGACTGGCGGAAATTTAAGCCGGGTTCCTGTGGTAAAGCTGCTCCACGGATGGAGGTGAAAGTGCTCTCTCCCGACCCGGTACACCAAGCAGGAGAAATTATCTGCAAGGGACCCAATGTGATGTTAGGGTATTATAAAAATGAAGAAGCAACCGGACAGGTAATCGATAAGGAGGGATGGCTGCATACCGGCGACCTCGCACTAATGGACGAAGCTGGAAATGTCACCATTAAAGGACGTAGCAAGAATATGCTGCTTAGCGCCAGCGGACAAAATATTTATCCGGAGGAAATTGAAGATAAGCTCAACAACCTGCCTTATGTAGCAGAAAGCATCATCGTGCAGCAAAACGACAAACTGGTCGGACTGGTTTACCCTGATTTTGACGAGGCATTCGCCCATGGATTGAAGACGGAAGACTTGGAAGGCGTGATGGAAGAGAACCGTCTGACATTGAACACCATGTTGCCTGTCTACTGCCAAATCTCTAAAATGAAGATTTATCCGGAAGAATTTGAAAAGACGCCGAAAAAGAGTATCAAACGTTTCTTATACCAGGAAGCAAAAGGATAATGAGAGATAAACGATATTCTAAATTAACAGAAAACAATATGAATAAAAAACTCCTATTGGCAGCCACCATCCTGTTATCTGCCGTTTGTTGCCTGCAAGCCCAAAATAAAAGCGCAGGCATCAACCTTTCTCTCTGGAGACATGCAGCAACACAACCTGATGACAGCACTCAAACCACATACTTCAATATAGGTCTGCTTTCCCGCATGAACCGGCTCAACGGCTTGGGACTGAACGCATTTGCCGGAGCAACAAACAATAACATGAATGGAGTGCAAATCTCCGGATTGGCAAATCTTGTTGGAGGAAGTATGCGAGGTATACAAATCTCCGGACTGAGCAACATCAATGGAAACAATACCTCTGGATTATCTGCCACCGGTCTTGTAGGAATTTCGGGAAACAACGCCCGCGGTGTCTTCATCTCCGGATTAACCGGAATTACAGGAGATAACATGGGGGGAGTGATGATAAGCGGCATCATGAATGTGACGGGTGATAAAGCAGCAGGAGTCCATCTGGCAGGACTCGCCAACATCACCGGTTCCACTTTCGCCGGAGTAATGGCAGGCGGACTGCTCACTGTGGCAGGTTCAAATATGAACGGAGTGCAATTTTCGGGGATAGGGAACATTGCCGGTGAAGAGCTGAACGGTATACAAATCGGATTGGGTAACTATGCCACACGAGCACACGGCGTACAAATCGGATTAGTGAACTATTACAGGGATGAAATGAAAGGCTTACAACTGGGTCTGGTAAATGCCAACCCGGACACCAAAGTGCAAATGATGGTATTTGGCGGAAATGCAACGAAACTGAACTTGGGATTCCGTTTTAAAAATGACCTTTTCTATACTATCCTGGGGATAGGAACCCATTATCTGGATTTCGATGATAAGTTCTCTGCCTCAGCATCCTATCGAGCAGGACTTTGGTTGCCGATCTCCAAAGGTTTCTCCGTTAGTGGGGACCTAGGATATGTTCATATAGAGACTTTCAAAAATAAGGATAAGGGAATTCCTGCACGTCTCTATGCTTTGCAGGCACGCATCAACCTGGAATATCAGTTCACAAAGAAATTTGGCATCTTTGCAACAGGAGGATACGGAGGTAGCCGCTACTATGACAAATCCGTCACGTATGATAAAGGTGTGATTGCCGAAGCAGGCATCTGCTGCACCTTGAGCAAAATCGGAAAGAAAAAGAAATAAAGAAATGGAGATAGAAGAGAACCGTTGGTTTCATTTCTTCTATCTCCATTTTCCTGAGTCGTTTTACTACTTTATTTTCGTATATTTTTTGCTCCTCACTGTTTTTCCTTAATCAAGCCAATACGATAGGCGACTAACAATTTCTTCAAATCTTGAATCTGCGTCACCAATTCTTTCCCTTTATCCGTATCTTTCACCATCATCCGCTGAGAATTAAACTCGATGACAAAAGTGGTTGACTTAATATCCAATCCTTCCTCAATGGCTTTTTGACGTGACTGGAAAGGTTCATGCTGAACCAATTGTAGCCCATGCGAATGATAAACAAGCGTATATCCGGCAATACCCGTTTCGGGTTGGTAGGCTTTGGAGAATCCACCATCTATCACTAACAGTTTTCCGTTCGCCTTCATTGGCTGTTCGCCGCGAATGGTCTTTACGGGAACATGCCCGTTGATTATATGTGAATGACGTCCCTCCACCCCAAACTCTTTCAAAATCTGATCACAAATCTTTTCTTCGTTACGCAACGTATAGTAATAGCCTTTCCGCTCCTTGTGCAGCTCTTTATCTTCTACGAAATAACGCTCGAACGTAGCCATCTTATCTTTATCGAATGATGGAGCATCAGGACCACACCACATGTACCACATATAGTCTAAGGCAAACTGTTTATCTTCCTCTCCTTCTTCTTCAAAGTAAGCGGTACGTATCAGTTGATCTATTTTATCCATCAACTTACGTCCCCAATATTCCTTTCCCTGGATGGTGACATGCTTAAAGCTACCGTCTTCGTTCAACGGAACCGAAGCATGATAAAGCAGATTTGAGTTGCATACCAGATACATACCTCCATACGTGAACAGGCAACGCATGTGCTTTTTCAATTTCTCACTATTCATAAAAGAATAATGTATCTTATCCACCAGTTCACGTTCTTCTTCGGTCAGGCGGTAAGGATCGGCAGGGTCCACAGTAGGGAAGTTAGTGTCGCGCAAAGAATACTCTTTTCCTTCGTACACAAAGACGCCGCGTTCAAAATCAATCTTCTCCAGCAACTTTCGGTTCGCCATGCCAAACTCCGGACGGCGGTTGATAATCTCCGCTTCCAGTTTGAACTGAATAATAGTAATAGCTTTATGCATCTGGGTGATGAGCCTCAAAGTTTTCTCATTATAAGAAGTATCAGCAAAGTTCATCTTCGGAGCAAAAATAGTACAAGGGTCATCGGCATACGTATCCATAGCAAACGTAGCTAAAGGCAGAAGGTTGATGCCATACCCGTCTTCGAGCGTAGCCAAGTTGCCATAACGCATCGACATACGAATCACATTGGCAATGCAACTGTCATTTCCCGAAGCCGCTCCCATCCAAAGAATATCATGGTTACCCCATTGAATATCAAAGTTGTGATAGTTGCAAAGCGTATCCATAATAATATGTGCACCAGGACCGCGGTCATAAATATCTCCTACAATATGAAGTGAATCAATGGTCAACCGTTGAATAAGGTTGCACATGGCAATGATGAAATCGTCCGCCCGCTTGGTGGAAATGATGGTGCTGATAATCACATTTATATAAGCATGCTTATTGGGTTCGATAGTAGACTCGTGGAGCAATTCTTGGATGATATAAGAAAACTCTTGAGGCAAAGACTTGCGAACCTTGGAACGGGTATACTTGGAAGATACGTTCTGGCATACCTTCACCAGCTGATTGAGTGTAATAAGATACCAATCGTCAAGGTCCTTTTCCCTTGCCTTAACCAACTGAAGCTTTTCCTCAGGATAATAAATCAGAGTGCAGATCTCTTTCTTCTCCATTTCCCGGAGCGTATTACCGAAAATCTCATTCACTTTTCGCTTGACAGCTCCCGAAGCATTCTTCAACACATGCTGGAAGGCTTCGTATTCTCCGTGTATATCCGTGAGAAAGTGTTCAGTACCTTTAGGAAGGTTTAGGATAGCTTCCAAATTAATGATCTCTGTGCTGGCATCCGCGATAGTAGGAAAACTACGCGACAGCAATTGCAAATAACGTAAATCACTAAGGATGCTTTCGGGAGTTATATTACTTTGAGCAGTCATGACTTTTTTAAATTTAGCATATATAGTTATAAAAGAAACATAATCAATAATTGAGCGATGATGACCCGTAGGAACATGCAGAGCGGATAAACCGTAGCATAAGCCACAGAAGGATTGTCGCCTGGAATAGTATCGTTGGCATAATTCAACGCCATCGGATTTGCCATACTTCCGCAAAGCATACCTGAAACCGTTCCAAAGTCTATCTTCATCATTTTAAAAGAAATAAAACCCATCACTACAGTAGGAATCACCGTCAATCCAAAGCCGAGCGCTACCCAAAGAATTCCTTCAGGACGGATCACCGTATCAAAAAACTGTGCTCCCGCCTCCAGTCCCAAGCATGCCAAGTACATGGACAATCCCAAAGCCCGCAACATCAGGTTGGCACTACGGGTAGTATAAGTAATCATGTGGATGCGTGGACCGAAAGTACCTAGCAGGATACCGACAATAATCGGCCCGCCTGCCAACCCCAGCTTCACCGGAGTACTGATGCCGGGAATAGAAAAAGGAATGGCGCCTAGAGCCAGTCCCAATACCATACCAATGAAGACAACCACCAGATTTGGTTCTTTCAGGCTCTTAACAGCATTTCCCAACACTTTTTCCACATTATGGATGGCAGCGGCCTCTCCCACTACTGTCAGGCGGTCGCCCAACTGAAGTACTAACCCAGGGGTAGCAAGTAGCTGTACGCCCGAACGGTAAACACGGCTAATATTGATACCGTAATGATTTCTCAGGCGGAGAGAACCTAGTTTTTTCCCATTTAGTTCAGGACGGGTCACTACGATACGTTGGGAAATAAGCTGGCTATCGATGGCATTCCAGTCAATATCTTCTTTGTTCCAGTCGGTATTTTCTTGCTCACCAAAAAGCACCGTCAGTGCCAGAGCATCTTTCTCGGAAGTGACTACCAGCAATCGGTCTCCCTCCTTTAATATTTTTTCGGATGTAGGAATGCTCACTTTACCATCCCTCCACAAACGGGAAATGACAAATTTCGGATAACTCATGTGAGCAATATCCTTGATACTTTTATTGAAAATAGCGGGATTGTGTACCTGAAAGGCAGCGATGTAGGGTTTGTTATTATCTTCTTTCTCGTGTACTTCCAGATCTTCTTTACGGACAAATATTTTGCGAATAACCACAATAGCAAGAATAACGCCGAGCACCCCTAGCGGATATGCCACGGCACACCCCAAAGCAGGGGTACTACTTTCCATCCCCATCTGCATCAAAGTTTGTTGAGCTGCTCCCAAAGCTGGTGTATTGGTAGTAGCCCCGCAGAGAATGCCCACCATATCAGGAAGCGGAACACCCGTAGCATAACTTCCGACTACAGTCAACAAAGTGCCTATCAATACCACTCCCAGTGCCAGCATATTCAGTGTTACCCCCCCTTTGCGAAAAGAACTGAAAAAGCCGGGTCCCACCTGCAACCCCAACGCATAAACAAAAATGACCAAGCCGAAACTTTCTACATAATTCAGCATCTGAGAGTCCACCGACAACCCGAAATGCCCGGCAAGTATACCGGTAAAAAAGACAAAGGTAACTCCCAAAGAGATACCTCCGATATGTATTTTACCCAACCCCAGGCCGATAGCAGAGATAAGTGAAATCACTACTACCGCCTGTAATGCAGAGTGTTCGATGAAAAGACTATTTAACCATTCCATTTAATTACATCTATTGTGATGCAAAGATAGAAACTATTTATGCCCTCACAAAACTTTTATGCTCCATTTCATCCTAACGTGCGCCTATAAATTCGACATAATTATTGCGACCATCCAAATACCCACTTAGCATATTACCGCCGATATAAACGTCGTCCAGATAGGAAACATCCCCCGGACCATAATTCATCCTCAACGAGGTCTGTGCATAATTTTCCCAACTCCAGCGAAAATGGTACTCAAACTCCTCGTATCTTCCACCGGGATACCGGACCAGTATATAATCTACTCCTGTGCGATCAAGATAAAAATCCCACTCCTGGCGGCAAGGATTTCCATCAATATCCCTGTATTCACTCACCCAAGTGCGGCTACACAACTCTGCCGACCTATTATAATAACCACCTCCTATATTATCATCATCATAGAAAGTATCCACTTCTACCTCGCAAGCAGCCAGACTGACTACTACTAAACTCATCAAGAGAAATTTTGCGTATTTCAAAGCTTTCGTTTTCATATCCTTTTCCTTTCTTACATTAAAGTTTGTTATTTTCGATATTGCAAATGTAGAAATTGAATTTCCCACTCGAAATTGAAAAGACCTATTTGCCAGAGGGATTTTTCCTAAACGACAAAGGGAAATACCTCCGCTACATCTCCTTAACAATTGGCTTATAACAAATACTCTATCTTTTCAGTGAAAATAACAATCGACAGAACCCTGATTTATCTCTTTACCTTCCCCGATAACCGGGTTAAATACTATACCAAAAACAGCAGATAAGGCGTATTTATAAAATATTAATTAAAACAGTAAACTATACCTTTAAACAATGTTATATAACATCGAAATTAAGCTATCCTCCCTTGCATTTTTCATAGAAACCCCTACCTTTGCATCGTGTTTTCATAGTATTAGATTTAAGGTTAAACAAAAGATTGGCTGTCTGGGATAGATAGCCTTTTTTTATGCTCTTATCTTACCCCCTCTCTCATAAAAAAAATATGCACTTTATTATTTGAATCATAGTCTGTTACCCACTTTCCCCAAAAAATAGCAGAAAAAATTTTGCAGAAAGATTTGCGTAGTCCAAAAGTTACCCCTATATTTGCACCGCATTTGAGAAACAAAGCATAATTAAGGAAGTTTGGGTGAGTGGCTGAAACCACCAGTTTGCTAAACTGACGTACGGGTTACCGTACCGGGGGTTCGAATCCCCCAGCTTCCGCAAGAACGCTGTGACAAAGACAGTACCAAAAAAAGCCTACAAATGAGCAATTTGTAGGCTTTTTTATTAGTCGTAAGCTTTGTCTTCTAAGAGAAGAGGGGGTCAGTCCGAAAACCCTGTTGGAATGTTAAATCTAAGCCGCTAGTTTGCATAA
>JAUUNK010000078.1 GCA_030844565.1 Bacteroides ovatus
CCGAAAAAGGAACCATCGGTATTGAAGTTCCTAATTCGAAACCTAAAATTGTTTCGGGGCGTTCCATTATCGGTAGCAAGAAGTTCCAGGAATCTGCTTACGATTTACCTATCGCTTTCGGTAAAACTATCACTAACGAAGTGTTTATGGTGGATTTGTGCAAGATGCCTCATATCTTGGTGGCGGGTGCTACCGGACAGGGTAAGTCTGTCGGGCTGAATGCTATCATTACCTCCTTATTATATAAGAAGCACCCGGCTGAATTGAAATTTGTGCTGGTCGATCCAAAGAAAGTGGAGTTCAGCATTTATTCCGTAATAGAGCATCATTTCCTTGCTAAGTTGCCCGATGGGGGAGATGCCATCATTACTGATGTGACGAAAGTGGTTCAAACCCTCAATTCGGTTTGTGTGGAGATGGATAATCGCTACGACCTGTTGAAGATGGCGCATGTGCGCAATATTAAAGAATATAATGAGAAATTCATCAACCGCCGCCTCAATCCGGAAAAGGGGCATAAGTTTATGCCTTATATTGTGGTGGTCATTGATGAGTTTGGTGACTTGATTATGACAGCAGGAAAGGAAATCGAGTTACCTATTGCCCGTATTGCTCAATTGGCACGTGCTATAGGTATCCACATGATTATTGCTACTCAGCGTCCTACGACTAACATTATTACAGGTACAATCAAAGCCAACTTCCCTGCCCGTGTAGCCTTCCGTGTATCTGCTATGATGGACTCTCGCACAATTCTCGACCGCCCGGGAGCCAATCAGTTAATTGGGCGTGGAGATATGTTGTTCCTTCAGGGAGCCGACCCGGTACGTGTACAGTGTGCCTTTATCGATACGCCGGAAGTAGAAGAAATAACCAAGTTCATAGCACGCCAGCAAGGATACCCTACTGCTTTCTATTTGCCGGAGTATGTTACAGAAGATGGCGGTGGCGATTTGGGAGATGTGGATATGGGACGTCTGGACCCGCTCTTCGAAGATGCTGCCCGGTTGATTGTGATTCACCAGCAAGGGTCTACCTCTTTAATTCAGCGGAAATTCTCTATTGGCTACAACCGTGCGGGGCGTATTATGGACCAGCTCGAAAAAGCCGGCATAGTGGGACCCACTCAAGGAAGCAAAGCGCGTGATGTGTTGTGCATGGATGAAACAGACTTGGAGATGCGTTTGAACAATTTTCAATAACCAGTCGTTTATAAAGTAAATGAATAAGTATATTTTTAGTGTAGTGATAGCTTTACTGACTTTGCCTGTGTTTGCCCAATCGCAATCACAGGCAAAAGTTGTGCTCGACAAGGTAGCCGCCAACTTCCGCCAGGCAGGCGGTATACAGGCTGATTTTCGGGCACAGTCGTTTAATGACGGAACTCTCCAGGGTGAATCTGCAGGAACACTTTCCTTGAAAGGGGAGAAATTTATGTTGAAAACGCCCGAAGCCGTCACATGGTTTGACGGGACTACGCAGTGGAGTTATCTTTCCGGTAGTGATGAAGTGAATATCAGTACTCCCACACAGGAGGAGTTGCAGGCTATCAATCCGTATACCTTATTATATATGTATCAAAAAGGCTATTCTTACAAGTTAGGTTCTGTAAAGAACTTCAAGGGACGGCCAGTAACGGAAGTGATTCTGACAGCTACTTCTCCCAAACAGGAGTTGAGTAGTATTGTTTTGTATGTGACTCCGGATACATATCACCCGCTTTTTATCCGGTTGCAACCGAGGCATGCGAAGGAGTGGAGTGAAATAACCATTACGGGATATAAAACCGGTTTGAACTATCAGGATTCGGAGTTTGTTTTCGACCCGAAACAGTATCCGGATGCGGAGATTATAGATTTAAGGTAGGTAATTATAAAATTATTCATAATGGAAACAGAAAAAGTAAAGTGCTTGATTATTGGTTCGGGCCCTGCCGGGTATACGGCAGCCATCTATGCGGGACGTGCTAACCTGGCTCCCGTTCTTTACGAAGGGATACAACCTGGCGGACAGTTGACAACTACTACCGACGTGGAAAACTTTCCCGGCTATCCTCAAGGAGTGAGTGGTCCCCAGTTGATGGAGGACCTTCGTGCCCAGGCTTCCCGTTTTGGTACGGACATCCGTTTCGGTATTGCTACGGCTGCCGATTTGAGCGTGGCTCCTTACAAGATTACCATTGACGGAGAAAAGGTAATAGAAACGCAAACTTTGATTATTGCTACCGGAGCGACGGCTAAGTACTTGGGGTTGGAAGACGAAAAGAAATATGCCGGGATGGGCGTTAGTGCTTGTGCTACGTGTGACGGTTTCTTCTATCGGAAAAAAGTGGTAGCCGTAGTAGGTGGCGGTGATACAGCTTGTGAAGAGGCTATCTATCTTGCTAGCTTGGCATCCAAGGTCTATCTGATTGTACGTAAGCCCTATCTTCGTGCTTCAAAGATTATGCAAAAGCGCGTGATGGAGCATGAAAAAATCGAAGTTTTGTTCGAACATAATGCTGTGGGTTTGTTTGGCGACAATGGCGTCGAAGGGGTAAGTCTCGTGAAACGTTGGGGACAGCCGGACGAAGAACGCTATTCGCTTCCTATTGACGGTTTTTTCCTTGCTATCGGTCATAAACCGAATTCAGATATTTTTAAGCCTTATCTGGATACAGACGAAGTGGGGTATATCATCACGCTTGGCGAACGTCCTTGTACTAAAGTACCCGGAGTGTTTGCTGCCGGAGACGTAGCAGATCCCCATTATCGCCAAGCCATTACTGCTGCCGGAAGTGGATGTAAAGCTGCTATCGAGGCAGAACGCTATTTAGTGGAGGAAGGATTGATTTAAGTTTCGAGCTAGTATAGTAACTCGCTTAAAAGTAATATATAACAAGTCCCTGGATTAGGAAGGAATTCAGGGACTTTTATTTTATCATTGTCCGATGGTTTTTTACCCAATCTTACTAATCTTCTTCAATTTCTCTTCATCTATAATCTTTATTTTTCTTCCGTCGATAGTGATAAGCCGTTCTGTAGCGAAATTAGAGAGAGTTCGGATGGCATTGGAAGTGGTCATATTCGATAAGTTTGCCAAGTCTTCACGAGAAAGATAAATGCTTAGGGTAGAGCCGTCTTCTTCCAATCCATAATTCTCTTTGAGGAAGATCAGGGATTCGGCTAAGCGGCCGCGAATATGTTTCTGTGTGAGGTTAACCGTTCTTTCGTCTGCTATGCCCAAGTCAATGGATAATTGGCGGATAAAGAACATAGCCAGGTCACTGTTTTGAGACACGAGGGTGGTAATTGCTCTCATTGGTACAAGGCAGACAATGGATGGTTCGAAAGCTGCTGCAGCTGTAACAAAGGGCTCCTGGGCAAAATAAGCCCGGTAAGCGAAATATTCTGTGGGTTTGATAACACGGATAATCTGGCTTCTTCCGCCTACTCCGTCTTTGTAGATTTTTACTTTGCCACTGATAAGGCACATGAGATGTGTCGGTTTCTCTCCCTCGCAATAGATAGTTTCATTCTTTTTGTAGGTCTGTAGAGAGAAATTATTCGCCAGGAACTCTCTCTGTTCTTGATTCAGAAGAGCCCACATATCGGAAAGGTGTTCCGAAATATTTATGTCTGACAAGTTCATCTTTACCATGAGTGCTGTAAAACTGTGTTATAAAGCACAAATGTAGAAAGAAAAAATGAGAAAATAAACAAAAGCAAAAAAGAATTG
The DNA here is from genome assembly GCA_030844565.1 of Bacteroides ovatus. Classification (GTDB taxonomy): domain Bacteria; phylum Bacteroidota; class Bacteroidia; order Bacteroidales; family Bacteroidaceae; genus Bacteroides; species Bacteroides ovatus_A. Next base: position 3,718 of record JAUUNK010000078.1, read on the forward strand.
CAGCAAAAGTAGAGCTTTTGTGCAATTCTTTTTATACAGAGTTATTTTGTGAACAAGAGTTCGCGATACTTGGGCAAAGGCCATATTTCGTCGTCAATTTCCATTTCGAGATGGTCGATATGGTCGCGGATGCTATCCAAGTAAGGGCGCACTTTTTCTTCGTACTCAAATGCTTTTTCTTGGAAGTTTGCCTTGTGATTGGCTACTTTACGAGCTTCTGTCATCTCCTTCACAAGTATTTTGATAGCTGTCACGCGTTGAGAGATTTCTTTGATAAGTTCTTTGCGGTCTGCGCTCATCACCTCGTATTCTTCCGGTGGGAAGATCTCTTTCAGTCCACGTAGGTTCTCGAGAAGTCGGTTTTGATAGCTCACGGCGATAGGGACGATATGGTTGATTGCCAAGTCGCCCAGCACACGGCTTTCTATTTGCACCTTCATGGTATATTTCTCCAATTCTACTTCAAGTCGGCTCACGAGTTCAGTTTCGTTGAATATACGCTCACCTATCAATACAGCTTTCGACTGATGGTCTACATAGTGCATGAGAGCTTCCGGTACGTGGCAGATATTGGTTAGGCCACGTCGGGCGGCTTCTTCCTTCCAACTGTCAGAATAGCCGTCTCCTTCAAAGCGGATAGATTCAGAAGCAATAATTGTTTCTTTCAGCAAACGGAAGATAGCCTCGTCTTTGCCTACGCCCTCTTCCATGAGTTTCTCCACTGAAGCACGGAATTCATTCAACTGATTGGCCATGGCAGCATTGATGACAATCATTGCAGCGGCGCAGTTGGATGAAGAGCCAGCAGCACGGAACTCGAAACGGTTTCCGGTGAAGGCGAAAGGTGAGGTGCGGTTACGGTCGGTAGTGTCTAGCAAAATTTCAGGGATACGTCCGATGCCTAGTTTTAAAGTTGTTTTTTCCTCAGGAGTCATTTTGCTGTTTCCCACTTGGCGCACGATTTCGTCGAGAGTTGCCGATAGTTGGCTACCCAGGAAACAAGAAAGAATGGCGGGAGGGGCTTCATTGGCTCCCAAGCGGTGACTGTTGCCGGCACTCATGATAGAGGCACGCAGCAAATCCTGGTTCTTATAAACCATCATCAATACGTTCACCAGGAAGGTAAGGAACAACATGTTCCCTTTCGGATTTTTACCCGGGGCAAAGAGGTTAATGCCCGTGTCAGTGCAAAGCGACCAGTTATTGTGCTTGCCCGAACCATTCACACCGTTATAAGGTTTTTCGTGTAGCAATACATTAAAGTGATGTTTACGGGCAATACGTTTCATTAGATCCATTACCAACTGGTTGTGGTCGTTGGCAAGATTGCAATTCTCAAAGATAGGAGCTAGTTCGAACTGATTGGGAGCTACCTCGTTGTGGCGGGTCTTGACGGGAATACCCAGTTTGTGGCATTCTATCTCCAGTTCTTTCATAAAAGCGGTGACGCGTGGAGGGATAGAGCCGAAATAGTGGTCTTCGAGTTGCTGGTCTTTTGCCGAAGAGTGCCCCATCAAGGTACGTCCCGTCAGGCATAAGTCAGGCCGTGCATTATATAAGGAAGAGTCGACAAGAAAATATTCTTGTTCCCAGCCCAGATTGGTATAGACGCGAGTCACATTCTTGTCGAAAAGCTGGCACACCTCCGTTGCTGCTTTATCTACAGCTGCAAGGGCTTTGAGAAGTGGAGTCTTATAGTCGAGTGCTTCGCCTGTATAAGATATAAATATGGTAGGGATACATAAAGTGGTATCCACTACAAAGGCGGGAGAAGATACATCCCATGCCGTGTATCCGCGTGCCTCGAATGTGTTACGGATTCCTCCATTGGGGAAAGAAGAGGCGTCAGGTTCTTGCTGTATCAGCAATTTCCCCGAGAAACGTTCTATCACTCCGCCATCCTCGCCAAATTCGATAAAGCCGTCGTGTTTTTCGGCTGTTCCGTCGGTGAGGGGTTGAAACCAATGCGTGTAGTGGGTGACATTTAAGGATTTTGCCCAGCTTTTCATTCCGTTGGCAATCAGGTCTGCCATTTCCCGGTTGATGGATGTACCTTTTTCGATGGCATCTGTCACCGCTTTATAGGCTTCTTTAGGAAGATATTCCTGCATTTTCTTACGGTCGAATACGTGGCTGCCGTAATAATCAGAAAGTTTGTTGGAAGGGGCAATTACTTCCAGAGGCTTTCTGTTGGAAAGCTCTTGAAGTGCGAAAAATCTCATTTTTGACATAATAGTACCTCTTTTGTGGGTTGTTGGGCGCAAAATTACATGTTTTTCCTGAAACTACCCCTATTTTTTAGGGGGTATTTCAGAAAATAAGGTGATAGGATGTAAGTACCACTTGGCATCATTCCGGCATGCAACATACTTTTAGTTTCCGCGTGTGCTATCCTTAAGTTTCGCTTCTTCTATTTCCAGTCCTCCTCTTCGTATATCTTATTTCGTTCCACTACAGTCTTCGCTTCGTTCCACTATAGTCTCCGTTTCGTACCACTATAGTTTCCGCTTCGTTCCACTATAGTGGAACGAAAGAGCTTTCACCACTTTGTCGGTTGGCGTATGCGATCCCGGTCTTTGGTTTTAGTAAAGTATTTCTTATCTTCCAACCCCAAAACTGCTAAAAACGCTTTATTTGTAAGATATTTAATCCAATATGACGAACAACCATAAGTATTGAATGTATGAAAAACGATGAATTTACGCTTTGTGCCCTTGGCTATATCGAAGAACTGCGGCTTGAGGGCCGCCATTCCACGGCGCATGTTTATGAGAATGCCCTCCGGTCTTTTACGCGTTTTTGCGGCACGCCGGTTGTTTCCTTCCGCCAGCTTACCCGTGGTAATCTGAAACGCTATGGCGCTTATCTTTCTCAGCGGGACAAGAGGCCCAACACTATTTCCACCTATATGCGGATGCTTCGCAGCATCTACAACCGTGGCGTCGACGCCGGTCTTACACCTTATATATATAGGCTATTCCGGGACGTCTTTACGGGGGTGGACGTGCTTCACAAGAAAGCGCTTCCGGTGGGTGAGCTCCATGCCTTGCTCTACAGCGATGTAAAGTCGGAGAAGCTTCGCCGCACGCAAGCCATTGCCAACCTTCTTTTCCAGTTCTGCGGCATGTCTTTTGCGGATTTTGCCCATTTGGAGAAGAAGAACCTTCAAGGGAGCGTCCTTCGCTATCAGCGTGTCAAGACAGGTACGTCCATGAGCGTTGAGGTTCTTGGTCCGGCTGAAAAGATCATGCAGGAGTTGTTGCGTGGTCCCGAAGGCGTTTCTTTGGGGTATCCTGATTACCTTTTTTCCATCCTTAGCGGTCGCAACCGGAAGTGCGATAAGGAAGGCTATCGTGAATACCAGTCTGCCTTGCGGCGCTTCAATATCCAGCTCAGCCGGCTGGCTGCCGCCTGCAAAGTTCGCTCCAAGGTCACTTCCTATTGCCTCCGCCATTCTTGGGCCACTACCGCCAAGTACCGTGGCGTGCCCATTGAGATGATCAGCGAGTCTCTCGGTCATAAGTCCATTAAGACCACGCAAATCTATCTCAAAGGATTTGAACTGGATAAAAGGACTAAAATAAATAAATTGAATATTTCTTATGTAAAGAATTATCGGATAAGAGGCTTTTCTAGTATAAGTGATTGAAATAATGGAGAGTATGGGGAAGGTTACTTCTTAGGTAACTTATTTTTTGAAAAGAGGAAGGTAAGTTAGAAATAAGGGAAAAAGAAGGTGTTTCCAAGCTAGGTGTAGCATGAAAAAACCTTGAAGACAAGCATATAGAGACAAGGAACATGAAAAACGCTTTTTTTATGTTCCACTTTACTTTTATCACTTACCCAAACAGATAAAGTAAAAAAGTTCTGATTTTTTTGTTAGTTAATGATTATTTTGTATATCTTTGCAACGAATTTTAGGCAGTTACCTAAGAAGTAACTGTTTGAAACTTCGTAAAAGAGGCTTACATGAATGATAAGAGAACTGGTTTGAAGGAAGACATGCCTGTTGTGACAGGCGGGCACGTAGTGCGCCCGAAGCAGTGGTTGGTTGCTCAAGTGCATATCTGCCACGAGAAGAAAACGAGCGTGCGGTTGACCCGTATGGGAATTGAGAATTTTCTTCCTGTTCAAAAGGAACTTCATCAATGGAGCGATCGCCGCAAGGAGGTAGAACGTGTGCTTCTTCCTATGATGCTTTTTGTGCACGTGGATGCTGAAGAACGTAAGCAGGTCTTGACCCTTTCCTCGGTGAGCCGTTATTTGGTGATGCGCGGTGAAAGCGTTCCCGCTGTAATTCCTGAGACCCAGATGGCACGTTTTAAGTTCATGCTTGATTATTCGGAGGATGCAGTGAGCATGAGTACCTGCCCTTTGGCGCCCGGTGAAAAGGTGCGTGTGATAAAGGGTCCCTTGCGTGGTCTCGAGGGGGAACTGGTGGTTGATGAGGGGAAGAGCAAGGTAGCCGTGCGACTGAATATGCTGGGTTGCGCTTGTGTAGACATGCCTGCGGGCTTTGTGGAGCCTGTAGTGGAGAAAGTATAAATGTAGAATTAAAAACATAATGGGGGTATGAAAGATAACTTGCAGACACAGATAGAGGGACTGCACGAGACGTCACATCGTCTCTTATACCTGGGGGAGGACACTGGGTATGTTTATGCCGAGGAGCTGTCTCGTCTAAACCATAACGTGCGTGTGTTGATTGACACTATTTGGAGGCGAAAAGGGAAAAACCCGATTCAGGAGGCCGAACTTTGCCTGGCTGTTCTGATGGGTTACAATGCCTGTATGTATGCTAACCCTTCGGATCGCAAAAAGCGGGTCTGCATCTTGGAACGCTCTCGCAGCGTGTTAGAACAACTTCCGGATTCTTTGCTTAAATGCCGTCTTCTTACTTATTGTTATGGGGAAGTATACGATGATGAACTGGCAGCGGAAGCACATGCTATTATCCGTGGCTGGGGCGGACGTGAGTATACCAAAGAAGAGAAAGAAGTGGCTGATACCCTGTCGCTACTTGAACATACCTTCCGGCTATCGTCAGATGAATTCCATTTTAACATATCGCAATGAAAAATACATTAGAAAAATTTATTCATCACGTCAGCCGTAATTTTTTCAGCTGTTGGATTGTTTTGGGGATGGACACTCTCATCGCTGCCGTCTGCACAGTGATAACTTATACTGGTATACATTATATAACAGGCATTGGCTGGACTTTTGGTGGTCTTTTTGAAGTGGTTTGTGTGTCGGTGACATCCATTATTGTGGGTTCTTTCCTTTTTGACACGTTTCGTAATACTATCCGTTACTCACAAGCGCGTGACCTTTGGCGTGTTACCTGCGCCGTCCTTTTCAAAACCCTTTGTATGGGCATATTTGTCTTTTTTTTCTTTGAGGAAGATGCCCTTTATGGTAGCCAGAATCTGGTTTTTGTGATGTTCGACGGCATGCTTACCCTTATTTCTCTTATTGGATTGAGGGTGTTAATGATTGTGCTTTATGAATCACTTCTTTCGGCGGTCCGCAAGACTAACATGAGAATCTTGATTTATGGCATGGACGAGAAAAGTGTGGCTTTGAAAACGCGTCTTCGCAACAGTACTCATTATAAGGTGGTAGGTTTCTGTGTTCCCGATACGGAGAATTTTCCCCGGCGTCTGGCAGATTCGCGCGTTTATGCCGTCAAAGATGAAAATGATTTCGAAGAACTTATTGATAAGCGTACCGTTCAAGGCATCTTGTTTGCCCGTTATGAGTCACTTCGAGAAGAAGAAAACCGATTGCTTGAATACTGTAAGAGCAAAGGAGTGAAAGCTCTGATTGCTCCTACCATTAGCGAAGCGGATGCTGCCGGGAATTTCCACCAATTTGTTCGTCCCATTCGTATCGAAGACCTTTTGGGAAGGGAAGAAATTAATATCAACATGCAGGAAGTTGTTTCGGAGTTCCGTGATAAAACAGTGCTTGTAACGGGCGCTGCCGGCAGTATCGGTAGCGAGCTTTGCCGCCAACTGGCACAATTGAATGTCCATAAACTTATTATGTTCGACTCCGGTGAAACTCCTTTGCATAATGTTCGTTTGGAATTTGAGAAGAATTATCCTGACCTTGATTTCGTTCCTGTTATTGGTGATGTTCGTGTCAAGCAACGTGTCCGCATGGTGTTTGAGCAGTATCATCCGCAGGTTATTTTCCATGCTGCTGCCTACAAGCATGTCCCCTTGATGGAGGAAAATCCCTGCGAAGCAGTATTGGTGAATGTAACCGGTTCTCGACAGGTAGCGGATATGGCAGTTGAATATGGTGCGGAAAAGATGATTATGATTTCCACCGATAAGGCTGTGAACCCCACTAATGTAATGGGTGCTTCCAAACGCTTGGCAGAGATATATGTGCAAAGCTTGGGCTGTGCTATCCGTCAAGGAAAAGTGAAAGGTAAAACCAAATTCATCACCACCCGTTTTGGTAACGTGCTTGGCAGTAACGGTTCTGTGATTCCTCATTTTAAAGAACAGATTGAAAACGGTGGTCCCGTCACAGTGACCCATCCCGACATTATTCGCTTCTTTATGACTATTCCCGAAGCATGCCGTCTGGTGATGGAGGCGGGAACGATGGGAGAGGGCAATGAGATATTTGTCTTCGAGATGGGTAAGCCTGTTAAAATCGTAGACTTGGCGACACGGATGATTGAACTTGCCGGTTACCGTCCCGACAAGGATATTAAGATAGAGTTTACGGGTTTGCGTCCGGGCGAGAAGCTTTATGAGGAGGTGTTGAGTGACAAGGAAAACACGATTCCCACGGATAACAAAAAAATCAAAGTGGCAAAGGTGCGTGAATATGATTACTTTGAGATTTTGGACACTTATGCGGAGTTTGAGAAGCTTTCGCGGAATGTGGAAATCATACCTACCGTTTCGTTGATGAAGCAGGTGGTTCCGGAGTTTGTTTCGAAGAATTCGAGGTTTGAAGAACTGGATAAATGAGTTGTAATTGTATATATTTTTCTATTTGTGTTAAATTATTATTTGGGAAATTCAAAGATAGCATTCTAAAATATTCTACTATGTTATAATGAGTGATGAAGAGGCAATATAAGATTTATGTGTATGCGGTAGTCGTTACAGAATGTGTTCCTCCATGCTACATCCTTACTTTATGGACATAGTGGCTTCTAAATAGTCATTGTTATTGATAACAATTTTTTTGATGGGCTAATAAATAATTATATATTAATCAATAATCAATTATGATAAATAAAGTCTTATTACTTGATACTTCGGTGGCTACTCTTAATATTGGAGATGAAATAATTATAACTTCAATACAAAAGAATTTTCCGGAATTATTTGATAAGAATTATATCTATTCATTACCTACACATACATTACATTTTTCATTGTATCAAAGGTTGCTGTATCGTAAAAAAATGAAAGCATATTCAAATGCAGATCAAAAATTTCTTTGTGGTACAAATGCATTATATGTTAATATGCTGCGTCCGCTTCCTGGATGGAATATTAATGTATTCAATTTGTCTCTTGTAAAGGGAACAATATGTTTAGGGGTGGGAACGGGTGTTAATAGTACGTCTGTGAACTGGTATACTCGATTCCTTTATTCTCAAGTACTATCAAAAGAGTATATTCATAGTGTGCGAGATGAATCAGCTAAAGTTTTTTTAGAAAAATTGGGCTTTAAAGCTTATAATACAGGTTGTCCTACTCTTTGGGGGCTAACTTCAGATTTATGTGCGAGAATTCCTAATACTAAATCTAATTCTGTAGTATTTACTTTAACTTGCTATCACCCTAATCCGATAAAAGATAAAGCAATGATTGATATATTAAAAAAAAATTATGAACATTTGTATTTTTGGCCTCAAACTATTGACGATTTGGATTACTTAAAAACTTTAACTGATGAACTGCCTTTTATAATATCTCCTAATTTATTTTCTTATGATAAGATATTAGATACTGATATTGATTATGTAGGGAATCGATTGCATGGAGGAATACGTGCATTACAACATGCTAAAAGAACAATCATAATATCAATAGATTATCGTGCTGATAATATGTCAAAAAATTATAATCTGCCTATTGTAAGACGGAATAATCTTTTAGAAGAATTAGGATGTAAAATTAATTCTAGATGGGAAACCAACGTGGAAGGAATCGATTTTAATTTGATCAGGCAGTGGAAAAGTCAATTCCTTTCTGATTTTTAATTCTGATGAACAAATATAGGTCTCTCTTTTCTGACACCTTGATATTCGGAATCGGCAATTTTACTACCAAGCTCATTTATTTTTTTTTAATGCCCATTTATACATTAGCATTAACTACAGAGGAGTTTGGACTTGCTGATTTGCTTAATAACTCACTTCAGTTGGTAATGCCAATACTAACGCTAAGTATTACGGATGCAGTTTTTCGTTTTGCATTAGATAAAGATAGTAATCATCGTTTGTTATTATGTAACGGGTTAAGGGTGCTTGGATATAGTTACATTGTTGCTATTTTGGTTACTGCGATTGTTTATTATTTTTTTCCTAATAACTATTGGTGGCTTTTTGTAATCTTATATATTTCAGAATCATTAAAATTCCTTTTTGCCCAATTTGCCAGAGGCTTAGGTAAGGTGAGGGAATTTGCTCTCAATGGAATCCTAGGTGCGATTTTCTTATTAGGGAGTACTTATCTATTTTTACAAATATTTCAGTTAGGTGTTAGTGGTTATTTGGTTTCATTTATCATTGCTAATATCGTATCGATTGTCTATTTAGTATGGAAGGTTAATATCAAATCTTATATAGAATTTTCGGCAGTTGATAATACTTTGTTACGCAATATGGTAATATACAGTTTACCTTTAATTCCAAATATGTTATCATGGTGGATGACGAATATCTCATCCCGTTACATTATTGCCGGATATTGTGGATTAGGCATAGCTGGGCTATTTGCAGGTGCGAGTAAAATACCTGCGTTGATAAATGTAATCTCTTCGGTGTTTCAACAAGCATGGCAATTTGCTTCAGTGAAGGAGTATCAAGAATCTACGAAATCAGAATTCTATTCGCGTGTATTTCATTACTATTCGTTTTGTGTGATGATGAGTAGTGCAGTTATATTATTAGTTCTGCCTTATTTGTCACACTTTATACTGAAAGGTAAATTTTACGAGGCATGGACTTATACACCGCTATTATTGTATTCTGCTACTTTAGGCTGTTATTCCATTTTCTTTGGAACATTTTATGCTGTAGTTAAGAATAATAAGAAAGCGATGTATACCACCATGGTAGGAGCTGGAGTTAATATTTTGCTTTGTTTTCTTTTTATCCCTATAATAAATATTATGGGAGCTTTGATTGCTAACGTTGTTAGCTATGCGGTGATAGTGGGAATGCGTATCAGAGATTCCCGACGGTATGTCTGCATTGTTATTGATCGTATTGTTATGGTAGACGCTTTGCTGGTATTTTGTCAAGCAATAGTGCTTTCCTTTTCCTTTAGAGGTTATATGTTTATCTCTATAATTATTACTGTCTTATTGATTCTAATACATCAAAAGGATTTTAAATTGATGTTGTCTTTCTTGAAAGGATTGAAAAATAATAGCTAAAATAACTTTTATTACTTACATAATTCATGTATCATTATACACTATTAGCTTCGATATTATTAATAACTCCTTTATGTGTAAAGCTACTTACAGAAATAGCACGCCTGCCAATCAAAGAAAAAGTAGGTTACTGGTTTTGTGTCATTATTTTGATGTTTCTTGGAGCGTTTAGAGCTGAATCGATAGGTAATGATACGCATGAATATCTCCGTATTTTTCAAGAGATTGCTCAAGATCCTACGATAGAAACACGATATGAGATTGGATATATCTATCTTAATTATCTAGTATCGCTTTTCAGTTCTAACCCTCAAAGTATACTTATAGTTACTAGCTGTATAATACTTTTTAGTTTTGGGCGATTTATTTGGAAATATAGTAAATTGCCATGGCTTTCACTTTTTATATTCTTTACGTATGGATTTTTTACATTTTCAATAACAGCGGTAAGGCAGAGTTTAGCAATAGCAATTCTTCTGTTTAGTTATGACTATATATTGCAAGGTAAAAAGTTGAAATTTATTTTAGCCGTATTGATAGCTACTACATTTCACACCACAGCAATTTTTTTTGTTTTTGGATATTTATGTCGTATGATTAAACCTAAAATGAGAACAATACTTTTATTTATTGGAATTGGTATTGTATGTGTTTCTTTTTTCTCAACTCTTTTAGGATTTGCGTTTAGGTTGTTTGCGATGTATCAACATTATAATAAAGGTATTTATTTTGGAGACACTCGTTTAGCAAGCGTATTATATGTTATCATTTCTTCGCTTATTATTTTTTTTAGTTATAATATTTTGACTCAAAAAAAAGTTGTATGTAAATTAACTGGTTGGCAATTAAAGAATAATAATAATCTACTGTCCTTAGTATTATTTGCTGTGATGATTTACATTATTTCTTTAAAATTGAACATACTAGATAGAATCGCTATCTATTATAATGTATTTTCTATAATTCTTTTGCCTAATGCAGTTTATTGGTTAAGAAAACAAAATAAAATACTTATCACCCTATTAATAATTGTATCATTTTTTACCTATTATGCTGTTATAATAACATTTCGTCCGGAATGGGGCTCTATATATCCTTATTCTTTTTGTTGGTAAAATTATTGTGTTATATATGGATAAAATTTATTTCTTTTATTCCCTGGAAAGATGGTTTTATTTGCATCGTTTGACCATCATTGCCGTTTTGATACGTGTTTTTATTAGAATTGTGTTTTCTGCTGATATTCCCTATAAGTTGAAAATAGGGAAAGGTACTATAATGCCCCACGATGCTTTGGGATCATTATTTCATCCGGATGTTGTGATTGGAAAGGATTGTGTAATTTTACACGGGGTTACCATTGGCGGTCGCTCTGGATATAAAGATCTTCCAATAATTAATGATAATGTTTTGATTGGGGCTCACTCTATTATTTTAGGTCCTATAACAATCGGAGAGAACAGTGTCATAGGAGCTGGTAGTGTGGTTGTTAAAGATGTCCCGGCAAATTGCATTGTGGCTGGAAATCCGGCAAAAATTATTAAAATGCGGCATACGTAATTGAGAGAATGGAGTGTTTAAAAACAGTTCAGTGTTCTTTTGTTTAAATCAAAAACAGATAATATAGATGAAAATACTACATATTGTTGATGTGGACAAACTTGCTAACGGAGTTGGAACAGTGATAATATCTCTACAGAAAGAACAAATCCAATTAGGACACCGTGTTAAGGTAGCAACTGTACGTCATTTAAAAAAGCCTATCCCACCACTTTTCGAGGTTCATAAGGTAAATGAATTTTTAGAGCTAATTGATAAGTTTTGTCCCGATATAGTTATATTCCATTCTTTGTACAGAATAGAGTATATTTCATTCTCAAAATGTCTTTCCAAAGGTAATATTCCTTATTTAGTGGAACTTCATGGTGCTCTATCCAAAGAAAATTACAAAAAAAATAGAATAAAAAAATATTTTGCTAACATTTTATTTTTTAATAATTTCTTGAGAAGAGCTAAAGCAATCATATATCTCAATAAGGGTGAATATTCCAATTCTTTAGTGAAGAAAATTAATCCTCGGTCAGTGCTAATTCCGAATGGGTGTTATCTGCCGCCGGAGATGAGACAAAAGAATATTTCGCTTCCTGAACGGATTGAGATACTCTTTCTTGGAAGAATTGATATGTATCACAAAGCTCTGGATGTTTTAGTGGATGCATTAGGGCTTCTTCAAAAGGAGGGCTATGCTGATAAAATTCATTTTCAATTTTATGGAATTGGTTTAGAACCAGATTTTACCATTTTTACCTCGCGCCTTAAGAAATATAGTAAAATTGCCGATTTTAAAGGACCGGTTTATGGTAAGGAAAAGGAAATAGCTTTTCAAATATCACATATTTTTATCCTAAATAGTAGGTCTGAAGGAATGCCTATGGGAGTTTTAGAAGCTTTATCGTATGGCCTCCCCTGCATAGTTACTCCTCAAACAAATATGGCTGAAATTATACAAGATAATAATGCTGGATGGATTACTAAGGTTGATGCAAAAGAAATAGCTAATACGATTATGAAGGCCTATTACCAATATAGAAAGGACTTTGTTGGGTATTCAGAACGTGCTTATAATGTAGCGAAAGATTTCTCATGGTCCAAAATAGCATCGGACTCGATTCGGTGTTATACCACTGTAATTAATCAAAGATAATTCGAAACATTTAAAACCAAAAATATTTATGAATATAGCAATCGTAGGTACAGGTTATGTAGGGCTTGTGTCAGGTGCCTGTTTTTCGGAAATGGGTATTAATGTGACGTGTGTTGACATCGACCATGCAAAGATAGAACGGTTATTGAAGGGCGAGATTCCTATCTACGAACCGGGTCTTGATAATTTAGTAAAGCGGAATGTGGAAGCTGGAAGGTTGCACTTTACGACAGAATTGACCACTTGCCTTGATGATGTAGAGGTGGTATTTAGTGCAGTAGGTACACCTCCGGATGAGGATGGAAGCGCTGATTTAAAGTATGTGATTGAAGTAGCTCGTACTTTTGGGCGTAACATTAAAAAATACACTATACTCGTTACTAAATCGACAGTTCCGGTGGGTACTGCCCAAAAAGTAAAAGCGGTCATTCAAGAGGAACTTGACAAACGGGGGGTAAACATAGATTTTGAAGTGGCTTCAAATCCGGAGTTTCTGAAAGAAGGAGCTGCTATTAATGATTTTATGTCGCCAGACCGAGTGGTGGTAGGTGTAGAAAGTGAACGTGCCCAAAAGGTGCTAACTAAGCTCTATCGTCCGTTTCTTACAAATAATTTCCGTGTTTATTTTATGGATATACCGTCAGCAGAGATGACTAAGTATGCTGCCAATGCTATGCTTGCCACACGTATCTCATTTATGAACGATATTGCTAATCTATGTGATAAAGTAGGGGCAGATGTGAACATGGTACGTAAAGGGATAGGTACAGATGTACGTATTGGAGGTAAATTTCTTTATGCCGGTTGCGGATATGGCGGTTCATGCTTTCCTAAGGACGTAAAGGCGCTTGCTCACACAGGGCGTGAACATGGCTATGTGATGGGGGTAATAGAAGCGGTGGAGGCTGCTAATGAACGGCAGAAAAGCATTGTGTATGATAAATTGAAACAACAACTTGGAAATTTGCAAGGTAAGACTATTGCTATGTGGGGATTAGCATTCAAGCCGGAAACTGATGATATGCGTGAAGCGCCTGCACTTGTAATTATTGACAAACTTATCAGAGAGGGGGCTACAGTAAAAGTGTATGATCCTGTAGCAATGCCGGAATGTAGACGCCGTCTAGGTGATGTGGTGACATATTGTAAGGATATGTATGATGCTGTAATTGATGCGGATGCACTTGCACTTATCACGGAGTGGAAACAGTTCCGTATGCCTTCATGGTCGGTAATCAAGAAAGTGATGGTTCAACCCATAGTGGTGGACGGACGCAATATTTACGATCGTGCAGAAGTAGAGCATGAAGGATTTTGTTACACAGCTATTGGACGATAATCTTATTTAACTATGACAGACTACGGATTGGTATCTATTATAACCCCATCTTATAATTGTGCCCAATTTGTGCGAGAAACCATTGAATCGGTTCTTGTCCAGACTTATCAGAAGTGGGAACTGATTATCGTTGACGATTGTTCAACTGATGATTCGCAGAAAATAATAGAGGATTATGTTCATAGAGATCCTCGTATAAAATTGTTTATATTGAAACAAAATAGTGGCGCAGCAGTTGCCCGTACCAAGGCTATGCAGTTGGCTAATGGTCGTTATATGGCATTTTTGGATAGTGATGATTTATGGCTTCCTAATAAACTTGAAAAACAGCTTGATTTTATGAATGAATATAATCATGCATTTTCCTGTACAGCTTATGAGCAAATAGATGAAAAAGGTAATTCCCTGAATCGCATTATTCATACGAAACAGAAAGTCGATTATAATAGATTATTGTTAGATTGTCCTGTCGGAAACTCAACAGTCATGTACAATGCGGCTATGATGGGAAAGTTTGAAGTTCCTAATATCCGTAAACGAAATGACGATGCCCTGTGGCTAAAGATGCTGAAAACAGAAAAATATATATGGGGAATGCCCGATGTGTTAATGAGGTATCGGATTCGTTCTGGTTCAATATCGGTCAATAAGTTCAGCTTGATAAAGTATCATTGGTATCTGTATCGAGAAGTGGAACATTTGAATGTATGTCGTTCTGCATTTCATATTGGGTATTGGTGTTTTTTGAAAATGTTTCATATAAAATAGTCTTCTCTATATTTTCTGAGCATAAATATCATAAGTTGGTTATTCGGTTTTCCGGTAGCCTCAATAAACACATATTTTTGATTGATTATGAAAATTCCATTTTCACCCCCTTACATTGATGACAGCGTCATCGATGAGGTAGTTGATTCTCTAAAATCAGGCTGGATTACTACCGGTCCGAAAGTAAAAGCTTTAGAAGAAGAAATCAAATCTTTTTCGGGTGCACAACAAGTATTGTGTGTTAATTCATGGACATCGGGCGCTATCATGATGCTCCGTTGGCTGGGAGTGACTGCAGAAGATGAAGTCATTGTACCCGCCTATACATATTCGGCTACGGCTTTGGCTGTGCTCCACGCGGGTGCTAAAGCTGTGATGGTGGATTCGGCAGAAGATTTTAATATTTCTGTGGAAGCTATCCGTAAAGCTATCACTCCTAAAACCAAAGCCATTATTCCCGTGGATATTGCTGGTTTTCCTTGCGACTATGATGCTATTATGGCAATGGTTCAAGAGGAAAATATAAAAGCTATGTACCAACCCGCTTCACCTGTACAGGAAAAACTGGGACGTATTTTGGTGATGAATGATGCCGCTCACTCTTTGGGAGCACGTTATAACAGCGAAAAAAATACGGGGTGTGAAACGGATATCGCAATCTTCTCTTTGCATGCCGTAAAAAATGTGACTACGGCAGAGGGTGGGGCAATCTGTATGAATCTGCCTGCTCCTTTTGACAATGCTGCTTTATATGCCGAATTGCGCCAAATGGCTTTAAATTGCCAAACAAAAGATGCTTTTAGCAAGAGCAAAGCAGGAGGATGGCGCTATGATATTGTAGGCTTCGGAATGAAAATTAATATGGCGGATGTGAATGCTGCCATTGGTCTCGCACAGATTCGGGAATATCCCTCTTTGCTGAAGGAACGTAAGCGGGTATTCAACACGTATAATGCTGCATTTTCTAAGTATGAGTGGGCTATTTTGCCTCCTGCTATAGTGGCAGAGAAAGAAAGTTCCTACCACATCTATGCTCTGCGTATTAAAGGCTTTACGGAAGCGCAGCGGGATGCTATGATTAATGAAATATCTAAAAGTGAAGTGGCTGTGAATGTGCATTTTATTCCTATGCCTATGCTTACTTTCTTCAAGAAACAAGGATACGCTATCACCGATTATCCTCAAGCCTATAAAAACTATGAGCATGAGCTCTCATTGCCTATCTATCCACAGTTGACAGAAGAAAAAGTGAACTTTGTGATCCAAACAGTTGTTGACGCTTATTATAAGGTTTCCGCTCGATGATTCGTTTTCTGGATGTTGTTTTTTCTGTTATCGGTCTTCTTCTTTTGTCCCCTGTTTTTCTTCTCCTTTATATTCTTATACGGTTGGAAAGTAAAGGTGGCGGTTTTTATTCTCAAATTCGTGTCGGTAAAGACGGAAAGGATTTTAAGTTGTATAAATTCCGTTCGATGAGAGTGGGAGCAGATAAGAAGGGGCTGATAACAGTGGGTGGTAGAGACCCGCGTGTTACTCGGGTAGGGTATTTTATCCGTAAGTACAAATTGGACGAGCTGCCCCAATTAGTGAATGTGTTGATAGGCGATATGAGCTTGGTAGGTCCTCGCCCCGAAGTGCGTAAGTATGTCGATTTATATACGTCCGAGCAAGCTCGGGTCTTGAGCGTCCGTCCCGGCATAACAGATTATGCTTCGATTGAATACGTGGATGAGAATGTCATACTCGGCAATGCTACGGATCCGGATAAAGTGTACGTGGAACAGATTATGCCGGATAAGATACGGTATAACTTGAAATACATAAATCATCGTTCCGTTTCCGAATATTTTAAAATAATCTTTTTGACAATCTTGCATGTCATCAAATAAGCGGGTCTATGCAAACTTCTCGATAATACCTCTGATGAAACATATTTTATTGGTTTTACTTTTTTCTGTGTTTTTTTATACAGAAGGGTGGGCGCAGTTCCCTTATGGTACAACTGGCTTGTTGCATGCACCTACAGCGGATATGCAGCGGGATAAGACCTTTATGTGCGGTGCATCTGCTTTAAGCGAGCAAGCTACTCCCGGAAAATTCAATTACCACACATTTAATTATTATGTGAATATCACCTTTTTCCCTTTTCTAGAAGTGTCATATACATGTACATTGTTTAAGGCTGTTCATGGAAGTAAAAAATATCCGGAGCTTGTATGGGGGAGGTATTGTAATCAAGATAGACAGTTTTCTGTGAGATTGAGATTAGTAAAAGAAGGCCAGTTTTGGAAGTATATGCCGGCTATGGTGATAGGAGGAAATGATGTATTAACTAGCGCTTCGGCTTTGAGTAAAGGATATAAATCTCCGGATAGTAATAGCAACGGCTTTTGGAACCGTTATTATGTAACCCTCACAAAACATTGTACCGTTACTTCTTTAGGGGATATCGGCATCCATCTGGCATACGTTTATAACCGGCGTCAAGATTATCCGCTAAACGGTCCTTGTGGCGGCATCAATTACCGTCCTTTCTTCCATAAGCCTCTAAACCTGATGGCAGAATATGACTCGCGTACTGTAAATATAGGATTGGGATATTCTATCTGGAAAGACCATATAAACCTCGTGGGAGAATTGAATGAATGCAAGTACCCTTCTGTCGGGTTGTATTTTAAAGTTCACTTGAAGTAGAGTATGAAGAAAGTCCTGTTCCTGACTTATATGCCTTCTTCTC
>JAUUNK010000414.1 GCA_030844565.1 Bacteroides ovatus
GTTATGCTCTACCAACTGAGCTATTTCCGCATTTTTTCAACGGGTGCAAAGATAAACAGTTTACTTTTCTCTGCCAAATTTTTCAAGAGAAAAGTAAACTGTCTGTTAGAAATTAACGACCTAAGAGAGCATTTTCCGCCACTTCCATGGTATGAAAGTTGAACCCATCGACCACTTTTTGCATCAACGCAGATATTTCATCGTTACATAGATTTCCAATGCTCCCCTCATGTGTATGGTGTACTCGTTTATCATGAAAGAATTTACCGGCTTCGATATCCAAGCCTACTTTCTTGTAAGCATCCCTAAAAGGCATGCCTTCTCGTACCAGACGATTCACCTCTTCCACACTAAATATATAAAGGTATTTATCATCATCCAGTATATGTTCATTCACTTTAATTTCGCG
Organism: Bacteroides ovatus; assembly: GCA_030844565.1. Lineage (GTDB taxonomy): Bacteria > Bacteroidota > Bacteroidia > Bacteroidales > Bacteroidaceae > Bacteroides > Bacteroides ovatus_A. The sequence goes on from JAUUNK010000414.1 coordinate 410, forward strand.
AATGATATAAGTAGCCATCTGCAAGCAATCTTTCAGCTCCTGGAAGGCAGGGAGGAATACTTCTTTAATAATCTGTAAATCGCGGAAATAACCGGAAGGAAGGTTGTTTGCAATCATCATAATCTGCTGTGGGAGAGATTGTAATTTATTGCATTTGGCACGTATCAGTTCAAAGACATCGGGATTCTTCTTATGGGGCATGATACTCGAACCGGTAGTGCATTCATCGGGAAGCTTCACAAAACCAAAGTTCTGGCTATTAAACAGGCAAGCGTCAAAAGCTAACTTAGATACTGTCCCTGCAATCGTTGCAAGCGCAAAAGCGACATTCCGTTCCATCTTACCACGTCCCATCTGAGCATACACTACATTATAGTTCATGGAATCAAAACCTAATAAACGAGTAGTCATAGTACGGTTCAAAGGGAAAGACGAACCATATCCGGCAGCAGATCCCAAAGGATTGCGATTACACATTTTGAAAGCAGCCTGCAAAAAAAGCATATCATCCACCAGACTTTCGGCATAGGCTCCAAACCATAGACCAAAGGAAGAAGGCATAGCTATTTGTAAATGAGTGTACCCGGGCATCAACACATCTTTGTACCTGTCACTTTGTAACATAAGGGCATGGAACAACTCTTCTACTGATTCAGCAATCTCTTTAATCTCGGTACGGGTGAAGAGTTTGAGGTCGAGCAATACTTGATCATTCCTCGAACGTCCGCTATGTATCTTTTTACCCATATCGCCCAAACGGCGAGTCAACATCAGTTCCACCTGAGAATGCACGTCTTCCACTCCTTCTTCTATAACGAAATCACCTTTCTCGGCAGAAATATAAATATTCTTCAGTTCAGCAAGCAAATGACCTAATTCGTCTTTCGTCAACAGACCGATACTTTCGAGCATGGTGATATGAGCCATCGACCCCAACACATCATGTTTAGCAAGATAAAGGTCCATCTCACGGTCTTTTCCCACAGTGAACCTTTCAATATCTTTATTTACCTGGACGGATTTTTCCCAAAGTTTCTGTGCCATATTCTTTAATACTGTATCATAGACAACATATCAGCTATTTTCTCCAACCCTTCTTGAAGAGGTTTTTGAATCATTGCCTTCATAAAAGGATTAATTTCCAGGCTAGCTATAATCTTTAACTTACATTCCTCTTCCGAAACATCCTCCAATCGGAGCCAAAGTGTAAAAGGTATCGGCGAAGTTACAGTCTCAAACTTAACATATTCATAGGGATTGCGCTCTACAATTTTTAAAGTTAACTGACCTACCGGGTCAACATTAAAGCTCACTGTATCAGTATCAAAACTTAAGCCTTTAATCTTCTCCTCCGGCAAACGTTCCTTCACAACTTCAAGATTATTAAAATCCGACAATTTTCCATACACCCGCTCCCGGCTATAAGGAATCACCTTAACACTACTCTCAAAATTAGTCATATATTTCTTCTTGTTATAAAGACAAAAAAGAACTATTCGAACAAGCGTTGTCCGAATGGTTCTTTTCAATATCTTATGATTTTAGTTTTAAAACCTCTATTATTTTCCAGCATCCCAATGAGCAGGATCTTTACGCCATTCATTTAATGTGGCGATATCTTCTTCTTCAATATAACCGGTACGAAGAGCGACGTCCAATACGGCTTCATAGTTGGTAAGAGTTACCAAAGGTACTTTTGCATCCTTAAATGCTTGTTCGGCAACAGGGAAACCATACGTATAAGCAGCTACCATACCAATAACCTCACAACCATCACGGCGAATAGCTTCTACAGCTTTCAAGCTACTTCCACCTGTGGAGATAAGGTCTTCTATCACCACTACCTTCATACCTGGGCGAAGTTCTCCTTCGATAAGGTTCTCCAAACCATGATCTTTCGGAGTAGAACGAACATATACAAATGGTAGATTTAAAGCATCCGCAACCAACGCTCCCTGAGGAATAGCGCCCGTAGCAACACCGGCAATAGCATCTACCTGTCCGAAACGTTCCAATATTAGACGGGTGATTTCAATCTTCACAAAATTACGAAGAGAAGGATAGGACAGAGTTTTACGGTTGT
>JAUUNK010000079.1 GCA_030844565.1 Bacteroides ovatus
TTTTACTGAGAATCATTACCTTTGCAGTGTATTTTTACCCTCTCTTACATAGAAATGGTATCGTTCAAACCCTTCAAAATCTTCTCGTTCGCATTATCTATCACAGCATTGTCTAAAGAATCCAAGTAAATAAGCGTAGTCCTTTCGCTGCTGTGTCCCATCCCCGCACTGATGACGGCAATCGGTACGTCGTGGTTGCGTGCGGCGGTAGCCCAGCTGTGGCGAGGCGTATATGAGGACAAAGGTAATGGTTCGCCAAGCAATTTACCTAACCGTTTCAATTTTCGGTTATGGTAGTTCAATCCGGTTCGATATTGACGGTAAGCCTGATCCGGCTGTTCATCGGTAAGGATGGGGAAAAGATATGGACTTTCCGGACAAACCTGCCCATATCGTTCCAGTATCGCCGCCATACACGGTTCGATATGTAATGTTAAGTATTGGCCTGTCTTATGGCGACAATAGGTAATTCGCACGCTGTTCACATTCTCTTTTTTCAGATATGCCATGTCCACAAACGCCATGCCACGGGCACAATAGCTGAACACGAACATGTCCCTGGAAAGTGCCAAAGCCGGTGAATCCGAGAGGTCAATCCTTTGAAGTTTCAGGATGGTTTCCTCATCCACGGCACGCTTCGATGTGCGAGCCACTCCTGTATAAACCTCACGAAACGGGAAAGTCTGCACCGCAAGACCTTGCTTTACGGCCTTGTTATAGACGGCACGCAGAATCCGCATATAGAACGAGCTGCTGTTTCTCGCTACCTTTTGTTGCCACAACCATACCTCATACCGACATGCTAGGGCGGAATCCAACGACGAAAAAGGAATGTCGTCACCGTCCAGGAAAGCGAAAAAGCTGTTCAGTGCACGCTGGTAATTACGAGAGGTGCCGTATTGGCCGTTCTCCCAAAGCGCTTCCATCTCTTTTTTCATGTAGTATAGGAAACCGGGCTCGGAAGGCAGGGAGCGATAGCGGTTGAGTATTTCCGACAAGGTGTATGTTTCTCCGCTACAGTCCAGCTCGCGGATAATCTCACGGATGTCCCGCATCTCCTTTTCCGCCCGTTTCCGGTAGGCGGTCAGGATCCTCTCATTGCCGGGGACAGCGACAAGCTCACGTTTCGTCTCATTCCACCACTCGGGAAATATCCTCATGTCGGTGGTAATCTGCCTGTTCTCCTGACGGTGGCAAAGCTGGTAACAGAGCGTACCGGCCTTACCCTGTACCGTCGATGGACGGAATTTTAATTTAATGGTAGCCATATATAGTCTGTTTTATGATGAATAATAGGTACATAGATACAACCCGTGGGCTATATTGTTGAAGGAAGAAAATATTTAGTCTTAGATTCCGCTTCTCCGCTTGAAACACCGAATATCACCTGATGCCGATGCCAAACTCTGTAAATCTTCTTGAAAGACAGTCCGAATAGCCTCGTAAAGAATCAAAGTCCGAAAATGAAAAGCGACGGTTTTTCCGTGGAACAAGTCCAGAAGTATTTATATCGTATAAACAACAAGACAGTATATGTTTTCTGGGAAATTCGTGAAAAACAGGCGGATACCAGCGAGTTCCCTATAATCAAAGATAAATCAAAACCGTATTGTCACGGGCGTTCCGGCTTCGCTTTCCATGAGTATTTTCCTTGCGACAAGTCGCGGAAAATACACATGGAAACAAACGCCCGGACAATGGTTTTGATTTCGGGAAAGATTATAGGGACTCACTGCAACCGACGCGACGCATGACCGTGTCATTGATGAAAAAAGGAGGGCCTCCTTTATATCTCCATAAATCCGGCAGGAAGTACGGGATATATGGGCAGACCTGGCAATGTCTTATGAAAAAAACGCCGCCCCATGAGAAGACAGGGACTTCAGCTCCCTCTGCTCTGCATAATCCTCCCTTCGCGCCCGTGCCGGCTTCTTCGCCCTTCCTCTGCATGCCATATCCTTGTTTTCACGGCATGTTTCTCTCACGGAAAACCAGTCTTTCGGACATTTGACGACATCTGATGACATCTGATGACACCTTTTTGAAAATCAGTGTTTTATTCGGATTTAGCCCATATTTTTGAAGTGTCAAAGCAATTTATTAACCCCAAAAAGAAAAGGTATGACACAAGAAAAGAGCCCGAACGGGAAGCCTAGACGGACCCGGAAACCGAAGGCTGCGAACGACGCCCCTTTGGTGGAACAGATCACCGAGCTGATGATGGTTCATAACAAGAGCGACCCGAAAGCCGGTGTACAGGTGGTCAGCGAGATCGACAAGGACGGGAAGGTCAAGACGGTTCCGGCGGACGAGAAGAATGAGAACTCATTCCTGAAATTCGACAAGAACTCGAGCATACTCGAAAACTTCATCAAGAATTTCTGGAGCCAGCTCAAAGAACCTACCCATTTCCGCCTGCTCCGCATGACCTTCCACGACTACAAGGTGAACAAGCAGGCGATCAAAGACCTGGCGGAAGGGAAAAAGACGGACGCAGTGAAGGAGTTCCTCAAACGCTACGAGATCCGTCCGAGAGAAAACAAGAAGGAACAAAGTGTAAACCAAAAAGAAAAAACAGCTATGGCAGACAAAGAGACACAACCGCAGGAACCCCTGCAACAGAGCGAGGTACAGCAAGCGGCACAGCAACAGCAGCAGCCCCAGGCTCAACAGGCAGCGCAGGAGTCGCAAGGACCGCATTACCGGTATAATGAGAACATGGTCAACTGGGAGGAGTTGGAAAAGGTCGGAATCTCAAAGGCTTCGCTGGAACAGCAGGGACTCCTTGATTCCATGCTGAAGGGCTACAAGACCAATAAGCTGGTGCCCCTGACAATCCATCTTTCCGGTTTGCTGACAGCCAAACTGGACGCGAGGCTCTCACTCATCCCGCAACAGGATGGACAGGTGGGACTGGCCATTCACGGCATACGCAAGGAACCGCAGTTGGAACGTCCTTATTTCGGGTTCAACTTTAACGAGGAGGACAAGAAGAACCTGCGTGAGACCGGCAACATGGGGCGTGTGGTGGAACTCAACCTGCGTGGCAGCGAGTACACCCCCTGCCTGATCTCCATCGACAAGAACACCAACGAGCTGGTCGCCGTCCGGCAGGAGCATGTCTACATCCCGCAGGAAGTGAGCGGGGTAAGACTTACGGACGAGGAGATCAGACTGCTGAAGGAGGGACAACCCGTCAAGGTGGAGGGGATGACCTCCAAGGCGGGGAAGGAGTTTGACGCCACGCTCCAATACAGCGCCGAGCGCAGGGGGCTGGAGTTCATCTTCCCGAAGAACCAGGTATTCAACGAGAAGTCCATCGGGGGCGTACCACTCTCGCCTACCCAGATAAAGATGCTCAGCGAGGGACATACCATCCTGGTCGAGGACATGAAATTCAAGAACAGGGACGGGGCTTTCTCCGCATTTGTCACGATAGACCAGATGACAGGACGGCCGAATTACACCCGCCATAATCCGGAGACCGGAGAAATCTATATTCCAAAGGAAATCTGCAACGTGCAGCTGACAGCCGAGGACAAGGAGGTCCTGCGCAAGGGGCAGGCCGTCTATCTGGAAAACATGATCAACCGTAAGGGAGAGGAATTCTCCGCGTTTGTCAAGCTGGACATGAATACCGGCAGGACGATGTACTCGCGCACGCCGGACGGGTTCAACGAGCAGCAGGCGCCACGTATCCCGGCGGAGGTTTACGGCCATGTGTTCACGGCGCAGGAAAAGGCGAACCTCCAGGACGGGAAAACCCTCCTGGTCGAAGGGCTGAAAAACAACGGGCAAACGTTCAGCTCCTACCTGAAAGTAAACCCTTATTCCGGGCAGTTGCAGTATTTCCAAGAGAACCCTGATATTCGCAGGGATACTTCCCGTCGTGCGGCACAGGCGGATACCGCCCAAGGTCAGCAGCAGGAACAAAAGAAGGGCGCAAAACAAGCGGTATAACCCCGATCGGAGAGAGACAAAATGAGTTTTACAAACATCAAATCCCCAAACCGTATGAATACGAATCGGAACATCCCTTATAATTATAATGTAAAAGATATTGATTGGCCCGGTCTGAAGGCCGTGGGTATCAGCAAGGAGCAACTGGAAGCGGACGGCAACCTTGACCTGTTGTTGCAAGGCAAGGAATCAGAAATCATCCCGTTGAAACTCTGTACCCCGGTAATCAGCCTGACCATGGATGCCACATTCAAACTGGTACCCGGTGACAACAACAGGCCAATCATGGAAATCAATGGCATCCGTCAGGAGGAATCTCCAAAGAAATAACAAAAAAATAAAATAAGTTTAACCTGTTGGGTTGTCTAAAAAGTCACTCATTCGTTCTTGAGAATTGAATATTTGAAATCAATCTCAGATAGGTATTCGAATAAAAGAGGGTCAAAAATACTTTTTAGACAGCCCCCATCAAAAAGAAAAAGAATATGATCGCAATAGTGACTGACAGGCCCAACGTGGGCAGAGAGATAGCAAGAGTGTTGGGAGCCGGCAGAAAAGAGAACGGTTATATGACCGGGAACGGCTACATGGTGACATGGACATACGGCAACATGCTCTCCCTGGCAATGCCGAAGGATTCAGGAACAGCCCATGTGGAGTGGAAGGACTTTCCCCTGCTGCCGCCTTCCCTCCTGACAGTAAGGCACGTGAAGACGGATACCGGGTGGCATCCCGACATCAATGCGGTGCTCCAGTTGAAAGTGATAGCCAAGATGCTCAACGCATGCGACACCATCATCGCGGCAACCGATGCCTCCCGGGAGGGAGAGATGCTGTTCCGCCATCTTTACGGTTTTCTGGGATGCAAACAACCCTGCCTCCGCCTCTGGATCTCGTCTCTGACGGACGAGGCCATCACGGAAGGTATGGCGAACCTCCTTCCATGTGACCGGTTCGACAACCTGTTCCTGGCGGCGGACAGCCGTAACCGGGCGGACTGGCTCCTGGGGGTCAATTCAAGCCATGCCATCTGCAAGGCGGTAGGCTTCGGGAACAATTCGCTGGGCAGGGTACAGACCCCCGTACTGGCGGAGATATGCAGACGGTACCGGGAGAGGGAGAACCACATGCCGGCTGACAGCTGGCCCGTATTCATCAGCCTGTGCAAGAATGACCGTATCCTAAAGATGCGCCACGTGGACGACCTTGTGGCCCGCCGGGAGGCACTGGCATTGTACGAGGATTGCAAGGCGGCAAAGAACGCCCGCATCACAGCGGTAGGGAAACGGACGGAGGAAATCGGGGCACCGGCACTTTACAACCTGGCCGAACTACAGAAAGACGTGAACCGTTACCACGGCCTGACGGCCATACAGGTGCAGGAGATTGCACAGAGCCTGTACGAGAAGAGGCTGATTTCCTATCCGCGCACCTCCAGTCGCCTGTTGCCAAAGGATGTATATGACACGTTGCCGCCTGTCATGGAGAAGATGCTCTCCCGCAAGGAGTTCCGACGATATGCCGGTATGGTTGACCTTGCCGCGCCGCAGGACAGCATTGGGGCACAAGACACCATAGAGCATCATGCCATCATCATCACAGGCATACAGCCCGGTAAATTGGGCCGGGAGGAAATGCTGGTTTACACGCTCATTGTCGGCAGGGTGCTTGAAACGTTCATGCCGCCCTGCAAGGTGGAATACACAACCGTCGATGCGGTGTGTGCCGCACGTAAATTCCGCATCCGTACATACCGCATCCTGGAAAAAGGATGGCTCGGAATCTTTGAGAGGGAACATATTGTCGCAAAAGGCTGTATGCCTTACCAGGTGATGCCGGAATTTTTTCAGGAAGAGATACTGCCGGTGGCAGGGTGCAGCCTTATACATAAGAAATCGTTACCGGTCTCCCCTTATACGGACGAGGAACTGGTGGACTACATGGACAAGGCCGGACTGGGCACCGTCTCCACCCGCACGAATATCCTCCGCACGCTGTTGGAACGTAAATACATCCGTTATTCGGGTAAATATGTCGTCCCGACCCCTAAAGGGCTTCTCCTGTATGAGACGGTACGCGGTATGAAGGTGGCCGACGCCTCCCTCACTTCGGGCTGGGAAACTGAACTGGCACGGATAGAACGGGGGGAACTCTCACAGGAGGAGTTCCTGGACGGCGTGCTGGAAACGGTAAATGAGGTGACAGGCGAGATATTCCGGAACCATCCGGTGGAAAAGCGGCCACAGGGAACCATATAAACAAATGTCAAAGCCAACAAGACAAGGGAAGTGCAGGCGTCTGTCTGTACTTCCTTTTTTATATGTGCAAGATACGTTTTTCCGATTTTAAGCGGCAAAGGTCTTGGATTGCCTCGTTTTTGCCGCAAGGCGGCCCCCTTTGGGGGCTTGGTTGGTCAAAAGAAAATCATCCTCGCTTCGCTGCGGTATTTTCTTTTGCCAAGCCTTGCGCAAAAAGGCAATCCAAGGGCCGGAGGCCTATAAAATCGGGAAAACATATCCCGATGGGATTATTCATTCTTAAAAATTTAAAGACATGAAACTGCAACTCATCGAAAACATCTGCAAGCAGACGGTCTCACTGGTCCTGCTTACGGGAATATGCCTGCTCTACAGCAAGGGAATCATTCCCATGTACCTGATCGTCCTGTTCCTTTTGTCGGGAACGCTCATCAGCCTCCTTTTCAGGACGTTCACCCTCATTGTAAAAATAATTATCGCCCTGACCGTCATGGGCATGCTTGTATAATCCTTAAAGCATAAAGACATGAGAACCGCTACATTCACCCCGCCGGCTCCGGTCATGCCGGCCGCATGGCCCGCCACAAGCCGTGTGAGACCTGTAAAAAAACGGATTCCCGATACGACAGACGGGCCGAAACGTATCGGCTACTATCTGGAACCGTTGAGGGGCATCGCCTCGAATCCGGACAGGCAGAGAATCCTGAAGGATTTTTTCAAGGAAACCTATGTATAACATTTAAAATTTTACCATTATGTTTTTTCAGGCAATCAACCAAATGATCACGGCAGGCACAGACCTGAGTATCAACATCAGACGAGTAAACAACAACCTGACGGTGGCCGTTGTTCCCAGACGGTCGGGGGTAAAGGACGGGGAACGCATTATCCCGCTCATCCTGAACGGCACGCCGGAAGAGCTGGATGCGGGCTTCCTGCAGGCCGTCGGCACACCTGTACAGAAAGCGCAGGGCATCCTTACCAACCTGGAAGCGTTCGAGAAGCAGGCGGAACAGGCAGCCTCACAAAGCAAAGCCGCTAGGTCAGCGGCGGAGAAAGAGTCCAAAGAGGTCCGCGAGAAACGGGAAAAGATGGAAAAACTGCTTAAGAAGGCGGAGGATGCCATGACCGGCAAACGCTATTCCGAAGCGTTGACATGGCTCAAGCAGGCAAAGATACTGGCACTTCCGGACAAACAGAAGGAAATTGACGTGAAGATGGCGGAGGTACAGAAAAAGGCATCGGAGGGAAGCCTGTTCGGCATGGAACAACCGCCAATGTCCAAGCCGCAGCCGGCTCCACAACAGACGGCATCGCAACCGGCGGCAGCCCCGGCATCGCAATACCGAAGCGGAGAGCAAATCCCGATGTTTTTGCCCGAGCAGCCGGCTCCGATTCCGCAACCCGTTTCACAACAGCAACCGCCCCGGCCGGCTGCACATTCAGGACAGCAAACACCATTTGCCGGACAGCCGCAAACACAACCCGTACAATATACTGCGGTCGCACCACAAGCGCAACCGGTCCCGCAACAGGCAGTTCCACAACCGCAAGAAATCCAATTCCATCAACCGGTACAGATACCACAGGCACGGATGGACGGAAAGCAATGGATGCAACCGGCTCCGCCACAGCCACGGTATGCACCGGTACAGGAGGCCGCAAGAACTCATGAGGAGCGTGAATACCTCCGGCAACCGCAAGAGGCTGCAATGTACAACTTCGACAAGGACTGCGAGGATGACCGGGAACTGCTCAGGGAAGACCCGTACGCGGAATATCCGGACTTCCCGAAGGAATGCCGCATGACGGACATGGCACAAATGGACATGGTATATTGTTAAACCTTATAAAAGAAGAGAAATTATGGCACTTGAAATCAAAGGATTGCAGAGAGTCTTCAAATTCAAGAAGGACTCTAAGGAACTGGTATTGAGCGACCCGAACAACGAACTGTCCGTAAACGAGGTGATGGACTTCTACTCCATGACCTATCCCGAACTGACAACGGCGACCGTTCACGGACCGGAATGGGAGGAGGACAAGGCGGTCTACCGCTTCAAGACAACCATCGGAGTGAAAGGGTAATCGTATGGACAAGAGAAAGAAAAAGGAGGACAAACCATGCAGACAGCTCTCAGAATCAGCCAAGGAGAATCTGGCAGGACTCATTATCTGTTTAGCCGGCCCGTCAGACATCCGAAGAGGAACAACGGGACAAAAAAGGAGGATACTGCCGCCACCGGGAAGCGTCATGATTTTCTGACAGATAAAATTCCTCCCCTCGCACCGGATTTCTGGCATAAAGACGGATATGACGGTTCCCCGGTCAATCTCACGACACCGGAGAATTTTGACTATCTCTACCAATCGGCATCGAACTATGCCGGACTTATGGGTATAAAGCTCCCTTTCCGATACAGGAAAGGGGGCAGCCCCCGTCTGAAAATCACCGAACTGTACAAGGCGATGGACGAGAGCGTGCCGGAATGTGTCAATCTGGAAGAGAAAGAAGGAAGGCTCCATTTCTGTCTGTTCCGCCATCACGACTGGCCGGAACCCGAGCTGTTCTGGATTCCCATCGACTTTACGGAACGGCTTCCCGTACCATTGAGGAACATTGTCAGGGAGTTCATCCGGCAATTCGTCCGGCATCACGGAGTCTGCAATGTCACCGAGGCGTTTTGCTATGACTTCGCCATAGAGGAACTGGAAGACTGGGAAAACCGGGATTCCGACGCTTCCCCGAAAGAAATCAGGGCGAACAGGCGGCTGGCGGATTCCTATCAGTCAGGAAAACGGGCGAAAGCGCTCAAACGGATGTCGGAAAAACCGTTCTGCAACTCTCTGGAAGAGGCTGTACGGAATTACCGGACAAAAAAGGGGAAGGAACAAAAACTGCTGGAATTGATAAGGGAGGGTATGGCACTGATCACCCCGGAAAGCCCGAACCTCACAGATTACCTGTACGATTGGGCGTATGAGGAGGAGCGTGATTTTTACCCGGTGGGAATGGAAAGCCAGGTCATGCTGGTCTACTCTACCCGTGACACGCTGGCTGAATGTATGGAAGGGTTCATGAACTCGGACTACCAGGAGACTTATGCCCTTACCCCGGTCACATACAGGTTCCTGACACCGGAAACGGACTGTCTCTTCCAAATGGGCGACTACCCGGAAAAGCTTTCAAAATGGCTGGCACGTTTTACAAAACATATAGCTGACAACTTCTAAAATGAACGATATGAATGAACTGACCAATAAATTGCAACAGGTGATGGTGCCCAAGGCGGCACTGATCGCGTATGAATACCGTGAGAACCGCTATGGGAACGGAATGCATTACCTCGAACTGCATCCCATCAATGACAGGGGCAGGATGGAGGCTGCCATACCTGTCACCTATGAGTTCATGGACTCCCTGGTGGAATCCTATACGGATGACAGGCGGAACGTGCCGCACGGGAAAATCCCCGCCAACATGCTGTGGTGTGATACCCGTAAGGGGCACGAGAGGTATATCTGGTACAATCCTCCGGGAAAACGGCGGATGTTCTTTGCCGGAAGCCTGAATATTCCTGACGGGATATTCCATGTGCCCGGCGTGATCTACATGGTTTCCGGTGACAGGCTGGACATTTTCTCCTACAAGGGGGAAAAACCGGTGGAAAACAGCCCGCTTTTCCTCGCCCCTTTCTTCAATGTCACGGGCAGCAGTGTCTGTCTGGGAAATGCCACGTTGACTCCCCCGGAAGACATGACTTTCTCAAAACTCCTCGAGTATTGGGAAAAACGTTTCTGGCTCAGCGAGTTCTCCCATCTGGGAGGAAACAGAAACCCGACCGGAAGCAACCTGGTCTCGGTAACGGAAAAGGCACGCGCCAATCCGTTTGACGAGAACGAACTGAAACCCATGAACAAACAACTTAAAGACTTACTGGCATGAAAAAGATTCATTATACAGACAGGTACCTGCTCAATCCCTACCATCCCGTGACCGTCTTCGTAGTCGGTGCGGGCGGAACAGGCTCACAGGTGGCCACCGGCCTGGCGCGGATGAGCGTGGCATTACAGGCGCTAGGACATCCGGGACTGCACGTGACGGTCTTCGACCCCGATACCGTCACGGAAGCGAACATCGGACGCCAGCTGTTCAGCGGATCGGAACTCGGATTGAACAAGGCTGCGGCACTTGTGACCCGCATCAACCGTTTTTTCGGCTTCTCGTGGGAGGCAAAGGGGCAGCGTTATCCGCTGAAAGCCTCCGCAGACCGGGAAGAGCCCGCCCTGGCGAACATCATCGTTACCTGCACCGACAACATCCGCTCCCGGATGAACCTCTGGCGGTTCCTGAAGAAACACCGGGAACACACTTCCAACAACGAGCGGTCACCCATATACTGGATGGACTTCGGCAATGCCCGGACCACCGGACAGGTCCTGATAGGGAACATCCGTGGCAAGATTCTCCAGCCCGTCTCCAACGAATACCTGCCCATTCCCCGCATGAATGTCATTACCGAAGAGGTACGCTACTCCACCATCAAGGAAAAGGATTCGGGGCCGAGCTGCTCGCTGGCGGAAGCCTTGCAGAAGCAGGACCTTTTCATCAATTCCATACTGGCACAAACCGGCTGCGACATCCTGTGGCGTATGCTCAGGGAAGGAAGGACATTCTACCGGGGAGCTTATCTCAATCTCGATACCCTACGGATTAATCCCATTCCGGTATAGACAACAACCGTCAGTTTTCTTTCATGCATGGCAAGGATGCATAAAAGAAAACTGACGGTTCCTGATTGTTCCCGCCGTGCGGTTCAGCCTTTCAGCCGCACGGCACTTGCCACTCCCTTTTCCGTCATGACCAGCTCGTACCGGTCCAGCCTTTCATAGAGTTTGCCCAATGTCTTGCATCCATATCTCCTGACCTTGAATTTGGGCATCATTTTTTTTAATGCGCCGCCGATCAGTGAAAGGGAAACCTCCTCTTTGCCGTCAGCCGCCTGCCGGAAAGCCTTGTCGAAATACTCCATGTCCCTTTGGATAAAAAATTCGGGAGTATTGTCCGAAACCTTGTTTTCCTTCCGGTCGGCATACAGGAACACGGAACAGGACCGTACCAGTGATACGGGAGTCTTATCCTCCCCATATCCCAGCACCTTCAATCCGGCTTCCCGTATCCGTTGGGCAAGCAGGCTGTAGTCACCGTCACTGGCTACCAGACAGAAACAGTCTGCCCGACTGTCACGAAGAATGTCCATCGCGTCTATGACCAGTGCAATATCGGTCGTGTTCTTTCCGGGAGCATGGGAGGAAGCCTGTATGAGCCTGAATCCATGCTCCCGGGCAGTTCCCTTCCACGCGGAAAGCGCTTTCCTCGTCCAGTCTCCATAAATTCGTCTCACGACGGCATCCCCATAACGGGAAACAAAGCCCATTATATCCTCCATCTTCTCAAAGGAGGCGTTATCCCCGTCAATAAGGACTGCGACGGCATATCTAGAATTGGTATTTGTCTTCATAACAACTGTTTATGAAACAAAGTTAGCATAACTTCCGCATATTGATACTCCCACGCTCATTTTTTCTTTCCGCGTTTCAGCAAGAATTCCTGTATTTCCGAGCTTCTGTAGAAGTTCTTTCCGTTATCGTCCGTCTGGTAATAGCGGATCAGCCCTTTTTCCCGGTAGCGGGCGACTGTCCGCAACGACACGTTGAGCAGCCTGGCTATGTCATAGTTGTCCAAAAGCTCGTCCCCGTTCATGAAATCCTTCACACGCCCCATCCTGTCCAGTTTCTTCTCTATGCGGTCAAAACCTTCCACTATGGTCATTATCATTTTCTCAAGCACTTCATTGTCTATATACATCATGGCGTATCTCTCCTGTCTTTTAAAGGTTATTACTGAAATACCCTTTCTTGTGCGCACTTTCGAGAGTATATGCCATCTTTAGTGAAAAATCTATGCCGGAATGCCGGTCTTAACTTAATTATAGATTGTATTCTATTAAGAATCAAACAAATAACATTTTATGATTTTTATCGGTGAATGGTAAGTGTAAAATTTTGAAGTGTAAAACTGTAAAGTCCGAATGTAAACTTTACAATTTACAGGTAATATCCCGCCTATGTTCTTAAAACCGGGTAAATTGATGACGCTTCCACACAAAGTATTCAACATATATAATTGATGATAATATTTATTTCGGAGCATTTTCCTGAAGTTTGATTCTGCAGCCCTCTGTTACATATGACGTTTAATGACATCTGATGTCATTTGACGACATCCTTTTGGAGGTGAGTATCCCCTTCCATATTTTCGTATCCGACAAAAAAAGTACAGTTTATGGAGTTTGTATGTATCGAGGCTAAAACATTCATGGAAATGAATGAGGCTCTGGAAGCCGTTGCAAGAAAAATGTGTGAAACATGCGGAAATGGCATATCCGGTATGGACGACTGGATTGACAACCAGGAGGCTTGCATGCTCATGGATGTCTCTCCCGGAAAGATGTTACAGCTTCGCAGAAGCAGGGCCATCCCTTACAGTTATATAGACCGTAAGGTGTATTACAAACGTCAGGATATTATCCGTTTTATGGAAAACAATATTCACCGTATAACCCTTTAGAAGTGCTATGATTCAATCCCTGTTGACCAAAGAAACCCCGGAAATCATTCGTTTTTTCCGGAACATAGACAGCCTGTCTGAAATGCTGGACAAGCAGGAGGAGAAATTACGTCCGGTTCTGAACGGAGAACGTTACATTACGGATTGTGAGCTTGCCGAACAGTTGAAACTGACACGCAGGACGCTGGCAGAGTACAGGATAAACGGCAAACTGCCTTACTACAAGATAGGAGGCAAATTACTATATAAGGAGAAGGACATCCTTGCTTTGCTGGAAAGAAACAGGGTGGAGGCGTTTGATGACCGGTAATGTCCGTTTGGGAAATATCCGGACTTCAAGTGCTTCCTTATACAGTCCAATGTAAGATAAATGGGCCTAGGAATCTTTTAAAAACAGATTTTCCCTGGCGGATTTTATTGGGTGGATATATCAGGTTGGCGGGGTAAAGGTTTTCCACCTTGGAATCAAGCAGTGTTCCGCATTTCTGTTTCTTACCTGCAAAGGTAGCCTTTTGCCCCTGATCGAGCAAGGCGGTCCTTCGGACCGGTTGGCTGAAAAAATCATCCTCGCTTCGCTGCGGTATTTTTTCGCCAAGCCTTGCACAATCAGGGTAAAAGACAAACGGATGCATATAAGAAAAGAAATACCGGCTTTACCAAAGCCGGGCATGTTTAACCACAAAATAAAAAAGATCATGATTCAAACAAAAAACAAGTATTGCAAGGAAACGTTCATCCGCCTGAACTACTGGTATGACCGGATACACGGGCTTGTCCGGGAAGACATAGAGAAAGTGAACGCAATGGTGGAACACATCGAAAAGACACGTTCCGACCGGTATCCCCGTACAGGTGACAGCCTGTTCTTTATTTCCGGATACGGTGAACGCTCCCGGCCGTTCTTCGTAGATGCCGTGTATGGAGATAACATTGTGCTCCGGAATTTCTCCCGTGTCCCGTTCGTGTCCCGGGATAAGAAGGGTGTCAAATGCGATATGCATGGCGGTGAGTGTGTGTTGGTAAAGGCTGGCGATGTAAGGTTCAAGGCATGGACCACCGGCCGTTTCAAGCATTGGGGGCATTACGGGGCATGTGAGAACGGGGAGGTTTACTACGATACGAAAATAGCCCTGTGGGAATGTGGCACACCTGAACAGCTGGAAAGCCGGGAATGGTTCAAAATCCATATCCGCAAAAACACCCGGCCGGTCGGGGATATGTACACCGGAGAAATATCCTGCAAGGATGAGGATGGACTCAAGCAATTTATCGATGACCATGAAGGTTTCATATTCGCAGAAGAGGATTCCTTGGAAATGGTCATACTATGTTTCAGGCACTCCGACATGAGGATTTCCCCGGAAGAATGGGAAAAGATGGACTGTCCGGTATCCGTGCGTGAGATATACGGACAGATGCAGGAAGTAAAGATCGTAAAAGACCATAAAACACATCTGACCACATTCTACTATTAACACAGGATCGCCACATTAAAAATCACCCTGCTTCCTGCCACATGCAGCAGGAAGGAAACAAGGGGATATCATCTGACAGTCTTTTCAATTCTTCTATTATTATATATGGAGCTGATTGTTTTTCCCGCACAGATATTCATTCAGGTCCTTATATCCGGAATATTCATGCGAGAGATCACATATACGGATTCCGTATTTCTCCTTTAATGCCTGCACCGCATTTTTTCCGGCGGTATCATTGTCCAGACAGCAACAGATGCCGTCATATCGTGCAAGGAAAGAAAAAGCCTTCTGTAAGTTACTGACAGAATTCAACACTATATAATCCCCCTCTTCCAAGGATGGAAAAGCCGGCCTGAAAGACAGAAAATCCATAAACCCCTCAAAAATATAGCAAATCCCGCTCTCCGGTGAGCTGATGATACAGGTGATGTCCTTGGGAGCGATACAAGCCTTGAAATACCTGTTCCTGATTTCGTACCCTCCGGAAATATTAGGGAAAGCGATGGCAAAATAATTTTTCCCGTTCCGATTAAAATGAGCCTCCTTGCATACTTTTCGGGCCGTTTCCGTATCAATGCACCGTTCCTCCAGATAGGCAAGCAGTATCCGGTTGGCAAGAGGAGTGATTTTCAAGTCCTGAAAGGCGGGATACGCTTTTTCAAAAGGGCAGGAGACAGTAACCGGCTTCAAAACCGTCCTTTTATCCTCAATACACCGTAACACACGGCTTACATCCTGTGTCCGATAAATCTCCTTGGCTAATGTTATAATATTCCCTCCCTTCCCCAGACCGAAGTCATACCATAGTTCCTTATGGAGGTCTACCTTGAAAGAGGCCTCCTTTTCCGTCCTGAAGGGCGATTTGTACCATACGCTGTTCCCACGCTGTATTACCGGTTCATGTCCGAATCCGGCTAAAAAATCAACAAGCCTGATGTTCTTTGCTTCTTGTATGTTCATGACATATCTTTTTCATGAATTAATTCACGATTAACACATAGGACAAAGAACCGCTTTATACCCGAAACAGACAAAACAGTGTCATCAGATGGCATCAAAAGTCATCAGACGACAAGCAACCTAATATAAAAACATGTTACCATATGATTTATCATCTCCATTACTATTTATGTGTTTTACATACACTCCTTAAATCATAAATCTGTTATACAAACTATAAACATTCCTCAAAAAGTTTGGTGACATTGGTGATATTTGATAATATATTAGGGAATTAGACGAAAAAATAGTAATTTTGCAAATCAATAATTATTGATTTATAGATGGCAAATGCGGACCAAATATTGTCTTTGATACGTAATCATCTGAATAACGATGATGCGCAATTTAGAAAAGTTGCTCTCCAGATTTCTGCTGTAGAGGCAAAGAATGGTCATGCAGTATTAGCAAGAACCATCCAGGAGCTTTTAAGTCAAAGAAAAGCATCTTTTAGTGCTTTAAAGCTTATTCCACGTAATAAAGATGTGGATGACTTATTGCTTCAAGTCGAGACATACGATTGCCTGAAAAATATGGTGACGGACAAAGCATTGAAAGAAAAGATAGAAAGAGTCATCAAAGAATTTACAAAGAGAGAAGAACTTAGGAAATATGGACTTGCCAACCGCCGCAAATTATTGCTCTATGGCGTACCTGGGACAGGCAAGACTATGACAGCGGGAGTATTGGCTAAAGAGTTGAATCTTCCTTTATTTATTGTGAGGACAGAGAAAGTCGTTACAAAATTCATGGGTGAGACAGGACAGAAACTTAGCCGTATCTTTGATTTTATAGATGAGGTTCCCGCAGTCTATCTTTTTGATGAATTCGATGCTATCGGTGCTCAGCGTGGAATGGAAAATGAAGTAGGTGAACAGCGCCGAATACTCAACACATTTCTTCAATTGTTGGAACGTGACTCATCAGACAGTTTCATTATTGCAGCGACAAATGCCATTGATTCGATAGACAAAGCGATGTTTCGACGTTTTGATGACGTTATTGAATATCGCTTGCCAGACTCCGGACAACGTATTCATCTGTTGCGTGAATATCTATATGCGGCTAAAGAACTTGATTATTCCATGGCTGCACCTCTGTTTGAAGGTATGAGCCATGCAGAGATAAAAATGGTATGTTCTGATATATTCAAAGAATCTTTGTTAAATGATGTGCCAATGAATATAGAATTGGTAAAGATGGTCGTTGACAAACGGAATCAACTTTGTCGTGAAATAAGTTGAATAAGGAGATAATATGCAAAAGGAACATTTTTTCTTAGGTAACCAAATAGCAGAACCCCGTTCTTTCACGCCAAGAGCAAAGGTTGTACCACCTCCTGTTATTCCTGAAAGGAACAGACAAGAACATGCTGCATTTATCAAGGAAAGCTATAATGCAGTCGTTGAATATGCCATCACGGCTCTTTCTGAAAGGGAAAAGTGTGGTTTACCGTCTGCGGATGGTGTGTATATAAACCTTGACATGTCTCCCAAATTGGTTCCCCAAAAGTTAGCCCAAAGTAGTGGAGCATCCATTCTGAAAATCTCTGAAGATAAAAGTGACGGAAATGTTGATGTAACCGTATATATCAAAAATGAGAAAAAAGATTGGCTGAGCAAGAAGGCAGACGAGTATGCCGATGAAAAGTATAATACGAAAACAGGCAAACCTAAAAATACAGGCTTGATTGAACCTATCAACGCCATTAAGCCGGCAGATATACATGCGCTCTATACATCTACAGAAGATTTCGACAAACTACCTGATAATAAGGCCTTTTTATTTGAGTTGTGGATAACTAAAACAAAGGAATATGACACAGTAAAATTATCAGATGTCTTGGATAAACTTGCTATCTTAAAAGCAGGTAAAAATCATTTGGATTTTGATGGAGTAGATGTTTGGATGATAAAAGCAACCAAACAACAGTTATGTGAATTACCGCTATCTATCGGTTATATAGAAGGAGTGCGTCCCTATCATCAGCCATCAATACTTATAAAAAATCGGAGCGAAAGTCGTGAGTGGAGTGAACTGATTGAAGGAGAAATTCAATTTGCGCTTGATAAAGACAGTACAAGAATAGGCTTGTTGGACTC
Source organism: Bacteroides ovatus (assembly GCA_030844565.1). Taxonomy (GTDB): domain Bacteria; phylum Bacteroidota; class Bacteroidia; order Bacteroidales; family Bacteroidaceae; genus Bacteroides; species Bacteroides ovatus_A. The sequence goes on from JAUUNK010000079.1 coordinate 17,429, forward strand.
AGGCGTCAACAATGCCCATAAACTGCTGGCACCTGCTCTTCCTAATGACAGAATGAAAAGTGCTATCAGCGTGCCGGATACAACAGACCACAGTGACCATGGTACAGGTATGGCCGGACTTATGCTTTATGGAGATTTGACAGATATAACTTATCGACATGGAGGTCCGATAATCATAGAACAGGACTTGGCTTCCGTGAAGATTGTAGAGAACGGTCATACAACAGATCCGGATTTCTATGGAGCGGTAATTGAAGATGCTATCTATCAGGCTCAGGCTATGGGGGCGTCTATACAATGTATGGCTGTAACTGATGGTACATCGTATGACGGAAAGTCAACGTCAAGTTCTGCGTCATTGGATGAAAGCATATACCATAATGGCAAGTGTGACCGCTTGGTGCTCGTTTCAGCGGGCAACATTGAGCCCCCTGAAGTAGATGCCACAAATTATCTGGAGTCCTGCAAAGCCAATGCTGTACAAAGTCCGGCTCAAGCATGGAACGCATTAACAGTCGGAGCATATACGGAGAAAACGATAGTAACAGATGAAAGCTACAAGGCACTGGCAGCTCCAGGGAATCTGTCACCCATGTCAAGAAGTTCGTGGAGTTGGAGAAATGGTTGCAATAAGCCTGAAATAGTCATGGAAGGAGGTAATATAGCCTATCATCCTGTTTTTCAAACAACGACACATCCTGATTTAAGTTTGATTACTACCTGCCAAGATTTGGCGGAATCATTGGAACAGTTCCATGCTACAAGTGCGGCTACAGCATTAGCGACACGTCTTGCGGCAAAAATAAAAACAGCAACACCAGCTCTTTCCATGTTGTCTGTTCGTGGCATGATGGTACATTCTGCCAAATGGACACCGGAAATGATACGTATCGGTAATATCAAGGATATTATACCTTTATGCGGCTATGGCGTTCCTGATGAAGAGACGGCCTTATTCAGTAATGAAAAATATGCAACGTTTATATTTGAAAATGAGTTAATACCCTATTGGGAAAAAGATGGTTCAAACACCTATAATCAATTGCACTTTTATGATTTGCCTTGGCCAACAGAGGTGCTGGAACAAATGGGAGAAGAAAATGTAAAAATAAGAATCACACTATCTTATTATGTAAAGCCGTCTCCTGGATATGCAGGAAGAAGCAACAAGTATCGTTATCCATCTGCTACGCTGCATTTCGACTTGAAAAGTGCAAGCGAGAGTATGGAAGAGTTTCTTTGCAGAAGAAATAAAAGTGAAGGAGAAAAGAAAACTGACAATGATACTAACAGATGGACCATCAAACAACAACGTAGAGAACAAGGTACTGTACAATCTGACTGGATTGAATGTACGGCCGCTGAATTGGCTTCTTGTGGGCAGATAATTGTTTATCCAGGCCAAGGATGGTGGAAAGAAAGGAAATTAGCTAATGTTGATAATGTTATCAAATATTCACTTATCGTATCAATAGAGACAACGAAAACTGAAATTTACGATGCCGTAGAAACGGCTATCAGTAATAGAATAGGAGTACAAATAATGCAAGAAGTATAGGAAATAAAGAAAAAATCTAATAAGCACTTGATTATTAATAAAGCATATACGGAAACACAACGTCTTTATTTACATCAGATACAAATTACTGTTTCAATGACACTGTAGGCAGAGACTATAGATATAAACAGCATCGTTGACAAAAAACAGGCAAAAAAATATGCATTAGTTTGCAGAAATCGAACCTTTTATTTATCTTTGCAACGTCAAAGAGATAAAGATTACAAGATTAGTCAAGAAAAGCGATGAATTTAGTGTGATGCTAATTCAATGGCTTTCATAAAAGATAAAGTAATAATGTGCAGTCACTCAAGGAGTTAGAATAAACCGAAGCAAAAGGTTCGATTCCTGGTGGCACCACTTTTTAAGAAGGCAAAACGATGTAAATCCCTGAATTTCAAAGAAGTTCGGGGATTTTTCTTTTCCAAGAGTAAGCAAAATTAGTGGGATTGAAGCAAACTATACGTCCTTATTCAAGGGACTGTTTTTAAAAGCCCGGAATGTTCCACTGCGAGGTATTTACTTCATTCTTTTACAGCACGTTGCACTATTTTACATAACAGGGTTCTCGGTTCGATTTCCTAACTTTGTATCATTAAAAATCGAACCGTATGGAAAGAAAAAGATTCAGCGTGTTGTTCTTCATCAAGCGTAGCAAACTGTTAAAAAACGGGGAAGCACCCGTGCGTGTGCGTGTCACTTATGACCGCCTATACGTGGAACTTCAACTAAAGCGGAGCGTAAAAGTCCCACTCTGGTCGCAGGAAAAAGAGAAATCGACAGGCAAAGACCGAAACTCCGTAGAACTTAACCATTACATTGACGCCCTGCGTGTGAAATTCTATCAGATTTACCAAGACTTGGAACTGGAGGGAAAGATTATCTCCGCACGTGCCATAGTGAACCGCTATCAGGGAAAGGACGAAACTTTCAAGACATTATATAATGTATTCAAGGAGCATAACGACAACTGCCGGAAGCTAATCGGGACGGACTATGCCGACATCACCGTAAGACGTTACGACAATTGCCTTAAATACCTCATGGAACTGGTTAAACGGGATTACAAGGTAGATGATATGTTACTGCGTGAGGTAAACGGGGAACTGGTACGCAAATTCGATTTATACCTAAAGACGGAGAAGCATTGCGCACAGAATACCGTTATCCGGTACATGAAATGTTTTAAGAAAGTGATAAACCTTGCCATTGCCAACGAGTGGCTGACAAAGAACCCGTTTGCAGGAATCAAGTTTCACGAGGTGGAGGTAAACAAACAGTTCCTAAGCCAAGCCGAGATAAACCGGATATGGCAGAAAGAGTTCAGGATTGAACGGCTGGAACTGGTACGGGATGTCTTTATCTTCTGCGTATATACCGGGCTGGCATTCATAGACGTGTATAACTTGCGCCCCGAACACATTTCAGAGGACAGCAACGGCAACCTGTGGATAGTGAAACCCCGTGAAAAGACAAACAACCTCTGTAACATCCCACTTTTGAGCATTCCCAAACAGATACTTGAAAAGTATAAGGATAACCCTTACTGCATGGATAAAGGAACTTTGTTGCCCGTTCCCTGCAATCAGAAGATGAACAGCTACCTGAAAGAGATTGCCGACCTTTGCGGTATTAAAAAGAACCTGACTACGCACACAGCCCGGCACAGTTTCGCTTCGGTTATCGCACTGGCTAACAACGTGTCACTGCCGAACGTGGCTAAAATGCTGGGGCATTCATCCACCCGAATGACGCAGCACTACGCAAAGGTATTAGACCAAACGATA
>JAUUNK010000080.1 GCA_030844565.1 Bacteroides ovatus
AGATTGCATAGTAGTTTTGTCGTGTTTTATTTTGTGTTTGTGTTGTGACGGTGCTACGATGTGAATCGGAGTACCGTTTTTTTATAAATATGATGTTGAACGATTAACCCTAAATATAGAGATTATGGACTTACATTCCGGTTTACCCTATTGGATTATCAAGAATCCTCTTTTTGAATATTTTCATCCATTGGAGGAAGATTATTCCATTGATATAGCGATTGTCGGTTCTGGCATTGCCGGAGCGCTGACCGCTCACCAACTCTGTAAGGCAGGCTTTCGCTGTTGCGTGGTTGACAAACGGAGTGTTGCTACAGGAAGCTCTGCCGCTACTACGGCTCTGCTCCAATATGAAGTAGGCGTTCCCCTTTACAAACTGATAGAGCTGATTGGGGAAGAAAGTGCGGTGCTTGCCTATCGTGCTTGCCTGCAAGCCATCCCTGATATGGAAGAGATGCTGACAGAAGCAGGAATCGATGCTGATTTCGAGAGAGTTCCAAGTCTCTTCTTTGCCAGTGACATCGAAGGTGCTGAAATCATTAACCGGGAATATGAAGTGCGGCAACGCCATCATCTTCCTGTAGAATTCTTTACTCGGGAAGAACTCAGCCAACAATATGGTTTGAAAGCACCCGGTGCTTTGTTTACTCGTGAGGGAGCGCAAATGGATGCCTATAAAGCAGCTATTAGTTTTTTAAGGTATCATATGGAAAAGGATGGCTTGGAAGTATTTACTCATACAGAAGTTACTTCTGCTCAGGAGACAGAAGAAGGATATGTGTTGGAGACAGACAGGCAGCATCGGATACAATGCAAATATGTGGTGATAGCGGCAGGTTTTGAAGCCGATAACTTCCTGCCTAAGAAGGTGATGCAACTTACTTCGACTTATGCGCTTATTTCTCATCCCTTGCCTGCCGAAAAATTGTGGGAAGGACGTTGTCTTATCTGGGAGACGAATGAGCCTTACCTATACGTACGTACCACCACCGGCAATCGTATCATCGTAGGAGGAGAGGACGAGGAGTTTAGTAATCCGGAGTACCGCGATGAACTGATGCGGGAAAAGATACATACTCTCGAACAAAAGTTTCGTAAACTGTTCCCCCGTATTCCTTTGAAAACAGAAATGTATTGGAGCGGGACGTTTAGTACTACTCGCGATGGTTTGCCTTTTATCGGTACATGGAAAGGTAGCGAACGGATGTTTTTCAACCTCGGGTATGGGGATAATGGTATTTTATTTAGTATGATAGGTGCACAGATGATATGTAATTCTCTACAAGGTGTGGAAGACGTACGTGCCCGGATATTCAGTCCCCGGCGAAATATCAAGATATAAAAGGAGGGATGCACGGTCGAAACCGGCATCCCCCACTATTTGAAAATAAAAAATAAATCGCTTACTTATTTTTTGTTTTCTGAATTAAAGGTATGCATTTTATCTTTCATGTCGTCTGCTTTCTCGGCTACTTTATAAGATCCGTCAGCTACTTTGTCAGCCACTTTTGTACCTACGTTCATGGCTTTATCTTTAGCAGTGTCCAGCATTTCTTCTGTCTCTCCACCTACTTTGTGAAGGGCATGACACATGTTCTGTTTCAATTGTTTAGCTTTCGGAGTGCATGAGAAACGATAAATCATAGCACCGATGACTGATCCTATTCCAAGACCGAGCCAGAAATGAGAATTTCTACTTTCCATAATTAAAGTTTGGTTTTTAAATGATTAAATAAAAAAAATTAAGGTTCCGCTCTGTGGGAGCCTCTAAACAAAGAAGCAATCCACAACAAGAGGATAGCACCTACTATTGAAGTAATGAGACTGCCGATAATGCCTGTTGTGGCAATACCTAACAATCCGAATATCCAGCCACCTAAGACACCTCCAATAATGCCCAGCAGCAAGTTTATCAAGAGGCCAAAACCGCCTCCTCTCATGATTTTACCGGCGAAGTATCCGGCAATAATCCCAATAATAATATACCAAAGAAAATACATAAGATCTAATTTTTAAGTTTATAATACTTTTAGAAAAGGCTATGCCAACCTTTGCTTTCTCTCTCGCCGCGTGCATGTGCACTCTGCTGTACCGTTGACTAAAGAACAGAATGTAGGAAATATTAGTTCAGAATCTGAAAAACGAATTAACATCAATTGTATTTTGGCTAATCCTTTTGCAGCATTTTGTCTATTTCTTGTAGGAAGTGGAGAGGAGAATAAAAGGAGAAGATAAAATAAAGAAAGCATTTCTTCACAGAAATGCTTTCTCAAAACTGGTTAGGAATAATGTACGGTAGTGGGGGGAATAGCCACTTACCGTCATATCTTTAAATAATATTTTTACTGGTAATAATTACCTTACTCTATTTTCTTGACGCAAAGATAGAAATTAATCACATTTTATCCTATAACTTCGACCTTTTTTATGTATTAAAATACACTTTTGTTGTTATTAGGCATTTAGTGCCTGTTCTATATCTGCGATAATGTCATCTGCGTTTTCAATGCCTACCGATAAACGGATAAGGTCAGGACGTACACCGGCTTTTATCAATTGTTCATCAGTCAACTGGCGGTGGGTATGGCTGGCGGGATGCAACACACAGGTGCGTGCATCTGCCACGTGGGTGACAATAGCTATCATTTGTAATGCATCCATGAAGTGGATGGATACGTCCCGCCCTCCTTTCAGACCAAAAGAGATAACGCCACAGGAGCCATTTGGCATATATTTTTGTGCTAATGGGTAATATTTGTTGTCGGGGAGTCCACAATAATTTACCCATGCCACTTTCTCATTGGCAGACAAGTATTCGGCAATTTTTTGTGCATTCTGGCAATGCTGTGGCATCCGCAGGTGCAATGTCTCCAAGCCAAGATTGAGCAAGAAAGCGTTTTGAGGGCTTTGGATGCTTCCCAGGTCACGCATCAATTGAGCCGTAGCTTTAGTGATATATGCCAGTTTACCAAATGATTTTGTATAAGTCAACCCGTGATAAGACTCGTCGGGGGTACAAAGTCCCGGAAACTTGTCGGCATGTGCATCCCAATCGAAATTTCCACTATCCACGATGCAGCCTCCTACACTGGTGGCATGTCCATCCATGTATTTGGTAGTAGAGTGAACAACGATGTCCGCTCCCCATTCGAAGGGGCGGCAGTTAATAGGAGTAGGGAAAGTATTGTCTACAATCAAAGGTACTCCATGACTATGGGCTACGCGGGCAAACTTTTCGATATCCAAAACTTCCAGAGAAGGATTTGAGATTGTTTCGCCGAACAATGCTTTAGTATTGGGGCGGAAGAGTGAGGAGATTTCTTCTTCGCTGGCGTCGGGGCTCACAAAAGTGACGTCGATACCCAGCTTTTTTAGTGTTACTCCGAAAAGGTTGAATGTACCGCCATAAATAGCCGAGGAACAAACAAAATGGTCTCCTGCCTGGCAAATGTTGAAAATGGCATAAAAATTGGCAGCTTGTCCGCTGGACGTAAGCATTGCACCTACTCCTCCTTCAAGGGCAGCAATCTTTGCAGCTACGGCATCATTGGTGGGGTTTTGTAGCCGGGTATAGAAGTAACCGCTTTCTTCGAGATCGAATAAACGTGCCATCTGTTCACTGGTATCATACTTGAAAGTAGTGCTTTGGTAAATGGGCAGCACGCGTGGCTCGCCCTTTTTAGGAGTCCATCCTGCTTGTACACACAGGGTTTCGGGCTTAAATTGTTTTGCCATAATCGTATTGAGTTTATAATGTGATTATCTTAAAAAAGTTATATCGGCGCAAAAGTAGAGAAAATATTTCTATTAAAAACCTATCTTTGCAATTGAAAAAGCAAAAATAATCACCCATGCCTTTAAATAGTGTGTAACTATGCAGATAAGTATCCCTTTTTTACGCCTTTCTTTCCTGCTACTAAGCTGTTTTCTCTTTAACCTTCCCAAAGTGTGGTCGCAACAGAAGGTAACTCCCAAACCGGGGGATGGAATTTCTACCTTACTTCTGCGTCATAACCGCTCGCCTAAAAAGTATTATGATGATTTTGTGACATTAAATAAAGCTAAGTTAGGGAAAGGGGAGTCTCTTAAACTGGGAGTAACTTATGTGATTCCTCCGCTCAAAAATGGTACTGTCACCGTGCAGAAAGGAGAGAGGGAAGATATAGATACGAATCATAGAAAGGGAAAAAAGGGAGTCATACATGAGCCTCTTTTCGGGAAGAAAATGGCGAATGTGAAGGTTACTTCTAGCAGATTGTCGAATGCTTGTTTTTATATAGTGAGCGGGCATGGCGGACCGGACCCCGGCGCTATTGGAAAGGTTGGTAAGTATGAACTTCACGAAGATGAATACGCCTATGATATTGCTTTGCGACTGGCACACACCTTGATGGAAGAAGGGGCAAAAGTACATATTCTGGTTCAGGACGCGAAAGATGGGATTCGTGAAGATGCTTATCTCTCAAATAGCAAACGTGAGACGTGTATGGGCGACCCCATTCCTTTGAATCAAGTCCAGAGGCTACAGCAACGATGTGATAAAATCAATGCTTTATATCGAAAAGACCGGAAGAACTATAAATATTGCCGTGCTATTTTTATCCATCTCGACAGCCGCAGTAAGAAAAAGCAAACAGATGTCTTTTTTTATCACTCCAACCGCAAAGCCGATAGCAAACGCCTGGCGAACTGCATGAAAGAGACTTTTGAATCTAAGTATGATAAACATCAACCCAATCGGGGATTTTCAGGAACGGTGAGCGGACGCAATCTTTATGTGCTGTCTCACACAACTCCTGTCTCTATGTTTGTGGAACTTGGTAACATTCAAAACGCTTTTGATCAACGTAGGTTTGTATTAAGTTCCAATCGGCAGGCACTTGCCAAATGGCTTATGGAAGGTTTTATGCAAGATTATAAGAAGAAATAAACAGGCTGCATTTAAGTTTGTGCAGATTCCCTTGCTTCTTATTTTTCTAATAGGTCTTTCAGGAAATCGTCCAACTCTTTGTCGAGTCCTTTCAGGAGTTCGTCATTGATAAGCAAAGTGTCGTCGTCTATCAACAATAATTCGGAGACAGTTTCTTTTTCTTCGTCAACCAAGACAAAGGAATAAGGTTTCAGAATATTCAGTTTATCAAAGTTCCCTGCTTCTTTCATCATTGTAAGGATGTTGCGAAAGGGAGCCTCTACTACTTCGTAAAAGTCATCTCCTTCGTAAGTGGCAAGTTCTTCTACCATTACGTTTGCTAGTTCTTCATCTTCGTCGTTGAAGATAATCAAATGACCGGATGTCTGATCCGGCTGTAAATGAATATCGGTTACGGATGTTTGTTCCCTATCCGAAGCATATCGGCCGGCTGCTTTTTGAATGGCCGATTCAATAACGGACTTAGATTGCTGAGTTAGTTTCATGATGTTCTTCTTTTTGTTAGCTCAAAGGTATAAAAAAAATAATAATCACTCTCTATTTTCTTTAAAAATTGTCATCAAATCGCTTCATTTGCAGTTTTAGCTTGGACATCGCGTCTTTTCGCTGTTTGAGTTCGGTGACATAGAGAGTGGCGGAGAAATAGTTGGGAAGGTCTGTCAGGGTAGCATGCCGTTTGATTTTCTCATCTACTTTATCTATTATCCGGGCAAGACTTTGGGCCTCGAGTGCCCACTTTTCTGCTTCTTCAATGCTATCGTTCATTTCATAATAAAGGGCAATGTTGGAGGCTGCATACATCTTTCTTTTCTTACTTTTGACGGAATTGAACTCTTTTTCCCAAAGGGCGGCAGCTTTAGCCCAGGAGTTTTCCCGTACGTAGACGGCGGCGTCTCTCATGTTGACAGAACCGTTGGTATAGAGGTAGCGATTGGCTGTTTTCCAATAAGGCAACAGATGCTTCACAGGAACGGTCCCGGCAAAGTCCGAAGCTTCTTCAATCATTTCGGAGTCGGTGATGAGATGGGCATGGAGCAGGGCTTGTGTGACTCCCAGTTCCTCCCAAAAGATGCTGTCGGTGGCGTTTACAATCACCAACGGGCTGCGTCGGCTGGGGAGATATACTTTCACGCTTGGATATACTTTCATATCTATTGTCCCTTGAAAGCATGTCCAGTCAGGGATGTAACGAACTAGTTTGGTGGCTTTTAGTTGCAGGTTTTCGAGGGCGATGATGAAATCGACATTAAGAGTCTGTGTGAGTTGCTGTACTTCCTCCGGCGTTAGGGTGGTTTCGCGGGCAAAATGGTCGTTTGCTCTCAGTGCAGAGTCACAGATAATAACTTCTTCGAAATAGTTTTGATCTGCAATGGCATGTGCTAAAGCATTCGTGGCAGTTGCTGCTTTGCCTTCGCTATAAATTACATCGCGACTTATCTCTCCTTCTTTTTCGCGGGGAGTCCCTTTTTCCAGCAATAATTTGTTATCCGGTATGGGATTGACATTATTCACAATTCCCACCCTTTTCAAATCTTCTGGAAAGGATACTTCTGCGGGTAACATATAGTCAATAGAAAGTTGTTCGATACTCTGGCAAGCGGTTAGCATCAACGTGCACAAGACTATCATAATAGAAGCACATCTTTTCATAATTTCGTCTTTTTATCAGTTGGAAACAAATGTACTACTTTGGTTGTATATAAAAAAGCCCCAGACAGTTAAAAACTGTTTGAGGCTTTGAGGTTAGGGTTTGTTTTCTTATGAATTTCTACCGTGGCAGTTCTTATATTTCTTACCGCTTCCGCAAGGACAAGGGTCATTTCTGCCTACTGTCTTTTCAGCCCGGATGGGTTCACGTTTGGCAGCAGTATCCCGCGTGTCCTGTTGAGCAGCCGCTTGTTGGTGCGGATCGGTGAGGTCTTGTTTCTGCTCTTGATATTTGCTTCTGTCCTGCCGGGTTTCTGGCGCTGCTTGTCGCACTTCTACGCGGCGGGGAGCCTGTTCTTCGCCGGAAGCTTCGGGTACGGGTATCTGACCACGCATCAGGATGGAAACCGTCTGATTATTTATCTTGTTTACCATGCTATCAAAGAGATTAACCGACTCCAACTTGTAGATTAATAGCGGGTCTTTTTGTTCATAGCTGGCATTTTGTACGGAGTGTTTCAACTCGTCAAGTTCGCGCAGGTTTTCTTTCCACGATTCGTCAATCACGTGTAGCAAGATAGACTTCTCAAAGGACTTTACAACTTCTTTCGATTCGCTTTCGTAAGCAGCTTTCAGGTTACACGAAATGTTATACATTCGTTTGCCATCTGTAATAGGAATCAAGATGTTTTCATACAAATGACCTTGGTTCTCATATACTTGCTTAATAACCGGATTGGCAATCTGGGCGAGGCGTTCCGTCTTACGTTTGAAATTTTCCATAGCAAGGTTGAACACTTTATCGGCAAGCGCTTCTTTCTTTTCATTACGGAATTCTTCTTCAGTGAAAGGAGTTTCCATAGCAAGAGTCTGAAGGAGTTCCATTTGGCAACCTTCGTAGTCATTGTTTTCTACAGCATTGGCACAACGGTCCCAAATCATATTTACAATATCCATTCCAATACGTTCACCCATTAAGGCATGGCGGCGTTTGGTGTATACTACGGTACGTTGCTTGTTCATCACGTCGTCATATTCGAGCAGGCGCTTACGGATACCGAAGTTGTTTTCTTCTACCTTCTTTTGAGCTCTTTCAATAGAATTTGAAATCATCTTATGCTCAATCATTTCGCCTTCTTGGAATCCCAGCCGGTCCATTACACTTGCGATGCGGTCGGAAGAGAACAGACGCATCAAATCATCTTCTAATGATACGAAGAACACAGAAGAACCCGGGTCTCCCTGACGTCCGGAACGACCACGCAACTGGCGGTCTACACGACGGGATTCGTGGCGTTCAGTACCGATGATAGCCAAACCGCCTGCGGCCTTCACTTCAGGGCTCAGCTTAATATCCGTACCACGACCTGCCATGTTGGTAGCAATGGTAACTGTTCCGCTCATACCTGCCTGAGCCACGATTTCAGCTTCCTTTTGGTGCAGCTTAGCGTTCAATACGTTGTGCGGAATTTTGCGCATGGCAAGCATTTTGCTCAGCATTTCCGAGATTTCTACCGAAGTAGTACCTACCAGCACCGGACGTCCGGCATTGACAAGTTGTTCTATTTCTTCGATAACGGCTTTATATTTTTCGCGTTTTGTTTTATAAACGCGATCGTTCATGTCTTTACGGGCGATAGGGCGGTTGGTCGGGATAACCACTACATCCAATTTATAAATATCCCAGAACTCTCCGGCTTCCGTTTCTGCCGTACCGGTCATACCGGATAATTTGTGGTACATACGGAAGTAGTTCTGCAAAGTAATAGTTGCGAAAGTCTGGGTGGCGGCTTCTACTTTTACCCGTTCTTTAGCTTCAATAGCCTGGTGTAACCCGTCGGAGTAACGGCGTCCTTCCATGATACGTCCGGTTTGCTCGTCCACAATCTTCACTTGTCCGTCGATGACTACATATTCGTCGTCCTTCTCAAACATAGTGTAGGCTTTCAGCAATTGGTTAATAGTATGCACGCGTTCCGACTTAATGGCGTAATTAGTCAGCAAGGCATCTTTCTTCTCCAATTTTTGTTCATTGGTGAGCCCAGCTTCATTCTCGAGTTCTGAAAGTTGTGCAGCGATGTCGGGCAATACAAACAAAGTGGGATCTTCGGAATTACCTGTAATAAGGTCTACACCTTTATCTGTCAGGTCTACGCTGTTGAGCTTTTCGTCAATAACGAAATACAGTGGGTCGGTCACCTCGTGCATGCGTTTATTATTTTGCTCCATGTAGATTTCTTCCGTTTTCAGCATACCGGCTTTGATACCCTGCTCGCTTAGGAATTTAATCAATGCTTTGTTTTTAGGAAGCGCTTTGTGGCTACGATAGAGGGCTAAGAATCCTTCTTCTACCTGTTTCTTATCGTCCGAAGCAATCAAGCGTTTGGCTTCGGTCAGATATTTGGTCGCTAATCCTTTTTGTGCTTCTACCAGACGTTCTACCAGTGGACGAAGTACTTCAAAAAGCTGATCGTCTCCTTTGGGGACCGGACCGGAAATAATCAACGGCGTACGGGCATCATCGATTAACACGGAGTCCACCTCATCGACAATGGCATAGTTATGCTGACGTTGCACCAGGTCTTTCGGACTGATAGCCATATTGTCGCGCAGGTAGTCAAAACCAAATTCATTGTTCGTACCGAATGTGATGTCTGCCATGTAAGCTTGGCGGCGTGCATCCGAGTTGGGTTGATGTCTGTCGATGCAATCCACACTCAATCCGTGGAACATATAAAGAGGTCCCATCCATTCCGAGTCACGTTTAGCCAGGTAATCGTTGACGGTTACTACATGAACACCGTTTCCGGTCAGTGCATTTAGGAATACAGGTAGAGTTGCCACTAAAGTCTTACCTTCACCTGTCGCCATTTCGGCTATTTTACCTTTATGTAATACAACACCTCCGAAGAGCTGTACATCATAGTGAATCATATTCCACACGGTATCATTGCCTCCTGCTATCCAGTGATTCTGGTAGATAGCTTTGTCTCCTTCAATACGGACAAAATCTTTCGTTGCAGCTAGTTGGCGGTCAAAGTCTGTGGCAGTCACTACGATTTCTTCGTTCTCCGTGAACCGCTTTGCTGTAGCCTTTACGATAGAGAAAGCTACTGGAAGTACTTCGTCCAGTGCTTTTTCATATTTTTCAAGAATTTCTTTTTCAAGTTTGTCTATTTGAGTAAAGACTTCTTCACGGTCTTCCAGTTCCAGTGATTCGATGCTGGCTTTAAGTTCTTCTACTTTAGCCCGCTCTTCACTGGCCGATTCGTATATGTATTTTTTAAGTTCGCCGGTTTTAGCACGGAGGGCGTCATTGTCTAATATCTCAATCTCTGGGTAGGCATTTTTTATCTTTTCTACCCAGGGTTTGATTTCTTTCATGTCTCGTGTGGATTTGTTTCCGAATATCGAGCTTAAAATTTCATTAAATCCCATTAATAATATGCTTTTTTGTTGTTAACTGAATTATTGAGCGCAAAGTTACATTAAAATACTGATTTAGGAATACTTTACGCTTTCTTTTTCTCTGATTTGTTTTACCGGATGTCAGTGAGTGGTCCCACTTTGCAAGCATTTGGTGCCCGTATTCTCATGAAATGGGTGACAGTAGGAGCAATATGGTCTACGGTTACCGGTGTATCTATAACCGCAGGTTTCAGAGAACTTCCCCAGAAAATCAGCGGGGTAGGGTTTGGAGCATATCTCACCACCCGGGTCTCAGCACCGTTGTCGTCAAGGATGCTCCATCCGGGGAGGACGTCAATTAGCAGGTCGCCCGACCGTTTGCGGTGAAAGCTGTTGCGTACCAGATAAATGTCCGGTGTCCATGTCCCCAACAATAAGCGGTGTCCGGAGTAAACTTCGTTCACTCCGCTAAACTGCATCAGAAAGTCTGCGGCTTTATCCTGTATTTCTGATAGGTTAAGCTGTTTCTCTTCAATAAATTTATGATTGAGGTAAATCTGTTGGTCATAATAAGCTTCTACATATTTCCCTTCTCCATAGGTTGCCATCAGATACATATTGAGCAGGGCGGCACACCGGTTGAGGTGAAATTCTCCGCCGGGTATCCTGTACGTACCGTGGTCTGTCCTTTCGGCATCCGTATAACCGGTGGAAGTAATGAAAAAGAGAACATTTTGCAATCCTACCTTTTTCTCAATCATTTCCAAAAGGGCGGCGAGGCTACGGTCCAAGCGGACGTACATATCCTGAAGTTCCATGGCAGATTCCTGTACGGACTTATTGGCATAGTTTCCGGCATAATAAGTGAGAGCAAGCAGATCTGTAATGTCATCGCTCCCGATGGTGCTTTTATCCAGCACCTCTTCCACCAAGGCATTTACTTCGTCGTTGACAAATGGGCTGGTTATCAGTCTTCTATATTTATTGTTGCGGTCGTCGTCAAATTTATATTTGAACACAACATCCCTCCATTCCGGCAGGAAATTGTACATACCACGGGGATAGACGGTGGTCCAAGTGATATTGGCAATGCGGAAATCCAATGCTTTCCGGTCGTTATATTGGCTCATCCACCAAGGAAACTCACCATAATAAGTGCTTCCGCTCCATTTTCCCGTATTGGGGTTGAGCCAGAAGGCTCCGTTGCCGGCGTGTCCGGCTGCCAGAATGGCTGCTTCACGAAATGGAGCAATGGCATACACGAGTCCTTTGCCTTGAGTGGCTATTTTGAGTTCATCAGCGATAGTAGAGGTCAGTAATTGGGACGCCGAACTATTCTCTTCCGTATAATATCCCATGAATGACGTATCGTCCGTACACTGTACAGGCCGTAACGTGGAAGCGTCAAGCCAATGGTTAGCAACAATTCCGTTCAGGGAGGGAGTAGCGCCGGTATAGATAGCTGCTACGGCCGAAGCGCGATCTATTCCGCCAAATGTATAACGGGCATTGCTAAAAACTTTTCCCTCTTTCCATAGACGTTTGAACCCCTTTTCGCCATATAGCGAAGAGAAGGCTTCAAGATAGTCCGTACGAAGCTGGTCGATAGTAAGCCCTACTACCAATTTAGGAGTAGCAGGAAGCGGCTGGGCTTGAAGTCCGGTAAACGTCAGTACGGTAATAAGAGAAGTTAATAGTCCTTTCATTTTTTCTTTTTATATGTCAAAATCAAATTGCTTGCTGAACGTACAAGCAAACTGAGTGCCAAAGGTACGACTGCCAAGTCAATTCTTTGAGGAATTAGAGGAAAAAGCACTATAAAAAGTGTTAAAACCGAAAAGTTCAAGAGATGATACCATGATTTCTTCCTTTTTCGTTCTTTATAAATGAAAAAGGGAAGGAAGAAAAGTTGTCCCGGATGGAAAATCCACAATAAGTAATTGGAACTGACAGCGGGATGCTCTGAAAAAAGTGCCAAAAAGGCAAGTACGCAACCTGCAAGCCCCGCCATAGCAAATAAGACGAGGTCGAGCACCCATAGGCTTTTACCTTTTCGAATGCCGTAAATGGTAAATGCAACTATGAACATAAACCACAGTAAAGCAGATTGGAGAGGGGTGGGATACCACGCCTTGTCTGCATCGTTTGAGAGGGCATCTACTATTTTTTCAGTGGTTGCCACCAGCGGTCTGTCCGTATTTCCGCTTTCAATGTGTGCTTTTTCAAAGAAGTCTTTCAGGTAGAAAGGGGCAAACATCATTTGGTATTCAGTGATGGGGCGGTCGGCTTCACTGCCTATACATAAATCTATACCAAACCTGGACCATGGATGCCCTTGCGTATATTGGTGCACAATGTCACGGAAAGACAGACTGCCCTCGGAACCAAGACTGGGATATACCACTTTCCCCTGGATGCATTCTTCTATCTTATCCCGCGGACGGGTGGCGCAGTTGTCATAAAAGAAGTTATATCGGTATATCCGGTTCTCCGGGCGGTAGTTGGTTTGCAGCAAGTCGATAAGTTTTTCTTTTTCTTCTGCCGTAAGGTTGAGAGTTTGTTGCCACACACTTCGACCTAGAAAAGCATATTCGGCAGCGAAGCGGGCGTAATCCGTCACTCCTAGCTGGTAGTCTGTCTGCCCCAGAGCAAAGCGAAGGATAAAGTTGGGGGTGTTAAAACTGAACAAGCCGTAATTGAACACAATGTCGATGCCTTGCGAAATGTTTTCATAGCGGATGGCAGTATGACCAAACAGAGAATAAATTTCTTCGCCCGGAGCGCAAGTGAGCAGGCTTAGGCGGATGGAGTCGTTGCCCGAAGCTGTGGCAGGCGCAGCGGGAAGGAAAAGCAGGAATGCAGAGAAAAGCGTATATATAATGGCGTGTCTCATCAAAAAAACATTTTTATTATTCGTGTGGCAAAGATAACACTTACAAACCATAATTTTCCCACAATCGTTGAATAAATGGTTATCCGGCTGAAAAAAGTAAGTGGGATAACCCAGACTTTACCTGCGATGGAACGACGGTTGACTTGCAGGAAAAGTAGGGGAAAACCTGCGGAAAACTACCGAAAAAAATGTGTGTGCAAAAAGACATATAAAAAAACGTCTGAAACGCCCGCCACCACGGGCTAAAAACCAAAACTTAACCAAGTAAAGGTAAGTTAATATAAGAATACTCTTACTACTGTTGAAATACAACAGCAGCAATAGTATTCAAAAAAGAAAGGAAAAACTGCCGCCGCTACTATTTTGGGCACAAACAAAAAAACTTGGCTAACGTGCCTTTTCCCGTCGGTCCGCGGGTAAGCGGATATGAGTCAGGGGATGAACTTGTTTGAGCCCGGGGGATAACCGGGCTGAGCCCTGGGGAGATTTCTCGTAAGCCCTGGGGAGAAGTTGATTCTCCCCAGGGGAAGCGTTTTTTATGAGAATATCTGAAAAATATGCAGTCAACTTTTCGTGATTTCCCATTTCTTTGCTTTACCTTTGTGCCCACCAAAAAAAGTAATGAAGATTGAATTTAATAATTGACATAGGAAATACAGCGGCCAAAGTAGCCATTTTTGACGGAGATGTAATGGCTGAAGTGCAAACCGTTTCCAATCGGTCTTTGGACTGTCTGAAAGCGCTTTGCAAGTGTTATTCGGTGGATAAGGGAATCGTGGCTAACGTCATCGATTTGAATAAGACGGTGACAAAACAGTTGGCTTCTTTGCCGTTCCCTTTGTTGTGGCTGAATCATGAAACGCCTTTGCCGATAGTCAATTTATATAAAACTCCCGATACATTGGGATATGACCGGGTGGCAGCCGTGGTGGGTGCCCAGGCCCAGTTTCCCAAAAAGGATATGTTGGTAATTGACGCCGGGACCTGCATCACTTACGAGTTTATAGATTCGTCCGGCAGGTATCATGGCGGTAATATTTCTCCCGGTATGCTGATGCGCTTCAGAGCCTTGAATTTGTTTACCGGACGTTTGCCTCTTGTCGAAGCTCAGGGACGCGAACTTCCCCTGGGACAGGACACCGAAACGGCTATACGTGCAGGAGTGATGAAAGGGATAGAGTATGAGATTTCAGGCTATATAGCCGCACTGAAGCATAAATATCCTGAACTTTTGGTTTTTTTAACGGGCGGAGATGATTTTTCTTTTGATACGAACTTAAAAAGTGTCATCTTTGCAGATAGATTTTTAGTGTTGAAAGGATTAAATAGAATTTTAAACTTTAATAATGGTAGGATTTAAAAAGACAATTTGTGTGCTTCTGCTCACAATACTTGCCGAAGTGGCAGTCGCTCAGAATAATACAAACTCTCCCTATACACGATATGGCTATGGCGATTTGTCCAATCAGTCTTTTGGAAACAGTAAAGCGATGGGGGGAGTAGCTTTCGGGTTGCGAGATGGTTCACAAATTAATCCGGTAAATCCTGCTTCTTATACAGCTATTGATTCGTTGACTTTTTTATTTGAAGGAGGTGTAAGCTTGCAGAATGCGAACTTTAGTAACGGAATCCTGAAGCAGAATGCTAAAAATTCAAGCTTTGATTATCTGGCTATGCAGTTTCGCATGCGTCCTTGGATGGCGATGAGCATCGGGTTGCTACCTTTTTCGAGCGTAGGATATTCGGTGAGTGGTAGTGAAAGCGCTACGTCGACTACACCCGCAGCGGTTAAAACCTTGAGTGGCGACGGAGGATTACATCAGTTGTATGTCGGTTTGGGTTTTAAGGTGATGAAGAATCTTTCTATAGGAGCAAACGTTTCTTATTTGTGGGGAGATATAAATCGTACACTTGCTATGCTTTATCCCGCCAATTCGTCTGCATACTCGTATATAGAACAAACAGGAGTGTCGATTACTGACTATAAGCTGGATTTTGGAGCACAATACACTTATGACTTTAGTAAAAAGCATGCTATGACCGTGGGAGTGGTATTTTCTCCGAAACATAACTTGAACAATGATGCTTATATTCAGACACAAGCCAGTACGACCACAGTAAAGGATACTACCGCTACTTTTGGTGTACCCAATACTTTTGGTGTTGGTTTGACTTATATGTATGATAACCGTCTGACGGTGGGTGTGGATTATAGTTTGCAGAAATGGGGAAACGTTTCGTACATGAATGATTCCCATGCTTTCTGTGACCAATCACGCGTTGCAGTAGGTGCGGAATACATACCTAACCCGTTGGGGCGTTCTTATTTGGCACATGTGAAATATCGCTTGGGAGGTTATTATACGACTCCTTACTACAAGATAGATGGTAAGAGAGCATCTCGTGAATATGGTGTGTCTGCCGGTTTCGGTTTGCCTTTGCCGCGTTCGCGTTCCATTGTCAGCTTAACGGCCCAGTTTGTTCGGGTAAAAGGGTTGGAGACCAATATGCTGGATGAAAACATTTTCCGCCTTAGCATAGGAATTACGTTCAATGAACGTTGGTTCCAAAAACGGAAAGTGGAATAATTAATTTATTAATAATAAAAAGAAAAAAGAGAGAGAAGAGAATAGACAATGATTATAATAACAACTAAAATTTAGATACAATGAAAATTAAAACGCTTGTGACTGTGTTGTTTCTTTCCGTGGGAGCAACGAGTGTGGTAGCACAGAACGACAGTATTTGCATTGCAAGTAGTAGTGTATCTCATGAAGCCGTGAAAGCGGGCAACTTCAAAGAAGCGTACACACCATGGAAGACTGTATTAGATAATTGTCCGACACTCCGTTTTTACACATTTACGGACGGATTTAAACTCTTGAAGGGAATTTTAGGCCAGATACAAGATAGAAATTCTGCTGATTATAAAAAATACTTTGATGAATTGATGGCTGCGCATGACCTGCGTATCAAATATACTCCTGAATTCTTGGCAAAAGGCGTGAAAGTGTCTTCTGCTGATGAAGCATTAGGTATCAAAGCTGTGGACTACATTGCGTTCGCTCCCAGCATTGATGTCAATCAAGCTTATCAATGGTTTAGTCAATCGGTGAATGCAGTGAAGGGTGAATCTCCTGCTGCTGTATTGCATTACTTTCTTGAAATGTCTTTGAATAAGCTAAAAGCAGATGACTCTCATAAAGAACAGTTTATCCAGGATTATCTGAGTGCTACACAGTATGCAGACGATGCTGTGGCTGCCACGCAGAAGGAAAACATCAAGCAAAGCTATCAGACGGTAAAAGAAAACCTAGTGGCTCTGTTTATCAAGAGTGGTGCTGCCGACTGTGAGTCTTTGCAAAGCATCTACGGTCCGAAGGTAGAAACCAATAAGACGGATTTAGAGTATCTGAAAAAAGTGATTGACATCATGAAGATGATGAAGTGTACCGAGAGCGATACTTATCTGCAAGCTTCTTTGTATGTTTATCAGATGGAACCGACCGCTGATGCTGCTGTAGGATGTGCATATATGGCCTATAAGAAAGGCGATATTGAAGGTGCTGTGAAATTCTTCGATGAGTCTATTAATCTTGAACCGGACAATGCAAAGAAAGCTGAGAAAGCGTATGCCGCTGCTGCTATATTGGCTTCTGCCAAGAAGTTGTCTCAGGCAAGAACTTATTGCCAGAAAGCTATCGGTTACAATGAAAACTATGGCGCTCCTTATATCCTAATTGCGAACCTGTATGCTTCCAGTCCTAACTGGAGCGATGAGCCCGCTTTGAATAAGTGTACTTATTTTGCCGTTATTGACAAATTGCAGAGAGCAAAAGCTGTTGACCCGAGCGTAGCAGAAGAAGCGAATAAGCTGATTTCTACGTATGCCCGCCACACTCCGCAGACAAAAGACCTCTTCATGTTGGGGTATAAATCCGGAGACCGTATCACTATCGGTGGCTGGATTGGAGAGACTACAACGATTAGATAATTATGTCGCACCAATTAGGTAACACTATATTTTATCAGCGTTTGAGCATAACAATTGCCTTTGGAGCAATTGTTATGCTTCTTTTATTTTCTGCTTGCGATGGAAAGAAAAAGGCTGTGGGCGAAGCCATTACCGAGAGGGATTCCTTGCCTGTCATGAAGACAGTGGGAGTCACTACATTGATTTCCGATTCCGGGGTGACACGCTACCGGGTGAATACGGAAGAGTGGCTGGTCTACGACCGCAAGAACCCTTCTTATTGGGCATTTGAGAAAGGTGTTTATCTGGAGCAGTTCGACTCTGTATTTAATGTGGAAGCCAGCATCAAAGCAGATACTGCCTATTATTATGATAAACAGAAGCTTTGGAAGCTCATTGGACATGTAGACATTAAGAACCTGAAAGGAGAACGTTTCAACACCGAACTTCTTTATTGGAACCAGGCTACGCAAAAGGTGTATTCTGATGAATTTATACGTATCGAACAGCCCGATCGGATTATTATGGGACATGGGTTCGACTCCAACCAGCAGATGACTAAATATGTCATACATAATATTGAAGGCACTTTCTATGTAGACGAGAATGCCGGAACTGCACCAGCCGATTCGCTGAAAAAAGACTCTTTGAGATAATTATGAGCATTTTTGTTTACCTTTTGATAACAATGGCTTTTTCAGCCTTCTTCTCCGGTATGGAGATAGCTTTTGTGTCCGTTGACAAACTGCGGTTTGAGATGGAGCGCAAAGGAGGAATTTCCTATCGTATTTTATCCCTTTTCTTTAAAAATCCTAATGATTTTATTTCCACCATGTTGGTAGGAAATAATATAGCTCTGGTTATTTACGGTATTCTGATGGCGCAGATTATAGGTGATAACCTGCTTTCCGGTTTTATATCCAATCATTTTTTAATGGTGCTGGTGCAAACGGTCATCTCTACATTAATTATCTTGGTAACTGGAGAATTTTTGCCCAAAACTTTGTTTAAAATCAACCCCAACCTGGTGTTGAACATTTTTGCCCTCCCGCTTTTTATCTGTTATATTGTACTCTATCCTATTTCTAAATTGTCGTCCGGTCTGTCCTATTTATTTCTTCGCCTCTTTGGAATGAAAATTAATAAAGAAGCTTCTGCCAAGGCGTTTGGTAAAGTAGACTTGGACTATTTCGTGCAATCAGGTATTGATAATTCCGAGAGTCAGGAAACACTCGATACAGAAGTAAAGATATTCCAGAATGCGCTGGATTTTTCTACCATCAAGATCCGTGACTGCATTGTGCCCCGCACCGAAGTCGTAGCAGTAGATGTGACCACTTCTTTGGAGGAGTTGATGAATCGCTTTGTAGAGTCCGGCATTTCTAAAATTATAGTATACGATGGTAATATAGATAACATTATAGGCTATATTCATTCATCGGAGATGTTCCGTAATCCGAAAGATTGGCGGAAAAACGTTAAAGAGGTTCCTATTGTTCCCGAGACAATGGCAGCTCATAAGCTCATGAAGCTGTTTATGCAACAAAAGAAGACCATAGCAGTGGTGGTGGATGAATTCGGAGGAACTGCCGGTATAGTTTCGCTCGAAGACCTGGTAGAAGAGATTTTCGGAGATATAGAAGACGAACACGATAATACTTCTTATATCTGTAAAGAGATTGGTGATAAAGAATATGTCCTTTCGGGACGTCTCGAAATAGAAAAAGTAAATGAAATGTTTGGATTGGAATTGCCCGAATCGGATGAATATCTGACTGTGGGAGGGCTTATATTGAGCCGTTACCAGAGCTTCCCTAAACTGCACGAACTTATAACAGTAGAGCACTATCAATTCAAAATAATTAAAGTGACAGCGACTAAGATTGAGCTTGTACGGCTGAAAGTAATGGAATAAATGGTCTATATCCATAAATTTTTAGCTAATAAATAGATGCGTATTAGCATTTTTTGTATCTTCGTGCGCTAAAACGACAAAGGAAAAAATAATAATAAACAAATAAATCGTATTAATCAAAATGGCAACATTACAAAACATTCGGTCGAAAGGACCACTATTGGTGATTGTTATTGGCTTGGCGCTGTTTGCTTTCATTGCGGGTGACGCATGGAAAGTACTTCAGCCACACCAATCACACGACGTTGGTGAAGTGCACGGAGACGCACTCTCCGCTCAAGATTATCAGGCATTGGTAGAAGAATATACAGAAGTGATTAAGCTCACTCAAGGTCTGAATGCCCTGAACGACGAGCAAACTAATCAGGTGAGAGATGAAGTATGGCGTACATACGTAAACAATAAATTGATTGAAAAGGAAGCTAAAGAATTGGGACTCACCGTATCGAAAGCTGAAATTCAGTCTATCATCGATGCAGGAGTTCACCCGATGTTACAACGCACTCCTTTCCGTAACCCTCAGACTGGTGCTTTTGATAAAGATATGTTGAAGAAATTTTTGTCAGAATATGCAAAAATGGATTTGAAGACCTTGCCTACGCAGTATGCTGAGCAATACCAGTCTATGTACAAGGTGTGGTCATTTATCCAAAAGACTCTTATCGAAAGCCGTTTGGCAGAAAAATATCAGGCATTGGTGTCCAAAGCTCTTTTGTCCAACCCCGTAGAAGCACAAGATGCCTTCGATGCGCGAGTAAACCAATATGATCTGCTGTTGGCTGCTGTTCCTTATTCATCTGTAGTGGATTCTACGCTTACCGTTACGGAGTCTGAATTGAAAAACCTCTATAACAAGAAGAAAGAACAATTCAAGCAATATGTAGAGACACGTGATATTCGTTACATCGATGTTCAGGTGACTGCCAGCGATGCAGACCGTGCAGCGATTGAAAGCGAAGTAACAGAGTATACGAACCAGTTGGCTGAGACACAAAGTGATTACACCACTTTCATCCGTTCCACAGGTTCTGAATATCCTTATATCGACCTCTACTATAACAAGACTGCTTTTCCCGCAGACGTCGTAGCTCGTCTGGATTCAGTTAAGATAGGAGAAGTATACGGACCTTATTACAATGGTGCGGATAATACAATCAATTCATTTAAAATTCTTTCTAAGACGGCTGCTGCCGATTCTATCCGTTTCCGTCAGATTCAGGTTATGAGTGAAGATCCTGCTAAGACGAAAACATTGGCTGACAGTATCTACAATGCTATTAAGGGTGGAGCTGACTTTGCCGAGCTTGCTAAGAAATATGGTCAGACTGGAGAAGCTAACTGGATTTCTTCTGCTAATTATGAAAATGCTCCGTTGGAAGGTGAGAACTTGAAATACATTGCCGCTATCAATAATACAGGGGTGAAGGAGTTGGCAAATCTTGAATTGGGCCAGGTAAATGTCATTCTTCAAGTAACTGATAAGAAAGCCGTAAAAGATAAATATAAAGTAGCGGTTATCAAGCGTCCTGTTGAATTTAGCAAAGAGACTTATAACCGTGCTTATAATGACTTCAGCCAGTTCATCGCTGCTAATCCTACTCTTGATAAATTGGTTGCTAACGCCGAAGAAGCCGGATATAAACTACTCGAAAGAAATGACCTGTATAGTTCGGCACATGGTATCGGTGGCATCCGGGGCACAAAAGAGGCTTTGAGATGGGCGTTCGATGCTAAACCGGGTGATGTGTCTGGTTTGTATGAGTGTGGCGAAAGCGATCGTATGATTGTAGTAGGCGTAGCAGGCATCACTCCCGAGGGATACCGTTCGTTGAAGCAGGTACAAGGTCAGTTGAGAGCCGAGATTCTTAAAGATAAGAAAGCCGATAAGATTATGGCAGAAATGAAAGCCGCCAATGCAACCACTATCGACCAATACAAGGCAATGACTAATGCAGTGAGCGATTCAGTGAAGCACG
>JAUUNK010000415.1 GCA_030844565.1 Bacteroides ovatus
CCTCGATATATGTATCTACAAAATCCTGATAATCATCAGGAGATACAACACGGAACAGCCCGTTACAGAATATACCTAAACCGACTTCTTGCCATAGGGCAATCAACTCTTTAGGAGCTGTGTTAGCATACTTTGCAAGGAAAGCATTATCCACTACCTGCCTTGCACATTCCATATTCTGACTTAAAAATTCTTCGTACATAAGTTTTTGCTCTAATTGTTACTAATCGAGTAGGAGAAACGGGATTATTTCCCGTTTCGACCTCTCACACCACCGTGCGTACCGTTCGGTACACGGCGGTTCATTAAACATGATGTTCTAACATAATAATATTCGGACATGGGTATAAAGCCAAGTCCTTTCAGATATTCACTCGTCATGATTGTACTCAACGCTGTGGAAGCGATACGTACAGCTCCTTTCCGAGTTTTAGCTACCGTCAGTGCAACCCATTCGGGTATATCAAACTGTTTCAGTTTCTTGATGCGTGTACGGACAAACTGCCATTGTTTCCAAATGTAGGTTCGCAATCGAATCCGTATCCATCCGTCCAACCCTGCAAGGAAGGTTTTGCATCCGGCTATACGGAAGTAGTTTATCCGTCCCCGTGTAACCATGTTCAACTCTTCCAGCACCTGCTGTATGCTGATACCACGGTTGCGTTTGGTTATCGCACGAATCTTCTCTTTCAGACGTTCTTTCGGACGTTCAGATACACGTGGTATGCAACCGCCTTTCTTGTAACGGAAACCGAAGCCAAGCAGATGACATTGGTCGGGTCGGCTGATTTTACTTTTCTCACGGTTTACGCGTAAGAGGAGCTTATCTTCCAGAAATCGTGTAACGCTCTGTAATACCCTTTCCGCTGCACACTGGCTTCCGACATAGATACTGCAATCATCCGCATACCGGACAAAGCTCAATTTCCGTTTCTCCAGCTCTTTGTCCAGCTTGTCAAGCAGGATGTTGGAGAGTATGGGACTTAGCGGACTGCCTTGTGGAGTTCCCTCCGTGCGCAGGCTGACCAAACCACCCTCCATTATACCTGCTTGCAGGTATCGTCGGATAAGTTTCAGTAATGGCTTATCCGTAATACGTTCACAGAGGATGGACATCAGTCTGTCGTGATTCACACGGTCAAAGAACTTTTCCAAATCCATCTCTACCACCTTACGCTTTCCGTTTTCAAAGTATTCCAGCGCACTTTCCACAGCTTGGTGGGCAGAGCGTCCCGGACGAAAACCGAAACTGCTCTCACTGAAACTTCCGTCATACAGCAAGTTCAGCCTTTGGGCTATTGCCTGTTGTATCAGGCGGTCGGTAACGGTAGGTATGCCCAGCATACGTTTTCCTCCGTTGGGCTTCGGTATCTCCACCTTGCGGACTGCACAGGGAATATATGTGCCATGCTGTATCTGCGACTTGATGGCAGACCAGTTCTTCCATAAGTAGGCGTGGAGTTCATCCACACCCATACCGTCAATGCCTGCCGCTCCCTTGTTGGAAACGACCTGCCTGTAGGCGGCTCTCATGTTCTCGGCACTCAATATTTCTTCGAGCATACTATTTCTGTTTATTTATTATGTTATACACTTGGTCATATTCTTCCATATATGCAAGAGAATGCTATGCACTTATCTGTCGCCCTTTCTGTTTCCAACATACTCTCTCGACAGGAAGCCCCCTTTCGGGGTTGGCTGCTTTCGACGCATCTCTCTTAATACATAGTTGTCAGACCGTTTAATGTTCATCCCTTCACTCCGGCAGTCGGGAGCTACTATGGAATCTGCTGACTTCTTCCGACAAATCTTGTTTCAACCACGCCTGTTACGAATACGTGTCCGGAAGACCTCCCCCGTTAAGAACAACAACTTTCATCCCATCCATCTGCCGAATTTACATATACAAGTTTCGGATAGTTATCGGACTTCATCTTGCCATGCAGATTCGTCCACTTGTACATGCCTTATATCCGGTTTCTGTGCGTCAGACCGGGACTTTGCCTCCGGCTTCCTTCGGATTCCCCTCACGGTGGACACCCTTGCCCTTGGCTAACGATTCCCACTATCAAGGCTCGTTCGGGACTTACACCCTATAGTTGTTGCCCATGCAGGGCAAACATGGTTTGAAAAGGAACGGCGTAAGACGTTATCTTTTCTCGTTAATAACTTAATTATCCCTCTAAACCACAACATTTATAAAGAACGGGGTTAGAGTTCATAAAACGACAAAGAATAATATGTCCCAAAAAGTAATCGGGATTACACTCTAAATACAACTCAACCAACGGATTTTCATCGTTTTTGATAAGTACAAAACTTATAGATTGAAGTTTAATGCTTTGTAAGAAATCGTGTTGTGCTATTGGTACAAATACTTTTGCACCTTCGTCCGTTAGATAACATTCCTTTACTTCATTTTCAACCTTAAATGCTTCATCTGTAATCCATTCTTCTGCAAGATTT